>NZ_CAMLDP010000077.1 GCF_946478925.1 uncultured Nitrososphaera sp. | reverse complement strand
CTACCTCTGGTGGTAACGCTACCTCTGGTGGTAACGCTACCTCTGGTGGTAACGCTACCTCTGGTGGTAACGCCACGACGAGCGGCAACTCCACGGGTTAAAAAAGCCCCCCAATGGGAGGCAACGCCTCCCCTTTTCTTTTTCTATAAAAACCACAAAGCTTTTCTATCCATCCCTTTGATTCTAGTAGCAGCTGATGGCCAAGCGCCAGTTTACTATTGACACCGGCAAGGAGCAGATACCTGTGGAAGGGCACGTGCACCGGAATGTCGCCGTGAAATACTTGATGAAGAGGCGCAGGTCGGTCCTCATGACAAAGAACCCGGAAAAGGTGGAGAAACTGTTTGCGGACCTGCCGACTTCAATAAAAATAATCGGCAAGCAGGTGACAAAAGAATACAAGGTGAACTGGCAGCGCGAGGGCACCGAGGACACGTACGCGGGTTCCCGCTTTGTGTTCACGATGGACGAAGTTGGCATTCCCGGCTAGCGTTAATTAGTCCTCGTTGGCAGATAATAATCTGCACACATACAAGATGAAACACACCTTCTGTCCTTCATGCGCTTTTGATTTTTTGCTTGCAGATCTTAACCGGATTGACGACGAGACGTTTGAGTGTCCAAACTGCCATCAGTTCAGCAACGTCAAGGATCTTTTCATTTTTGAGCGTTAGAAGGCAACATACAATTTTTCTGTACGTCGTCATGTTGTGGGTGTATATATTATTCCGTGATTTTTTCTGCTCTGTCTCTGATTTGAAGAAAGAAAGCATAAAAGCGTTTTTTGTGCATAATTTGTACAAGGTAGAATTGCCTCGGATTTCATAGTTAAAAAAATACACAGAGAATCAAAACAGCAGCCGGATGCTGTGATATTCTCTGGCGATGAAAAAGAGATCGCTGAAATAAAAAAAGAAAACGACGACAACGGTTTCAGACTTGTAAGGCACAAAGACGGCATGGAGTGGTCGCTTGATAGGCGTGTGCATGGAGAACTCCGACCCTTTTCCTTCTCTGTGCGCAAATTGGCAAGAGCAAAAGACCGGCGCGACGCCGATGGCGACGTTCCATCAAAAGATGAGGTGTTTGTTGTACGTGAACAGATGTTCAAGCACAACGGCAACTTTTACATGATGGCTGGCCACCCTGCGGGCAAGCACTGGGACGAACACGTCAATGGTGCCGTAAGGTACATCAGCAGGCTGGACGGTTTTGATGACGATGATGCCGAGCTTTCACAAATCGACTACCATCACCGCAACTTGAGGGACAAGATAAAGAGACTGCGCGGCACAGCAGTGGGCGAAGCATCCGGCTTGGGAACAGAAGAGCGGGGCCATCGAGTGCAGCTAGACGACGAACTGGCAGACGTGGGGCTGTTTATTGCTGCAATCTCGTACCTCATATACGCGTCGGCTTGATCTGGAAAACAAGCAATCTTTGTCATGAATGTGTGATATGCATACTACGCACATAAACACAAGAAGCAAGATATGTGCGTGCATGTGGCGCGTAAACTAACTATTGTCATTGCAGATATTTGCTAATCGCAAGTAACTCTATTAAGCAAAAAGTTCGTGTTGATTCTTGATGGTCGAGCCAAACCGCGTCGGCGGATTTCCTTTTCGCAAGGCAGGTGCGGAAGAGCGAAAAACCAATTTTTCAGAGGTTCAGCAGCCCTATTCACAGGAAGAGGTCATGCAAGAAGCAGAGCGCTGCCTCTTGTGTGGAACTCCTGTGTGCATCGACGCATGTCCTGTCCTTTTGGACGTCCGGGGCATGAACGAGGCTGTCGCAAGAGGCGACTTTAAGACGGCCTATGAGCGGATCAGAGAGACAAATCCTCTGTTGGGCGTAACTGCCCGGTGCTGTCCGCAGCTGCAAGGACTGTGCGAAGATGCCTGCGTGCTAAAGTGGTCCGGGCAGCCGATTGGGATAGGTCTGATTCAAAGATATGTGGCCGACTGGGAGAGAAAGCACCGGCAGCCGCCATCGTCTTTGTCTATCGAGCCTGATACTGGAAAAAAGGTGGCAGTCATAGGTGCAGGTCCCGCCGGTCTTGCAGGCTCTGAACTTCTGAGGAGGTACGGCCACAAGGTCACGATATACGATGCATCCGCGATGCCCGGCGGAACAGCGTGGTATGGAGTTCCGGATTATCATCTACCAAAAGACGTCTTGCGCGATGAAATTGAAAAAATCAAGGCGATAGGAATAGACATCCGCACCGGAGTTACTGTAGGAAAGGACCTTACTCTCTCCCAGCTTTTGGATGAAAATGACGCGGTCTTGATTACCACCGGTTGCAAGGATGCTCGGAACCTCGATACCCCCGGAAGCGACCTGAAGGGAGTGTTGTCGGGGTATGACTTTCTTGAAAGCGTCTTTGCAGGTGGAGTGGACAATTATTTGAAGAATCCCAGGTACGACCTTGGCACCGAAATCATTGTGATAGGGGGTGGAGACACGTCCCTTGATTGCGCTAGGACCGCTTTGAGGCTCACAAAAGGAAGGGGAAACGTCACGGTATTGTGCAGGCAGCCCGAGACCGAACTGCACACCGACCCCATAATGCTTAAAGAGGCAAAGGAAGAGGGAGTGAAATTCAAGTTTCTCGTACAGGCCCGGTCTTTTGAAGGCGACAGTAACGGCCACGTCAATGCGGCTCTTATAGACAGTTTGCACGAAAGCGCGCCTGACGACAAATCCGGAAAGCAAAAGCTAGAGCCTGCTGCGGGCAAGGAATTCAAAATGCCCTGCTCGACCGTGCTGGTAGCCATCGGAAGAGGGCCAAACTCTTTTCTGCAGAAAAAGACGGGGATAAAGACAGGCAAGCGCGATGCTATTGCGATTGGCGACGATCACAAGACGTCGGTGGAAAGAGTCTTTGCAGCAGGAGACGTCACCAGCGGTGAAACCCTTATCGTAAAGGCAATGGAAAAAGGGCGCGATGGGGCGCAAAGGGTTCATGAATACCTGATGCACATGGAAGGCAACCACGTATCGTTTTACGAAAAATATTACAAGCAAAGGTCGTACGATAGGATGCTTGCCGGCAAGGAGGACGAAGGAATGCCTCCTGATTAAGAGAAAAGAGATGGATGACGGATATGCTTATCTTTATAAATTCGAAGCGATCTGCGTTTCTTGTTGCCTTTGGTGAGCAGGAATAGCGCGCTCGTTTTCGGCATAATCGGGGTTGTCGCAGTCGTGCTCGTGGTGGCGTACACTGTCCCGATGAAATTTTTAGGAGAAAAGCCAAAGACGTTCCGCGTGAACGCGGACAACTTTTTCAAGATAAGAGTAGGCGAAAAGGCGCCGTTTGTCGGCGTCGCCCGTGACGGGGTCGAGCCTTACCGGTATGCGTGGAACTTTGGCGACGGAGCAGTCTCGCAGCTGCAGAACGCTACTCACGCCTATGCAAAGGAAGGAAGCTACAAGGTCACCCTTGCGGTGACGGACGCCGCCGGAACGGTGACTAGCATATCAAACATGGTCGACGTCTATCCCCCAGGCGCAAACTTTACCCGGCAGGACCACCTGCTCGACTATTGACCGCAAAGCATTATACCGGCACGGCTGAAACAGCGGCATATTGAACAGCGTCAACTTTGTCGTGCTCGGCGACCCTGCAATAGCAGGCGAGCTAGGAAAAAAGGGCACGTCCACCGACATCACGATATACGACCGCAAGACAGCGGACATTGTCTACACCTGGACTGTGCCAATTACATTTCCCGACAAGATACAGCCCCTGATGCAGGCTGTGAACATTGCCGAATACGCGATTCTGAATGTGTCAAAACTGGACAGGTTCCTTGGCGAGCAGGTGCTTGCGCTTGACTATGCCGGAATCAAGGAAGGCTTTGTGCTGCACTCGTACGAAGTCGACAGGGAAAAACTGCGGGCGCTCTTGAAAGGTACGTCGCTTGCCGGCTACCAGTTCGTAGACAGCGTGGACCAGCTAAAGCAGGAGATGGCCAAGCTTGTACCAAAGGGGCAGGACGGGCCGGTGATGATACCAGTCGACCACGCGTTTGATGTCAAGGGCGTCGGAACGGTCGTCCTCGGGGTTGTGAGGCAGGGGAACATCAAGGCGTATGACGAGCTGACGCTCCAGCCCTCCGGCAAGAACGTGCTTGTAAAGTCGATACAGATGCACGACGACCCCGTAGAAAATTCGTCAAGCCCGGCGCGAGTCGGCCTTGCGGTAAAGGGCCCCTCTGCCGGCGACATATCCCGGGGCGACATGATATGTGCCCCCGGCACTGTCAAGGTGGCGTCCGGCCCAGTGACTGCAAAATTCCAGAAAAGCCCGTTCTTCAAAGGCGAGCTTGCCGACAACCAGATGTACATGCTGTCAGTGGGGATGCAGATACGGCCGGTGAAAGTAAAACTGGCTGCCGGCGACACGCTAGAGATAACGCCGGAAAAGCCGATGGTGTACCTGCCGGGACAGACTTGCGTGCTCCTAAAGCCGGATAGCCAGACCACTAGGATTATCGGCAAGGGCGTGTTTCAGTACTAGTAGCAAGAAAACGCTTATCGACAGGCGCGCCGGATAATAATTATTATCCGCAGGGTACATTCCGAGAAAAAGGGCGTGCGCGTCTTTGCAGTGGCCGAGAGTTTCAGAAAGGCTGCCAAAAGCTCGGTCCTCGCCGGCGTGGTGATGCGCCGCGACCTAGTCATTGACGGCATGGCGTTTGGCCGGGCTACCGTCGGGGGCGACGACGCCACAGACACGATTGTCTCCATGTGCCAGTCGCTTGAGCGTGACGACATCAACTGCATACTGCTTGGCGGCCTCGTGATAAGCATGTACAACATCATTGACGGGCAGCAGATTTCGCACGACACGGGCCTGCCAGTGGTTGCGATAACGTTTGAGGATTCAAAAGGGCTTGAAGGAGCCATCAGGCACCACTTTTCAAAAGGGTGGGAAGAAAAGGTGGAAAGGTACAGAAAGCTCGGAGAGCGGGAGCGGGTGGCGCTCAGGACAGGCAAGCCTCTGTACATACGGTACTGGGGCATCACGCAGAAACGCGCCCTTGCAGTTCTGAACGCCTTTACTCTGCAGGGGGCGCTGCCCGAGCCTGTCAAGGTTGCCAAGATAGCCGCGCGCTCTGCCCTCTCTTTATGAAAAAAAATAGATGGTGTAAAAACTCTTTAATTTTGTTTTTTACGATAGTACGTATGGAGAACGCGCCAAGCAAATCCGGCTGGATTGGCATGATCAATGAATCGGTCCATACCAGCGATGATCAGGACATTGGCGATGTCGAGGCAGTGAGCAGGGACTTTATTGTTGTCAAGCGCGGCTTTGTAAATGTGCACCATTATTACATCCCCGTATCCAAGGTTGAAGGATGGGATGGGGATGTGCTATGGCTCCGGGTAAGCGAAGACGAGGTAAAGAGAAACTACGAGCGCAACGTAAACCCCGACCCGTACAGGTATTATGTCAAGGACTATCCGTACTATGAGGCAGGCTATTCTCCGTTTCTGACAATCCCAAGAAGGTATACACCCCCTGTCTATTCCGGTGCAACGGCGCCAACAAAACTCCTATACAAATGTGACATCTGCGACAAGGAATTCCCAACAGCCGACGACTTTAGCAACCACGTCAAGGCTATGCACTAGCTCCGGTGGCATGGCCCGCTCTGCAAAAATACCTTTACGTATAAATTAGAACCACCAAGAATGAATGTCAAGCGGTGGGGTGGCAGAGCGGCCATGCGTTCGCCTGCAGCACTGTACATGTGCAGTCAGCGGATTTATAGGGGTTCGAATCCCCTCCCCACCTTCTTTTCTCATAACACAAAAGTCAAATTGCTTTGCTATTTCTCATCTTCCTGTTGCGCAAGTTCTCGCACGCCTTTACAGCGGATGCTCCAATCGAAAAGGTATGGGCTTTTTACACTGACATAGGCCACCTTGAAGTCATCACGCCTCCCGAAATGGGCTTGAAGGTGGTAAGATGCACCACGGGCAGGCAGCTAGCAGAGGATACGGAGGTGTGGCTGGAGGGAAACTTGGTAGTGAAAAGCAGGTGGCACTCTAGAATAACGCATCTCCAGCCTTATGCGTACGTCGACGAGATGCTTGAGGGCCGGTTCAGGGTGTGGAAGCACACTCATTCGTTTGAGAAAACCATCAGCGGGACCACGGTCATCGACGAGATTGACTTTGAATTGCGCTACGGTCCGCTCGGAAAAGCGCTTGAAGGCTATGCCGAAAAGCAGCTGGCAAAGATATTTGCACACCGGAAAGACGCGACGATAGAAGCGCTCAGATGACCTTTGTTGCCGCCGCAAGCTCGCGGGCCTTTTTCTTGTCCATCTTTACCTTGCTCAGTATCGTGTAGCGGTCTGGCCGGAGAGACTGCGCCTTTACGAGGGCCTGCACCACGTGGTCCTCAGTCAAGCCGATTTGCTTCGCCTTTGTAGGAGCGCCCATGTCCTCCAGCGTCTGCCTGACGCTTTCCCAGTCAAGGCCGTGCAGCCTGGCCATCATTATCGTGCCGATTCCGACGCGCTCGCCATGCAGGCCGCACTCTGCTCCCCCGGCGACGTACTCTAGCGCGTGGCTGAACAGGTGCTCTGCACCCGAGCAGGGCCGGCTGCTCCCGGCGATGCAGGCGGCTACTCCTGCGCTGATGAGCGCTTCGACGACCGTCCTGATGCCTAGGCGCTCGTTCTTTTTCAGTTTTTCAGACTCTTCCAGTATTATCTGGGCGCTCATGTACGCAAGGTTTGCCGCATAAGTGCCAAAGTACTCGCCCTTTTCGTCCCTTGCAAGCTCCCAGTCTTTTACCGCCGTTATCTTGGCCACCAAGTCGCCGCAGCCGCCGGCCAAAAGGCGCGGTGGCGCCTGCGACAAAAGATGCGTGTCTGCAAGGACGCCTATGGGCGTGTTGGCCTTTATAGAGTGCGGCTTGTCTATCCCCCTCACAGAAACAAACGGGCTTGATATGCCGTCGTGCGACGCCGAGGTCGGCACGCTCAGAAACGGCCTTGACAACCTATAAGCCGTCATCTTTGCGACATCCACCGACCTGCCGCCTCCAAACCCTATCACGAAATCGGGCCTGTCGTCCTTTATCTTGTCGTACAGTTTGTTGACCGTGTCCATCGAGGCATCCGACACCACGTGCCACTTTGCCTTCAGCATGGCATCCTCAAGCGAAGAATTGCACAACACGCCTGCGCGCTCTTTGACTATCTTGCCCGTGATGACTGCGACGTTCCTTGCAGACATGTCAAGCGATCTGACAAATGGGCCCACCTCTGCTATCACCCGCTCGCCTATCAGTATCTTCCTTGGCAGTTCCATCAGGTGGGACGGGGGAGACGCTGATACCATTCGCTCACTCGTCGCTGTCGGCCGAAGTCTCGGCCTCGGCTTCCGGGGGAAGAGACTCGATGCTTTCGGCGATCTCCGCGGTCGCAAAGCCGCTTCCTACCTTGGTTATCCTTATCCTCACTGAATCGCCCACCTTGGCGCCTGCCACAAAAATCACCAGTCCCTGAATTTTCGCGACCCCGCTGTCGCCTCTTCTGCTCATCGACTCTATAGTAACATCATATTCTTGGCCGACGCTTAAAGGCGCAAGCCGGAACGGCCGGGGGCCTCCAAAGCGCCTGGGGCCGCGAGAGCCGGAGGAACTGCCTTCCAAATGTATATCTCGCACTAGATATGGCAGGTTGATATTTCAACCTTGGCCAAATATTTAATACGGGCGGCGCGTTACAAAGCATATCCAGCCGGCGTCATTATTTTGATGCTTGCATATGATGAATTAGTGAGATTGCATTAATGCAACGTAGGCCACAAAGCGAGCAAGGCAGCCAGAACATAATGGCGGTGATACTGCAGAGTCTGCCACAGGAGGCCGCGCTCACGAAAATAGAGTACGAAGGGCCCAAGATTGCCCTCTACTCAAAGAACCCTGCGTACCTGATGCAGAACAGCCAGGTCGTCTCAAACATGGTAAACACGATAAAAAAGCGCATCGTGGTGCGCACCGACGAGTCCATACGCAAGCCGCAGGCCCAGTCCGCGCAGATAATCTCAAAATCGATACCCGCGGAGGTGGGAGTCGCCGGAACGTTTTTCGACCCCGTGCTTGGCGAGGCCGTGGTGTTTGCGAAAAAGCCCTGGATGCTTGCACAGACTGGCGAGGACTTTGACAACATAGACCTTGCTGAAAAGACGGGCTGGCGCGTCAGGATTAGAAAGGCCCCGCGCAGCATGGCCGCGATTGAAAATATTTACCGGTTGATGGGTGAGACGGTCGCCGAGCGCACCCGGTTCTACAGGGAGGTGGGCGACAAGATATTCCGCGACAAGCTCATCGGCGAGGCGGAGGCGAGCCTGATGACGCTTGGAGGCTTTGCAGAGGTGGGCAGATCGTGCATGTTGCTTGCGACGCAGGAGAGCAAGATATTGCTTGACTGCGGCATAAATGAGAGCGC
>NZ_CAMLDP010000076.1 GCF_946478925.1 uncultured Nitrososphaera sp. | reverse complement strand
ACGCCGGCGATGAGCGCGCGTTGCATAAAGCCAAATTCGAGGATTTCTAGAACCATATTTTTTCTCACCTAATGATTGTGGTCGTGATCGTGCATGTGCATGTGCGCCTGCATACTCGACTCCGAGTACGCCTTTAGCAGGTCCGGGTTTTCAAAGAACTCGTGCGTCTTGCCGTGGAAGAACATGCTCCTGTTGACGCACGCTACCCGCGACGCAAGCTTGTTCACGGCGTCGAGGTCGTGCGACGACCAGATTATCGTTATGTTTTGCTCCTGGTTCAGCTTTTTCAAAAGCGCGTAAAAGCGGTTCTGCGTTTCAAGGTCGATGCCGGTCGCCGGCTCGTCCAGTATCAAAAGCTCCGGCTCGTTCACTATGGCCTTTGCGATGAGCACGCGCTGCTGCTGGCCGCCGGAAAGCTCGCCTATTCTCCTCTCCCTGAGGGCAAGGAGCCCCACCGTGTCAAGCGCCGCCGCAATGCGCTCCTTGTCGCTCCTTTCCTTCTTTGATTTTGTAATGCCAAGCGACACTATCTCTTCCAGTGTGGCTGGAAAGTTCGAGTCGATGCTCTTTCTCTGCGGTATGTAGCCTATCCGCTGGAACACCTTCCTGTTGCCCTTGATGTCTTCGCCAAATATCCTGATGGTCCCCCTGTAGCCTCCAAGCAGGCCCAACATGCAGGAAAAAAGCGTCGTCTTGCCGGCGCCGTTTGGGCCTATCATGCCGAGCAGGTCGCCCTTTTCCACCGCAAAGGTGATGTTGTCAAGCACGAGCGTGCCCCCGTACGAGAACGAGACGCCGTTAAGCTCTACTACGTTGTGCATTCCAGCCCCTCCTTCAGGTTTGCCAAGTTTTCCTTCATCTTTTCCATATACCCCATGCCTGCCGCCCTCTCGGCGCTGCTGACGCCCTCGACGGGGCTCAGCACCAGGACCTTTGCGCCCGGGATCTCGCCTGCTATTACGTCGGACAGCCTGCTGTCCACGAGGTCCTCGGAATAGACGACCTTGATTCCAAGAGACTTGGCAAGCTGAATTGTTTCCTGTATCTTTTGCGGCAGCACTTCGCCCTCCGGCGACACTCCCTGAATGCTGTGCTGGACGAGCCCGTACCTCTCTGCAAACCACTTGAACGCGTCATGGAACGAGATAAAGTCCGACCTTTTGCAGGACGCAAGCTCCTGCCTTATTGTAGAGTCGAGCGCGTCCAGCTCGGATGAGAATTTTCTGGCGTTGTCATCGTAATAGCCTGCATTTGCCGGATCCGCCTTGGCAAACGCAGCCCGTATGACTTCGACCTGGTGCTTGGCAAGGACGGGGTCAAGCCATACGTGGGGGTTCACGCCCATGTGGCCCTCCACATCTTTCTGCACAGGCCCGAGAGAAAGGCCCTCTGTCGTGTTGACGAGTGTCTTTGCGCCAATGCCTGCGGCCCAGCTTTCAAAGCCGGCGCCGTTTATTACCAGCACGTCGGCGTTCCTTGCCTTTGTCACGTCGCCGAGGGTTGGCTCCCAGTCGTGAGGCTCGATGCCCGGAGGGATAAGGCTCGACACCTCCGCCCGGTCCCCGGCGACGTGAGAGGCAAAGTCGTACAGCGGGTAGAAGGAGGTCACCACCTTCAATTTTTCCTCTTGGGAAGCAGGCGCGCTTGCTTGCTGCGCGCCGGTGTACAGCGTGGCAACCATCGCAAGCGGTATGACGACTGCGATTGCCGCAAGCGCGACCCTGCCCTGCTTCATGTTATTTTACGCCTTCTTTACGGTTATTAAGAATATATACTTTTGTTAATAATTGCTATGGAAGTATTTATAAAGTTGTTAATAACAAATGTATCCGTTGCCCATAGTAAGCGTATCGCTTAACAACGACATACTGGCCGAGATGGACATCCTGCAAAAAGCCCTCGGCTTTTCCGGGAGGTCAGAGATAGTAAGGGCAGGCATCCGCCAGCTTGCGGCGGAGGAGAAGGACAGGCAGAACCTCGTGGGCTTTATCAACGCGCTTCTCATGGTGGTGCACAACGAAGAGTCGGAAAAGCAGGTGACTGACATGAAGCACGACTATGACGACCTGATACAGACGCACCTGCACAGCAAGATCCACGGCGACAGGTGCCTGGAGGTGTTTCTGCTAAAGGGCGAGGCGGAAGGAGTCAAGCGCATGACCAAAGAGTTCCAGTCCAACAAAAAGATGGACCACGTGAAACTCATCTCAATGTAACGACATGCTTTTGTTTTTTGCAAGTCCAATCGGCCTTGGGCACGCCACGCGCGACATCGCTGTTGCCGACAAGTTGCAGGGCGACAAAATCCTCTTCATATCTGGTGTAGGTGCCGCCCGGCTCATAGAGAAAAAGGGCTACAGGGTGGTTGACGCTTACAGGCCGGAAAAGTTTATCGTGCAGGACGGCCAGCTCCAGCATTCTTTTCGATGGCTGATGAGCTACTATTCCTATTACAAGAAATGCAAAAAGGTTGCAAAAGACGTGCTTGCAGAGCACGAAGGGCTGGTCGTGAGCGACGAGGATTTTGCGTCGATAGCCGTGGCAGAAGAGGCAAAGAAAAAACGCGTCCTGATAACCGACATCACCGAGACGCATTTCACAAAGGGCGCGGCATCGCTCGTTGAAAAAAAGATGAACGGCGCCATGAAGGAAATGATGAAAAAGTGCGACCGCGTAATAATCCCGGACGTAGGCGACGACCGGGACAACGTCTCGTACGTCGGACCCATAGTGCGCGAGGCGACTGCCGACCGCGACATGCTGCGCAAGCGCTTCAATTTTTCAAGGAAGACAATCGTGGTAAGCGTCGGGGGCACGGATGCGGGCCGCTATTTGGTTGAAAGGTCGCTTGCCGCGTATCGCAAGTTGCGCGACAAGCTGGACGCAGATCTGGTCATTGTCCCCGGGCCGTCGCTGCAGGTCCAAGAGTCGCCGGACTATCGCAACCTCGGCTTTGTGGACAACCTGCACGAACTGATCTACGCGGCCGACCTTGTGGTTTCCCTTGCCGGCCGGTCAACAATGGACGAGTCGATTGCGTACGGCACGCCGGGGATATTCATCCCAATAAAGGGCCATTTTGAGCAGGAAGAGGGAGCCAAGCGCCTCGGCTACACGTACGAAGACATTAACAGGCTTGAATCATTGATTGAAGAAAAACTGGGCCGGCGCAATAACGACAGGACTGACGCGTCGGGCGCGCAAAAAGCCGCAAAAATCATTTCCGATCTTTCAAAGTAAAATTATAAGATCACATGACGTCCTCTGGCTTTTCCTCGTGGCCGCACACCCGGCAGCGGTAGATCTTGAACCCTATGTGGACCATCTCGCCACCGCACCTTATGCAAAGGTCCTCTTCTTCTTGCACGCCCGGCATTGGCGACGCCCGTATATTTATCAGTGATATGAGCCCCGAAAATTTGCCTTTTTAGAATCTATTTATATCAAGATGCCTTTCCCCGGTCAGTGTGTCTATCTCTGATGCAGGCGACTGCAAAAAGATAGAAGATGCGCTGAAAAGGGCGCTGGACACCTTTGAAGCGCCGGCCGTCCGGGTTCTGCTATATCACCTCGCAGAAAAATACCACATCCGCTTCGAGCCGCCGTGCTCGTCAGTGGAAGAGATAGAGGCCGCGCTGTTTGACATAGCGGGCCCCGCGTCAGACCTCGTGGTGAGCAGGATGCGCTCTTTTCTTAGATGACTGTTGGCACTCATCTTTAATATAGGGAAGCTGGCACTTTAGCCTCTGCAATTGACCGCGATAACGGTTGCCAAGTTTGGCGGTAGCGCGCTCGGCGCCGACGGGGTGCTCATCCCTCGGATAATGGACCGGCTCAAGCAGATAATGAAAGAGTCCAAGGCCGTGGCCGTTTTCTCTGCCCCTTTGATAGAGTACGAAGGCAAGGTCAGCTCGATGACCGACGTCGCCATAAAGGTGGGCAGGAACTACGCCTCCTCAAATCCCGTAGAGATAGAAGTGCTGAGGGAGGTGTACGAGCGCATCGCGGCACGCCACCTCGACGAGGCGCGCAAAAAAGAGTTCCTCGACCAGCTTGACAAGTTTTACCGGCAGGTGATAATTTCGCTAAAGGGCGCTGCTGAAAACAGGCGCTTTGTGGACGTGATACGCTCCCGCACGCTTGCGTACAGCGGCGAGGTGACGATGTCCTATCTTATGGCCTACGTGATGCAGGCAAACGGGATAAAGGCGGCGCACGTTCCCATAGAGCACTGGCCCATTATTACCGACGACAACTTTGAGGCTGCAAACTTTATGGCAGACGAGTCGAGGCAGAGTGCCGACCGGTTGATAGAATTGATAGAGGAAAACGACGTGGTGTCGATGGGCGGGTTCATCGGCAAGACTGCCGACGGTCTGGAGACCACGTACGAGCGCGGAGGCTCTGACAGGACCGCGGCGGACATTGCGATAATCCTGAGCGACAAGTACGACACGAAAATATCGTTTGAAAAGGACAGCGCGGTGCTCAGTGCTGACCCCAAGATAGTAAAGGACGGCCTCGACTTTGTGCCGTACCTCTCGTACAACGAGGCGAGGATCGCCGGCATGTTTGGGATGAAGATCCTCGACCCAATTGCGATAAAGGAAATAGACGACAATGACCTCGACATACCGCTTGTCGTGACGAACATGACCAAGCCGGACAGCGTGACTGTCATAAAGCGCACGCCGCCGTCCGACGACGCGTCAAACCCGATAAAGATAGTGACGGGCAAGAAGAACTGCGCGATTGTCAGGATGGAGACCATTGCGGCGTCGCACCTGATTGCTTCATTGGAAAGCGACAAGCAGTACCACGAGTTTGTAAAGCTGTCGCCGTACGTCAAGGACGACACAGAGATGACGCGCCTCTTGTTTCTCGACGCCGACTATGTGCGCAGACACGAGCGGCATTTCCGAGCGTACTACCAAAAGGCCGAGATAGTGTACGGCAGGGCCGTAGTCACGCTGATAGGCGACGAGATGTGGCGCGTGCCGAAAATTGCGTCGACTGCGTCGAGCAACGTCAGCGAGCACGACATCAACATACTCAACCTCGACGCGCAGGAAGAGACGTCGAGGATACTGATAGTGGTTGAGGACAAGGCAAACAGCGTGGCAGAGGCGGTAAAGGCGATACACCACACCCGGGTCAGGATGCATGGGAGTGTGTCGAAATAATGACAGAAGAGGGCAAGATCTGGTTTAACGGCGCGCTGGTCGACCACGGCGACGCGAAAATCCACGTACTGACGCACGGCCTCCACTACGGCACCGGAGTCTTTGAAGGCATACGCTGCTACAAGACAGAAAACGGCGGCAGCGCCATATTCCGCCTGCAGGACCACATGCAGAGGCTCATCGACAGCGGCAGGATCTATTTCATGGACCTCGGCTTTACCCGCAAGCAGCTGGAGCAGGCGGCGGTTGACACCGTGAAGGCAAACAACATGGACGAGTGCTACATCAGGCCGATTGCATTCTACAGCTATGGCAAGATGGGAGTTAACCCGATGCCAAACAAGGTGTCAGTGGCAATAGCAGTCTGGAAGTGGGACGAGTACATCAAGGGCGGTGGCGAGGAAAAGGGCGCCCGGCTCATGGTGTCCTCGTGGGCGCGCCTTGACCCAAGGACGATGCCGATGCACGCCAAGGCAACGGCAAACTATGCCAATTCTGCCCTTGCCCGCGTCGAGGCAATCAAGGCAGGCTTTGACGAGGCGATAATGCTCAACCCGCAGGGCATGGTGGTGGAGGCAAGCGCCGAGAACGTCTTTATAGTGAATAAGGACGGGTCGCTTGCAACGCCCCCGACGTCGTCAGGCGCGCTCGCCGGCATCACCCGGGAAAGCATAATCGCAATTGCAAGAGAGAACGGCATCCAGTGCGAGGAGCGCAACATCTCCCGCGACGAGCTGTACGTCGCAGACGAGGTGTTCCTCACGGGGACCGCGGCCGAGGTAAAGCCGGTGGGCGAGATAGACAACCGCACTATTGGCAGGGACGGCGGCAGGCCCGGCAGAGTCACCAAGCAACTGAAGACGCTATTTGAAGCCGTGGTTCACGGCAAGGACGACAAGTTCAGCAAAAAGTGGCTTGCGCCGATAAGCTGAGTGAGGTCTCTTATCACGACAAAGTGTATCGCAAGGTGCACCGGAAGCGCGCCGGCTACGTAAGCGCCGGCCTTTTTTGCAGTCAGCGATTTTGTGATGTACATGACGACAAGGCCGGACACGAAAATCGCCGCGTGTATTGCGCCGTTGAGCAGTATCGGCTGGTAGTAGAACACGAGGTATGTCGCGCTTGCCGCACCTGCCGCGATTCCTACTAGTACATATTTGATGATCATATCATTTTTCCACCTTGCCGCCCAGCCTTGAAATGTCTTTCAATATCTGCTTTGAAATGCGCGCAAGCATCCCCGCCACCTCCTTTTCCTCGGCGCCCTTGCACACAAGGTGCACCCTTATCCTCGGAGTCGTTTTTCTGTAATAGCCCCGCGGGTGCGTCTTCAAATATACAGCGTCGCGCGGGTTTGAATCCACTATCTTTACGAGCGCCGGCGCTATCATGCCCTCCGATACTCCCGTGACGAAATAATTCACTTCTTTTGAAATAAAGCTGCCGACGCCTTTTTTCACGAGTGGCAGGATGTGCTTTTTGAAAACGGCCTTCATTTCCACCGGCACGCCCGGCACGCAGAACACCTGTACGCCTGCGTCTTCTATCACTACAGAAGGCGCGCTACCCACCGGGTTTTCAATCGGCTCCGATCCTTCAGGTATTGTGGCCATCTTTAGCCTGACCTTGTTTATCCTGTAGTGCAGGTGACGCCTCTTGTAGCTGTTTTTCAGCATCTCCACCGCGGTATCGTCGAGCATCACTTTTCTGCCCAGCGCCCGCGCGACTCCTTCAAGGGTCATGTCGTCATAGGTTGCGCCGAGGCCGCCCGTCGTCACCAGTATGTCCGGCCGGCGCAAAAGCGCCTCCTTCACCGCATCTGAAATGGCGCCCAGCTCGTCTCTGACTACCGTCACCCTGCTGACCGTGCCGCCTGCCTTCGCGACCTGCCCTGCTATCCAGTGCGCGTTGGTGTTGAGCGTGATTCCTGACAATAGCTCGTTTCCGACGCACAGGACTTCAACTATCATGCCTGGAAAATCCTGCTCAGCATGACAAGTTCCGGTCCGCTGGTCAGGCTTCCCACCACTACCGCTCTCGTGTTTGCGACTATCCCGGAAGACAGGAACGGGACCCCGCCGTTAATCGTCAATGGCTCGGCCGGCACCTGCAGCGCCTCCGACACCGCCTTTACCTCTTCCTCTGTAGCCTTTGGGTGCACGCCAGCGCCGGCGTTCGTGGCCACTATCATCGAGCCGGTCTGCACAAAGCCGCCTACCTCCATCCTTGCGGCCGGCACGCCGAGCACGTCGCGCACCTGCTCGTCCACCTCGCTTTCAAGCAGCGGCGAGACAATCGCGCCGTTGTCGTTTGCCGCAATCAGGTTGCCGACAGCGGTGAACTTGCTCCTTACCCTTTCAACTTTCAAGCGCGTGCGCTCGCGCAAAAACTGTACCTCGTCCTCCTCGGCGATGGGCGGGAGCAGTATCCCGTTGTTGTTCATCACCGTCATGGGGCCAAGGAGGCGCGTGCCGGCGACCGACGCGTAGACCTCCTCCACCTGCAGGTACTCGGAGAGCTTTTCCGTCTTGGTCTCGGCAAAGCCGTGCGGGATGAGCATCACCTTGTCGTTGGCCCTGACGAAAATCCCTATGTTGGGGCTCTTGTAGACGGTGTAACGGTAGATCGCCAATTACTGTAACATGCTCGCGATGGGTGCAGGGGATATGAACCTATTGCGCACACACACGCACGCACAGCTTTATCTATTCCGCGGTGGATAATACTATGAGGCAAATTGCTGGACCTCGTTGCAATGATAGTGTCAGGGGCAGCATCGTCAGGCGCGCCGCCTCATCCCATGTCGCCGGTGGCGATGGCCTCCGTCGTCGCCGGGTCAGCCATATTCCTTGCGCTGATGGCGCTCGTGGCGCACGCCAGCTACAGGAGAAAGAAGGAATACGACTGGCACGTCGCCGAGTGGCGCAGGGCCGAAGAAGAGGCCCGGACGCAAAAGGAGCGACACGACAGGGAAGAAATGCTGCACTAGAGCCGGAATTTGCGCGGGCATACCCCGGCGCCAGTGCAGGCCATGCCGCTATTATTTTCTAAGCAGCTTGAACGCGTGGTTGCCGTTTTTCGTGCGGAAATAGTGGACCACCCACAGCATCGCAAGCGGTTCTAGCAACCGCGACCCTTCAATGCCCCCGACGTCCAAGGTCTCCCAGCCGAGCGAAAACGCAATGTCGCGCACCAGATCTTTGGCGCCGTCGTCGTTTCCACACACAAACATGGTCGGCCTGCCACCGGCAAAGTCAGGGTGCAGCATGAGCGGGTTTCCGACCGTGTTGAACGCCTTG
>NZ_CAMLDP010000075.1 GCF_946478925.1 uncultured Nitrososphaera sp. | reverse complement strand
ATCTCATATCCATGCTGGCGTCGACAACAAAGCTTGACGTTTTGAAATTAAGCCCGATTTCAGAGCAGGTGGCCCGTTTGCAGGTTATTTCTTGCGACCTCTGCGGCGCGCAAAAGGCGACATATGACGTCTATGTCAAGGGCACAGTCGAAGGCGTGCCTGCGCTAAAGAGATGCTGCGACGGCTGCAAGTCGCTTCTTCTCACCCACTGAGCGCCTTTATCCCCCACATGCATGCCGCCGCTATTGCGGCACTTGCGGGTATCGTTATCACCCACGCATAGATTATCTTCTTTCCAAGCCCCCACCTTACTGCAGAGAACCTCTTTGTCGCCCCGACGCCCATTATTGCGCCGGAAATCGCGTGCGTAGTGCTCACCGGTATGCCGAGCCACGCCATGGAGGTCAGAATCGCGCCTCCGCCCGTCTCTGCGCAGAACCCCTGGTACGGCTTTAGGTTGGTAAGCCTAAACGCCATGGTCTTGACTATCCTCCAACCTCCAAAGAACGTGCCAAGCGCGATGGCAGATGCGGCGCTCACTATGACCCACAGCGGGACTGCGAATTCCTTCGAGTGCAGCAGACCACCTGCTATCAGGAGCGCCGTTATGACGCCCATCGTCTTTTGCCCGTCGTTTGCGCCGTGCGTCAGCGAGAAAAACGCCGAGGACACTATCTGCAGCCTGCCGAACACCCTGTTGACCCTGCCGGGCACCTTCTTGCGCAAAAAGAACATCATCGCAAGCGCAAAGCCGCCTGCTACTGCAAAACCCATGGCCGGCGACACCACCATGAACGTGAGCGTCTTTTCAACGCCGGGCGCGACTATGGCCTGCAGGCCGCCGACAAAGAGCGCCGAGCCCACCAAGCCGCCGATGAGCGCGTGGCTGCTTGATGACGGCAGGCCGAACCACCACGTTATGAGGTCCCACGCTATTGCCCCTAAAAGCCCCGCTATTATGACGTCCACTGTTGAAAACTCGGGCATGATGATGCCCTTTCCAACAGTCGCCGCGACTGCTGTTCCAAAGATAAATGGACCTGAAAAGTTGGCTGCGGCCGCAATCCCGACTGCCTGGATGGGCCTAAGCACTCTGGTACCGACTACGGTCGCAATAGAGTTTGCCGCATCATGAAAGCCGTTTACGAAATCAAAAAACAGCGCCGCGCCTATCGCTCCGTAAACCACTAGGACAATGCTCTGGTCGGCCACCTTACATCATCAACCGTATTTCAGGCCAATGTCCTCAAACGTGTCGGCCACATCTTGGCACCTGTTGACCGCGTCTTCCAGCTGCAGGTATATTTCCTTGAACTTGATTATCTCTATCGCGTCGCTGGTCTCAAACAATTCTGCAATCGCAAGCCTGTAGATGGTGTCTGCCTCGTGCTCGTACTTGTTGATGTTCCTGCAGTGCTCCACCAAGTCTGCAGAGTTCTTGAAGCCTCGCAGACGCGTCATCAGAGCGTACACTTCCTGCGTGGCAGAGAGCAATATCTTGGCAAGCTCTATCATGTACGGGGTCGGCTTGGTTATCTTGAAGAGCACGAACCTGTCTGCCGCGCCGTCGATGTAGTCGAGTATCTCGTCCACCTCGCTTGTCAGTTTCGAAATGTCCTCCCTGTCCAGCGGCGTGACGAACGTCTTGTCCATGATAAGGTATATGCCGTGGGCTATCTCGTCGCCCTTGTGCTCGATGTCCTTTATGCTGACCTTGCGCTCGCCTACGTTGTCAAAATTTGAAACGAGGTCTACGAGGGAGCTGGCGGCCTTAAGCACGTTTGCGCCCTGCTGCTCTAGCGCGTCGATTATCTCTCTGTCGTTGGAGCGAATCCATGAGAGAAAGCCGCCGCCTGTCATCTACACGGACTACGTGGGTGCAGCGTATAATACCCTATGCTAAATGATCTACATATTCTATATTGATTAGCATTTCTCTCTCCCCGCCGCTCCTCTCAGGTTGGGATCATGACCTTTTCTATGCTGGCAGGATGCTTTTCCCTGTAGTGCTTTACGAGCTCCTTTACCGTGGCAAACGTCATCCTGCATTCCTCACAGCTCTCTGCAGGGCTCTTGGAGACGGAAAAGAGCGGCTCTTTACTGACGCGTATTGTCCTGTTGCCGGGAAGCGATATTGTCAGCATTCCACCGTCGTCCCAGCTCTTCAGGTGCTTCTCAAACTCCTCGTATATCGAGAGGTTGAAGCACGCTACCGGGTCGTTTTCAAAGTCGCACGCCCTCTTTTTGGCCATGTAATCTTCGTGTATGTTGCGCAGCCAGCCGTCGACTACCTCTGGATTCTCTGACAGTATGTCCTGGACGATTCTCAGAGTATAGATTGCGATCTTGTTTTCCAGCGCGTCGTTCGGCACTATGAGGTAGCCCTTCAGCTTTAGGCCCAGCGAACCATCTTCAAATGCGTGCTTCATGACATTGTCCTAACGCATATCAAATAATTAAGGATTGCTTAACAATATATTCAAAAATATTAGTATTGCAATACGAGATACAACCAAATTTACAAAACTAAAATCCTTTTAATAAATATTATAGATTCTTTCTCTTTAAATTGACGAACACGGGTCGCAATATATTTTGTTGCCGGCGTCTGTTGTGTCGGCTTTTTTTATGCAATCAGCGCGTAAATAACTTTCTTTCCAGTTTTGACATAAAGGCGGACCTGTAGCTGTCAAAGTCGTCGTACGCGCCGCAATAGCCAGAAGCTTCTTCATCAGAGTGGCATGTCACAGAGCTGTCGTCAAAGTGCCTGCAAACGTGCGCGTACCTGCACATCTCTGGCTTCATGCGCATTATCACCCCGGCTGCAGATAACAGCAACATGTCCAAAATGACGCGGCGGGATGGGCAGTAGTTTCACGCCAGGGATTGTTGTTGCATAAATACGCTCTGACAATTGCGGCATCATAAATAATAAAAAATGGAAAAAGAAGGATCTCAGACTTTTTTGTTCTCCTTTACGTCCCAACCTCCGGTCGCCGGCGCGCCAAGCGAGCCGTCGGGATTCATAGGATAGTACGTGAATTCTATCTTGGCAAAGTTGAGTGAAAAGCTGTCTATGGGGACTGCTCCCGAACTGCCTCCCTGCTGGTACGAGGATATGAGAACGTCTGTCAGCTTTATCTGGAGGAACTGCTGGCCCTTTTTGCCGCTCACCTCGCCTGTGAGCACGACCTGTTTGATGTGCTGGCCTGTCGCCGTCGCAAGCACCAGCTTTGGAGACGACTTGTCAATTGCCTTGGTGAAACTGATGTCTTGGAACGACACCTTTCCCGCGCCTGCACCGCCGCCCGCGCTTGACGAGCCTGCGTTGGATGCGCCCCAGCTGAACGATTCGATGTTTATCTCGCCCTTGTGCCTGTCACTTGTTGATTCCCCTTCAATGCCGTCTATCTTTAGGAAGTAGTCGACGCTGGCAGCGTCAGCAGAAGGCATCCCGAGCAGCGCTTCGCTGGCCGAGAGCTTTTGCGACGTAAAAGATGCCACTGCGACGTACCCCACAAGAATCGACGCAACAACCGCTATCGGTGCTATCGTCTGCATCTTGCCTAGGTTTGGCATGGCGACGGATTCAAAAGAATAGATATACCTTTTCTGTAGTCCGAGCCTATAAAAAAGATAAAAGTAGAGAGGGCCCTACTTGGGCAGCTCTATCTTTTCCGCTGCTGTTATTATTTTTCGGTATGGTTGCAAGGTCGACACAGGGCACCTGCTCCAGCGCGACTGCCGCGGTGTCGGACGCGCCATAGCCCGTTATGATGCCAAAGCCGTTCGTATGTTTGGAGTACGCTCTCAACTCTATCGCAAATGAGCACTTGGAATGCACGCCTAATCGTGATCATAAATTACTTAAACAAAGTCCGTTATCCTTGACGGCCTCCTGCGGGGTCTGCGCTCGATCCTCGCCTTTGTTTTTTCCTGCATTTCTGTAAGCTCGCCTCTCATGGCTAGGAACTGGAGCGCGTTGCGCGGCGCGCCGGCGCTGTAGTGGTTGTTAAAGTAGGCATACGTTACAGGGGCCTGAGCCTCTATCTCTTGCAGCCTGTCGACCCAGGGCTGCAATTCTTTTTCCGAATAGGTGTATTCGTACCAGATGGGCCTGCCCCTGCCATGCCATCTCACGTACGCATGGGTAGACGAAGTTACGATCGGCCTTGACAGAAACTCTATCGGTGACTCGGTTATCGTGTTTGCGACATTGTATTTCCTCAGCAGGTCCCACGTCTCCTTCCTGTCCCACGATTCGTGCCGGAACTCGACTGCAAAGCGCATGTGTGGGGGCAGCAGCCTTAGAAATGCCTCCAGCCTGCCTACCTCATCGTAGGAAAAGCTGGGCGCAAGCTGCACAAGCAAGCAGCCGAGCTTGCCTGCGTCCTCCAGCGGCTTGACAACATCCAGGAATTTCTGCAAATCTTCTTCTGCGCCTGCAAGGTGTTTGTCGTGCGTTATCGTCTTTGGAAGTTTCAGCGAAAACTGAAACGAGGGGCCCGTCGCCTTTTCCCATCCTCTCACCATAGCCTTGGTCGGCATACGGTAGAACGACGAATCCACTTCGACAGTGTCAAAAACCTTGGCGTAAAACGGAAGCTTGGCGACCCTGTTGTTTGGGTAGAAAAGCCCTACCCATTCTTGGTAACTCCACCCGCAGGTGCCAAGGAGCAATAACGTCTCTTACATGGCGCTGGGATATTTATCTGCCTACTGTTGCCTCGGCTTTTTCAGAAACATCTTGGACACTTCGGGCAGCGCAAAGGCATAGTGTATGTGGCTGCAGTCCTTGGATTCGCACAGCCCGCAGTAGAGCGTCCTGTCCTTCAGAAACACCTCTGCAGTCTTGCTTGCCTTTGCGTCGCGGATGAACAGTATGTTGTCTTGATAGCCAATCTTTGAGAGGTAGGGCGCGTAGCTCTGCAGGAACTTGTCGCGCTCTATTGCGTCAACAAGCACCGAGTTGATGTACTCCTTGGTGTTCCAGTGCATCTTTTCCGCAGTAGACTTCATGAGGTCATACGTCTGCTTGAAGATCTCGACTGTTACTACTTCCTTGCCTCCGCGTTTTACCATGCTACTACCAATCTCCTCTTGTGGACATGTGAAGACATGTGTTTATACTGTTCAAGCATGTATATATCAATATTATGTTATAACATGTTAAAACATGCGACAACATATTGTTTTAATACTTCTATTGGATATTACTAGTAGGTGTGGCCGGATTTGGGCGAAGACGAAGTTAACTGGCTGTTGCTTTCTACGCTTTCCAGCATAATCGCATTTGTGGCCATGAATGTCACGATCTTTTGGCGTGTCTGGAAGCGAAAACCTGGATTGCTGAAAAGCACTTCGTACGAAGGCATGGTCAGCGACACAACGCTTAACTGGAATCTGATCCTGACGATATTTACTCAGTGCACTGCACTGGCAGCTGGGCTGTTTGTAATAATGAACGTCTTGCTGTTCTTGTTGTTTGGAAGGTGGTACATAGATGCCCGGTCTATCGGCATCATGGTAATCGCGTTTGCAATATTGCTTTTCAGGTCTTTCGACAGCTTTTGGACAAGGTTATTCAATTCTTAAGATAATAAGATAGAGTCTCTTTTGGAGGTCGATATATTCTTCCTCTAGCAGAGTGGACACCCTAGAATAGATTAGACTGATAATTAGAATTCGGAATTCCGAGTTGTAATAAAAAAATTGATGCAATGCGTTCAAGACTCTTTTAGGCTATTTAGAATAGAGGAGGAAAGGCTAAACTGATTCAGATTTTTTCGAAGGTATTTCAGAGTGAATCTTTGGTTCAAACAATTTTATCAACAACCTTGTCAGGTCCTCAAGTTCAAATGGCTTTTGCAGAACCTCGATTTTCTCTATTCCAGAGAAATCAGTAAGCTCCTTGCTAAAGGCCGTTATCATGATTATTGTCTGTCCGGGATGTTTGGCAAGTATTTCCCTGGCAACATCGCGACCATTTTTGTTTGGCATCCTGTAGTCCAAAATGACAACATCAAAGGGCTTGTCCTGATGATCAGAAAGCATGTATTCATGGAGGCATTCTTCACCGTCGCGCGCAGTCGTAACTTCATGCCCTTCACCTTCGAGAAACACTCTGTACATCAAAAGGATGTTCTTCTCGTCTTCAGCTACGAGTATCCTCAAGGCAAGGAATTATGTGGCGTTAGTTGCTTAAAAGAGGTATGTTTTGTGTCACTGTCATGGAAGTTGCCGCATCCATTAGTGAAAAAAATTGAAGGTCATGAGAAACCCCGTCGCCGGTGGCGAGCAGGCGGCGGGGCTCTTTTATGACACTTGCCGTCAAGCGATTCCGTGCGCATTCTGAATCACCTGGCAACTTGTTTCAGATTATGTAAGGCTATCAACGGACGCTTCAAAATGTGCTAAATACAGGTGCATTAGTTGCCACACTGAGCGGTTGGCAAGCACTCTTCACAATATCTCCTTGCAACGATATAGACTCCCAAGTCGAACAACGCTTCGGAGCGGGCGTATGCACCACAATCTTGGCAATATGGGAAACCTCGACCAGGTTTCCATTGCAACTTTGTTACCTTGATTGGCTTTTGCATGAGCATTCTTCTTGAGAGTTTTATAAAATGCTGGTCGAATCGGTCACTAGGGAGAGACCTCGTAGAACTTTCCCGGTCAGTCATTAGTGGTTTTTGGCTCCTTTGAATTGTTTAGATCGGGCCGGTCGAGATGATAGAAAATCGCGTATTCTCAGTTCTGCGAGCTAAGCCAAATCAAAGTATTCTGATGGGAGGCCCACGTCTTTGTTCGTTGATCAGCTCCTTGAACCGCTTCTTGAACACTTTGTTCCTTGGAGTACTTCTGAGCTTGTATCCACAGCAAGGACAGTAAATTCCCGACCAGTTTAGAAAGAGCGAGCAAGTCTGGCACCTTCGCTGCCCGTCTGCATATCGAGCGCCATCTTCAGGTTTCTTTGCCTTGTGTCTATCGCAGATGCCTCTGCAAGCCATCAGTAGTATCCTCTAGTAATCATGGAGAAATCTTCTGCTATAAGAGGCAGAATATCGATAACGCGTTAATTTCTTGAGATTTTGCGTCTTGAAAGAGCGGAAGTCATTAAACAACCCCGCCATCAAGGTCAAGTTGACAGCGGGGTTGTTCTATGACACTTGTCATCGGGCGTATATGGGGATGCAACGCCGATATGCCCGATAAGAGTAGAGAATGTCGAGAAAGACTAAGTGTGATAGTTTCAAATCTGTTGGATTCGCAATCCATTAAATTTCACATCCCGGGTTTATGCACTCGTTTCTCCTCCAAAAGTCACGATTAAGACGAGATGTGCTTGGGAACCATGCTCTGAAGAGCTGGCGCTAGGAAGCTTCATCATCATATTCTGCAGTTTGAATACAGTCCTCGCAGTAGCGATGCAGCACGATACAGCTCCCTGCTTCAAAGTGCGCCTCCGTGGTGGCATAACCGCCACACGTAAAGCATCCCGGCAGTAGTCTTCCCGTTTCACGCGTTATTGGCTTGACAGTGATTGGTTTTTGCATCCCTTCAGAAGCAATTGAGGAGTGTTATATAACTAATAGTTGCAAAAAAGATAGGTAAAATGAGGACTAGTTGCAAGAAATTAGCTAATTCTCTTACATTAATTTCCCTGATGTGAGTTTTAGCAATGCCGTTAAACGCAAGCCATCCAAGTGCTTCAAATTGGCATCAACCATAATTTCCTCAAGCATTTTTTTCTACACCATGAGCCTAATCGCAAATTAGGCGGTGTTCGAAATTAGGCGCTTCTATATCGACAGAGTTAAGGCACTGCGCACTTCACTTAACCCTGTTAAGTGATATTTTATAACCCCTGTCAATCAGCACACAACTAATCATGAAAAACCCATTTAATCGTGCTAAGGACCCTGAAGGCTTCAAATGCAAGGTATGCAAAATGGCTTTCACAACTAAGGACTCACTCGAAAGGCACAAAAACAAGGCCAAGCATCATGGCGATGTGCATCTCTAGGAGAATAGGGACATATATCCTGGGATGATTTGCGACGGCTCTATTCCAGGTAGTTGCTCAGCATCTTATATGCTCCAATCTGGACAAGGTAGAATTGCTCATCCTCCGTTAGGGTGCGAAGTGTGTGGCAGGCTGGGTGAGCTGCTAATGGTAAGCAGTCATGCCCAACTCTATGGAATCCAAGTCTTGGTTCTTGCGGAGCCTCTGGCTCTTCGTCTAAGTTTGATGTGACAGCAAGGACAACGCCTCTCTTCGGACTTTATATACACGGTACACTTCTGGCAGTATGCATATCCTGACTGGTATGGAGATGGGAAACAATGATTTGAAGTCCCTTCCATTCTTGCGCACATGTTGCGACATGCCATGACATGCTCTGAAATCTGCCAGATATAATTTAGCAAACACCTCGGGGAGAGGGAGAGTGAGAGGAAACAAGTTACAGAGGGAGAGGAAAACAATACGACGACATCAACAAACATCTATGCGTTAGAATTATGCTCAATATCGGGCCAGAAATGTAAAGAATGACCGGTCGTGCTCTGCTGTACGAGCAGTTGTTCCCGTGTGAGCCATCAACCATTGGAACATGGCCAGCATACCTGCATGCATACATGCGCTCTATTTGCCTTCCAAATGGCCTCTGGCCGGGTAAGCCGCTCCCCCCCCCAAAAAGCCTCTCTGTCAAGGCTGCGGCAGCTCCT
>NZ_CAMLDP010000074.1 GCF_946478925.1 uncultured Nitrososphaera sp. | reverse complement strand
TTGCCCTGGTGCGCGGCTACGAATTCGAGCCTGCAGGCAGGGCGTCTGCAAAAGACCTGTCGCGGCAGAAAAAACAAGACATTTTCCGTCATGCGGGCAGCCACTAATTCTGCTGCAGGCTGCAGCGTACAAACTATGATTTACTTTTTCGTCTGTTCGGGGAGCTCTAGCTCTACAAACTTTGCCAGTTCCTCGTTAGCCTTTTCCTTTTCCTCTATGTTCAACCCGTGCCCGCTATTTTCAAACATGACCGGCCTCGAACCCTCCATCCCCTTGTTCATCACCTTTGCCAAGTCGAAAGGGCAGATCTTGTCCTTGGCGCCGTGAAATATGGCCACAGGCAGCCTTCTTTCGCTCACCTTGCGCATGTCGTCGCGAAGGTCGGCATCGCGCAGCTCTTCAAGACATTTTACCGTGGCGTACGGCGACGCCTCCATGTTTATTGCAAACAGCCAGTCGTTCATTTCCTTGCTTTGCGAGTCCTCTCTGCTAAAGAAAATCTTGCCAAAATCTGAGACCATCTTTGCCCTGTCGTTCAGGGACTGCGTGATAAGGCCGTCGCAGGCCGACTTGTCAAGGCCGTACGGATAGTCCTCCCTTTTTGTAAAGCACGGCGCGGCCGCACCCATGAATACCACCCTTGAAACCCTGCCTGAAGAGGGAGAAGAATACTTTGCCGCATAGTGCATTGCTATGGCCCCTCCCATAGAAAACCCTACCAGCGTTGCGCCATGCAGGTTGAGCGCAGTCATCACGTCTTCAATGTCGTCGGCAAACGTTCCGTAGCTGTACCCTTCCCACGGCTTGTCTGACCTGCCAAAACCCCGGAGGTCGATTCCGATACAGCGGTATCCTTTATTGTGTAGGTGCATGAACTGGGGCTCAAACATCTGGTGGCTCAGCGGCCATCCATGAATGAATACGATGGGCTTGCCCTTGCCTGCCGTGTCTTCCACGTACAATGATGTCCCGTCGTTAGTCTTGACAAAGGGCATGTCAGAAAAAAGATGCATGTGTGAAAATTAATGAGTTTTGCAAACAAGTTCAGGTGAATTGTAAGGTGGCAAAAACAGCGTGTTTCTATAGGCAATTTTTTATATTCCCGTGGCCTTTTGCAATCATAAATTATTCACGACTTAAAAATCTTGTAAAGCCTAGGGTTTCCTAAAAAACACTTAATATAACGCTGTTGTTCAATACCCTTGTTCAACAGTATATGAGTACCAGCAGTAACCCAACAAAGTCAATCGACGTGAGGGGACTTTACTGCCCCGAGCCGGTCTTTAGGACAAAGATGGAAATCGAGCGCCTGTCAATCGGCGATGTGTTGAAGATAGTAGCTGACGACCCGGAATCCGAAGAGGACATTTCAAGGTGGGTCAAGCGCAACGGCCACGAGCTTTTGGCCATAAACAAGACACAGAAAGACCTGGAATTCGTAATCAAAAAGGCGAAGTAAAATGACTGCAGTCGCAAGCCCAGACGTGGTGCAGCGCATCGGACAGACACCACTTGTAGAGCTAAAGTCGTTTGCGACAAAGAATGTCAAGTTGTATGCAAAACTTGAATGGCACAACCCGTTTGGCTCTGTCAAGGACCGCGCCGCGTACTGGATGGTAAAGGACGCTGAAAAGCGCGGCATACTGAAAAAGGACAAGAGCATCATCATCGAGCCTACGTCGGGCAACACTGGCATCGCGCTGACAGGCATCGCGTCGGCGCTCGGCTACAAGGTAGAGATAGTCATCCCGGAGAAAGTGAGCGACGAGACGAAAAACATCCTGCGGCACCTTGGCGCGACGCTGCACGAGACGTCCGACGATCTGTGCCCGAGGGTGGGGGCAGGGACCGACCAGAGCATCGCGCTTGCAAAAGCAATTTCCAAGCCCCGGCCTGACATTTACTACATGCCAAACCAGTACGAAAACGACGCCAATTTCCTTGCACATTATGAAAGCACGGGGCCGGAGATCTGGAAGCAGACAAACGGCACCGTCACGCATTTCCTGACGGGCTGCGGCACAGGAGGCACTATCACAGGCACGGCGACGTACCTGAAGGAAAAGAGCCAGAGCGTCAAGGTGGTGGCGGTGCAGGCGCAAAAGAACCATCTGCTTCAGGGCCTTAGGAACTTTGAAGAATCTGCGATGCCCGACCTTTTCAAAAAACGCCAGTCGGTGGTAGACGAATGGTTCACCGCGACCAACAAGGGCTCCTTTGACGCGGCAAAACTGCTTGCAGAAAAAGAGGGGTTGCTTGTAGGGCCTTCATCGGGCTCTGTCCTGGAGTCGATGCTTGCGACCGCGCAAAAGATGGATGCCGGCGTGCTCGTGGGGATATTCGCAGACGACGGCCGCAAGTTCAAGAGCCTCTACGTGCGCGAGGGAGTGTTTACCGAACAGGAATACGACCGCGCCCTGAAAAACGCCAAGCACATGTCAAAGCTGGCCTACAGCCTGAACTAATCCTCTACTTTTTCTTGTTGTTGTGCTTTCTTTCAGAAAGCCACCTTTCGACGTCGATAGCCGCCATGCAGCCAAAGCCCGCGGCGGTGACTGCCTGCCTGTAGCGGTGGTCGTGGACGTCGCCCGCCGCAAACACGCCCTCGACGCTTGTCCTGGTGTTTTCCTTGAGCACCATGTAGCCCTTGTCGTCAAGCTCCACTTGGCCCTGGAATATCGACGTGTTGGGCTCGTGCCCGATGGCTACAAAGAGGCCGCCTGCCTTGACCGTAGTCTCTTTGCCGGTCTTTATGTCCTTTAGCAACACTGTGGCGACCTTTTTGTCGCCCTTGATGTCGGTGACTACGTTGTTCCAAAGAAACTCTATCTTTGGGTTCTCTTTTGCCTTTTCCTGCATTATCGCGCTTGCGCGCAGCGAGTCGCGCCTGTGCACTATTTTCACCGACTTGCCGAACTTTGTCAGAAACGTCGCCTCTTCTACCGCGGTGTCGCCCCCGCCGACTACCACAATGTCTTCGCCCTTGAAGAACGGGCCGTCGCACGTCGCGCAGTACGAAACCCCCCTGCCCCCAAACTGCTGCTCTGCCTGTATGCCAAGCTTTCTCGGCGATGCGCCGGTACAAATGATGACTGCGTCAGAGTCGTACGTTTCAGAGTGGGTGGTTATCCTAAACGGCCTCTGCTTGAAATCGACCTGCGTTACTTCGTCGTCAACGATGACTGCGCCAAAGCGTTCTGCCTGCTGGCGCATGTTCATCATCAGCTCCGGCCCGAATATGCCGCTTGGAAAGCCGGGATAGTTCTCGACCTCGCTTGTGGTCATCAGCTGGCCGCCGGGAAGCGTGCCGGAAATTATGAGGACTGAAAGTTTTGCGCGGGAGGTGTAAACGCCGGCAGTGTATCCTGCCGGGCCCGAGCCAATTATCACAACATCGTAATGCCTTTGGATGGTTTCGGCCAAACTAACTGTTCACGCTGATTTTCGGCTGACCTCTTAATAATCCGTTCGGAGGCCGGTTTTGTATCGATGTTATTGAATTATTTGCAATAAATATCTAGTAAAAATGGATAATCTATATTAGCAGCTGGGCGTGGTCAAATCCTTTTCCTTGCAGAGAGCCGGCGGTTGAATTTATTGGCAAGCGACCTGTGCCTTGCGCAGAGCGCCGGGTTTTCCACCTGCGTGCGTATCAGGTCCTCCTGCCAGTGGGCGTTGTATAGCCTGCAAGAATCGCTTGCGCAGAAAGGCTCGCCGCCGGTTACAAAGAAAAACAGCGCCTGCAACACATAGCCTACCGCGACTTCAGTCATCTTTTCGTCGCCATAGTCGATGAACCTGCCTGCAAGTTTTTTCTTTAGCGAGTATGTGTCAAGTTGGGAAGCATAAAACTCCCTTGGCTTGGCAGGGGCTTCCACGATGCCAGCAGTCGAAATTATAGACGGCGTCCCGCATACTACCGCCCTTGCGTGGTAGCGCCAGTCGTCTTCTGAAAAGGTGCATGTTAGCAGGTTAGTAAAAATGATGTGAACGTCTGTCTGGAACGCCGGCGCAAGCAGGCGCTGCAATTCAAAGCCGTCGTACAGTGCCGTCGGTCTGCCGTACAGGTCGAAATCCTGGTGCTCTTTGGGCTGGCGCTCAAATGGCTGCTTTATTTCAGAAATCCTCGTACGTTCAACATCTATACTATGATGCTCAAAGAACGGCTCGTGCACTTTGAAATCGCACTTTAACACTTGCGCCGTGTCCTCGATCACCTTGTCTAGGTCGATGTTTGATGATAAAGAAGGCTCGGGGTAAAGGTGGACGCGGTGGAAATCCAACAAAAAAGAAAAGAGAAAAGATGGTATTTTACTTTGCCTTGATCTTGGGCGGGTTTGGCATCTCCTTCAGCTTGCCAAGCGCCACCTCTGCCGCCTTCTTTCCAGAGAAGAGCATCGAGCCAAAGGTCGGGCCCATCCTTGGAAGGCCGTGCGTTTCGGTGACTGACATGCCTGCAGCGATGAGGCCGGGGAACACCTCGCCGGTAAAGTTGACGACGTTGTCCTCGCTTCCTTCCACCCACATCGGGTCCATGCCCTTCCACTTTACATATCCGCGGTCCATCAGGCGCTTTACCGCCACAGAGTCGTGGCCGGAGGCGTCTATTACCAGCTTGCTTTCAAGAGCGACAGGGTCGACGCACGTGATGTTCCTTGGAAGTGCCGAAACGGGCATCCAGTTCACCACGACTCCAGAGACGCGCTTGTTCTTGAGTACGAGGTCGTCAAACTTTGTAAGCTGGAGGAACCTGACTCCTGCGTCGCAGGCGCCCGCTATCAGTTTGGAGCACGCGTGCGGACCCCATGTCGCGTACAGGCCGTCGCTAATTTTTCTGTATGGAACGCCAAGCTCGTCCCATATCTTTTGCGCCGGCGCCCTCACGGTGACTGGGTTCATCATGTACCCGCCCACCCAGTAGCCGCCTCCGATGTAGTTGTTCTGCTCTACAATCAGGGTGCGTACGCCTGCCTTGGCAAGGTCGCGGCCTGCGGTGAGGCCGGCTGGCCCTGCGCCGATGATGATGACATCAGAATCGACAAACTCGTTCATGGTCTCGTTAAACATCTGGGCAATCGTCCTCGTGATCTCTTTCTCGCTAACGTCTGCGAATATCTTGGCCATTGACGCTAGCTGATGCTAGAGGATATTAATAGATTGTTGGGATTGCGTTTGCCTATGCAAACATCTCGACAAAGTCAGCATACGCCTTGCGCACCCTGGCCTTATTCTTGGGCGGGTTCTTGAACCCGTATGCGTTTATCACCGGCGCCTTCTTTGCCACCGGGCTCTTTGCCATCGCCGCTCTCGTTACGTCCAGGAGCACGTTGCCGGCGTTTGCGCCGTCGCTTGTCCTCAGGGTCAGGTCCATGATTATCTTGGCTCCTAGGAACCCCTCGCTTGACATCCAGTAGTAGCTGTTGCGCGAGTCGCCGAGAAAGTCTGTGTATTCGGTGGTGCCTGCCACGGACTCGAACTCGTACGGGGCCTCCATGCCTATCGACCCCGTCTTCATGCCGCGCTTTAGCATCTTTATGCGCTCGTCCATAGTGCGTTTTGTCTCCTCGCTTCCGCCCACGTCCAGCTGATAGCTCTTGCTGACGTGCACGCCACGCTCTACCATAAAGTCTATCATGCCCTTGTGGAACGCCGTGCCTCCAAATTGGCTGAGAAGGTCGTCGCCGGCAAGCACAAGCTTTTTCTGCGCAAACTTGGTTGCAAGCGGGGAATTTGCAATCTTGGCCGGAGTCGCGTTGACAAATGATGCGCCTGCCTTCAATGCTGCTTTGGCATATTCAGAAGATGACCTGTCCATGCCTGACGATATCAAGTTCAGGACAATGTCGGCGCCGGAATCTTCAAGTGCACCTGCAAAATCCTTTGCGGTAGTTGCCGCAGGCTTCCAGTCGCCATCGTTGGCGTCAAGCGCAAGGCCCGCCCCAACAGAGACCTTTGAAGAAACATCGCAGTATTTTTTCGTACTAGAAGTAGCGATTTCTGCAAGCGGCCTGCCGACCTTGGCAGGGTTGACATCAAATGCGGCAACTATTTTCACGTTTGAAGGGCGAAAGCCTGCCACCTTTTGGTGCCACAGGCCAATCCCGTTCTTTGGGTCACTGTAATACTGTACGCCCTGGACAAAAGTTGCTCCCACGTTGCCTACGCCGATGACGGCAACCTTGATGTCTGCTGCCATTTGTGAGGCAATAAAGGAGGTGTAGATTTAATCTTTTGCTGACTTGCTGACCGGTCCCTGGCGCACCTTCATGTCAATTCTGCCAATCATGTCCATCATGGCAGCCTTGTTGGCGTTGAGGTATTCCTGACCTCTGTCGCGCAGTTTAATCTGCGCAAGCCTCAGGTCGCGGTGCTCCTCAAAGAACTGCTCTATCATTGCATTTCCGTGCTTGGCAGGACTTATCAGATCGTCAAAGCACTGCTTGGTCGTTTCAAGGTCGCCGCGCTCTACTGCCTCCTTGGCCTTGCCAAGGACTTCGCTGATGTCTTTGAGCTGCTGGACGGGTGCAGTCATCTGTCTTTCCTTGCCGAACAGTCCTACGCGCTTTGTAACGCCGACCTTGTCTGCAATGTCCCTCGTGAGCTCATAGTATTCCTCCATGCCGGTGATGTTGCGCTTCTCCCTCTTTGTTAGGAGGCCCTTCATCGTCAGCCTCATTATGGCGTCTTCTACTTCGATCTTGTCGACGCCGGTCAGCCAGACAATCTTGCCAACATAGTCATAGCCCTGCCTTATAGATTCGAGCACAACGACTTCAATAATCCTGCGGAAACCTTCTTCTGCACGGGCATTTTCAAAGTCCCTGTCCTTTACTGCCTTGCGTGCGTTTGCAATGTCTATCTCGATGGAGCGTTTTAACGATTCAAGGCCTTCGTCTACTTTGCCTGATAACGTGAGGTAACAGGCCCTGTTGTACCACGCCATGCCGTCGTTCGGGTCAATGTCTATTGCCTTTTCGCAGCATTCGATGGCCTTTTCGTGGTTCTTTAACTGATAATAAGCCAGGCCCTTGAGGTTCCAAGCCTCTGCGTCGTTTACGTCGACTTCAAGAGCCCTGTCGTACGAGGATATGGCGACCGTGAACTCGCCCATGTGAAAGTGTGCGTACCCTTTTTTGACCCACGCGTCCACGTACTTGGGGTCTATTCTCAGCGCCAGCTCGAAGCACCTTATGGCATCGAGCATCTTGTCGTTGGACATGTGGTTCTGTCCCTTCTTGAACAGGTCGCGCTTTTGGAACTCTGCATCAGAATAGTTCGGAACCTGCTCTCGCTCGGAAGGGGCCTCGTCCTTGCTACTATTGCCCTTTCCAAAGAATCTGCCCATCGTACAAGCTGACCCAGATCGAAGATAAATAGATTATGACTGCAAAAGAAAGCCGGCATAATTTTATCTCGAAATCCGTTACAGGCGTCAAAACCCCTGAAAAAGCAGCCAAAACAACCTGAGAAAGAGCAGGTACATATCCTGTAGGACAATAGTACGCCGTTTTTCGGCGTGCCATCAGCACCGAGAGGACCTAGACTATTCTCGATGACAGGACATCGAATAGACAATCCTTTGTCTTTCGGCCGATGTAAACCAAAAGTCTCTCTGTCTAGTCTGGGGGCCTGCCGCGTCCGCTGGTCGCTCGTCCCACTTCGGTATTCTCCCTGTGCTCGTGCGAAGGGCCATATCCTCCAAGCCGTCCTGTATACTCTCCTGTAATTTCAAGGACATCCTCAGAATCGGATATTTCTTTTAGTATCCTCAGATTCAGTTTTTGGTTTGTCACATAATGCGTCCCATTATCGTATATCTCCGGACTCATTCCCGTCTTTTCAATGACGTATCTTCTGACCTCTTCAGTGTTGAGACCCGGCTTTGTAAACACTTCAACAAGAAATATGGGGTCGTCAGATGGATTTTCCCTCTGGCGATTCAAAAGATTTCCTATCAGCACAGGGTCTACCTTTGGAAGGTGTTTTTCATATAACTTCTGAAGGTTTTCAAAGGCTACTGTAATTTCATCAACTGCAGACATCTAGTATAATATACTTCCATAAATAAAATGAATTTCGTTTTTTTAAGCCCGCAGATCGGTTTACTTTCTTCCTCCTACCCCCTTTTCTTTGCATGTTTTGCTGCACTAGGGCCAACCTGTCTGGTTTCCTCGGCATTGTTCAAAAGGGATTTCAACTCAGATTTTTCTCTAAATGATTCGTGATTTTCAAGACTAGATCCTCGTGGTCATAGGGAGCTTTAACCATCACGGCTAGCGTTCCGTTTCTTTCACTAGTGCCATATCTCGACAGGGGGAAAAAGTACATGTCAAAATAGTCGAAATACAAGCTGAAAAATCTCGACCGTCCAAAAAAATCAGAATTGCTCTTGGTTATGCTAGCTATAATTTCTGTCTGCAAAAACAAGGTGTTGAATTTCTTTTCGTCTGGAATTGGAGATTCGGGACGTGCAAACATCGCAACTAGATTGGCATTTTCAATTATTCCCGTTCCAAGTATGGTGCCATACAGATTACATGTACCCTCGCAAAGCTCAAAGTTATTCAATCAAGATGCATGTGTTGCTGTGTTTTTAATTCTTTATGGAGCGTCTGTAAAGTGCCCTAAAAAAATAAAATATATTGCTCGAAAATGGGATGAAAAACAGATCCGATAATCACAAGGATTCTATTCTCATCCTGTCATTTAGGCTCAAAACTGCAATAACGTAAAGTCTGGAGATCT
>NZ_CAMLDP010000073.1 GCF_946478925.1 uncultured Nitrososphaera sp. | reverse complement strand
ATGGTCAGGTACAAAGACATGGCATGGCCAAAGCTGAATGCAATTGCATTCTGGATGATCCCAGTCGGCATGGCCATGATTTGGATGGGCTTTTCAGATACAACTTGGATGGCGTATCCGCCCTATTCTACAACCAAAGCACCCGGCCCGGCAGCAGAAATGTGGATCTTTGGCCTAAAGATACTTGGGCTTTCGTCAATTCTCGGTTCCATAAACTTTATCGTCACGATACTAAAGATGAAGCACCCGGATCTTCCTCTGATGAAGACGTCGCTCTTTGTCTGGGGAACTCTTGTGACATCCTTGATGATTCTCGTAGCCCTTCCGACATTCACGGCTGCGCTTATCATGCTGTATACGGACAGGCTTGGAGTCACGGGATTCTTTGATCCGTCCAGAGGAGGCGATCCCGTCGCATATCTACATCTCTTCTGGTTCACGTTCCATCCTGAAGTGTACATCTTCCTGCTGCCTTCAGTAGGCATGATGTACGAGCTGATACCAAAGTTCTCGAGGAAGCCGTTGTTCAGCTACCAGTCTGGAGTGACTGCGTTCGTCCTGCTAGGTATAGTGGGCTTTGCGTCATGGGCCCACCACATGTACGCCACTGGCATGAGCTTTACAGAAAAGACCGTGTTCATGGTCGGGACGCTAGCAGCGGTGCCTGCATCTGCCATGCACATATTCAACTGGCTTGCAACGATGTGGGGCGGTAGGATCCGGTTCTCCTCGCCGATGTCGTTTGCCGTGGGAGGAATTGTGTTATTCTTCTTCGCGGGAGCCGGAGGTATCGTCAATACAGCTATGCCGCTAGACTTCATCACACACGGAAGCTACTGGGTGGTGGGACACTTCCATCTGTTCGTCATGGGAATGATCACGTTTGGCTTCATCGGGTTCCTGCTCTATATGTTCCCGTTCATCACGGGCAGGATGTACAACGAAAGGGCAGCCATGACTGCGTTCTGGCTGTTCTTCGTGGGAGTCTCGATGATATTCCTGACCCAGCACGTGCTGGGCTTGTACGGACAGCCAAGGCGTGTCTTTGACTATGTCCCGGTCCAGCCAATCATCATCCTGAACCAGATATCCACGGTAGGGGCATGGATAACCGCGACAGGCGCGGCTCTGCTCCTTGGACTTCTGATACACGGATCGATGAAGGGCAAGTTCGCAGACATGAAAGACCCGTTCAAGCTGGGCGAGACGTACTATCCAATCGCCGCAAAGGAACCGCACCACTAGGTGATAATGGATGAGCCACGAACACGACCACGAGTCTGAACCGGTACTGAGGACCAGCCCAGCGCGCATGGCAAGGGGACTTGCAATCGTAGGCATCACCCTTGCTATCGCCGGCACTATCCTCCTGTTCACCTTCAAGGACATGGTGGCAAATCCGCCTCCTGTGGCGCTGATAAAAAAGCCGACTCCTCCTGCGCCACCTGCGGCCGCAGGCACGACTGAAATATCCATGCCTTCGGGCGCGTCGATACAGGGCCAGCCGTCTTACGACCCCGCCGACGCCAAGGTTCCGCTCGGCAACAAGGTAGTGTGGCACAACGCCGACAGCGCCATACACACTGCGACCTCTGGTACATCGGCCACAGACCCAGCTAGCGGCAAAGCCTTTGATACAAGCATGGTCAGCCCAGGAGAAAAGTCCAAGCCGATTGAAATCACGGGAGCCAAGGTGGGTGACTCGTTCAACTACTACTGTCAGGTGCATCCGTTCATGTCTGGCAAAATCACGATTGTAGAGGCCGCGGCAGGAGGCGCCAGCACCGGCTCTGGAAGCGGAGCCGCAGCATCGGGCCCGACAGTCCACATACTGGCAGGCTCGTCAGTGCAGGGCCAAAAAGCCTATGATCCTGCCACTGTGGAAATCAAAAAGGGTGACAAGCTGACAGTCGTAAACGACGACTCTGCCATACACACAGTGACTTCTGGCACCGGAACTGATGCTGCCACTGATGGCAAGGCATTTGACAGCAGCCTAATCGACCCCGGAAAGACAGTCAGCGTCGACACGTCGACTCTCAACGCGGGTGCATACGACTTCCATTGCATGGTCCACCCGTTCATGAAGGGCAAGCTGAACGTGACCTGATGACCCTGCTGCAAAAGCTATCGTTTGGGACGCTCGCCGTCCTCTTTTCTCTTATTTTCATAGGTGGCTACGTTAGTTCATCCGGAGTCGGCCTGACATGCCCTGACTGGCCGCTATGCCCGCAGGGGTTCGTGCCAGCATACAACTTTGTCATCGAGTACATCCATAGGACGTTTGCGGCAAGCACCGGCATCCTCGTGGTCGCCTTGATGGCATTTACGTTAAAGTCAAAGCAGGCGCCAAGGGAGATGAAGATCACGTCGATAATAGCCGCAGGCGCGGTGATAGGCCAGATAACCCTTGGCGCAATAGTGATAGTCGAAAGGCTCCACTCTATACTCGTAACAGGCCACCTTGGGCTCGGGCTCGTGCTCTTTTCCATGGTCCTGATGACGACGGTCTATGCCTGGAAGATAAAGGGACAGCAGCAGGACAGAGCAGAACTGGAAGCAAGCAGACGGCGGCAGAAGCAACAGCCTACCGCCTAGCATAATGGTTTATACGGGAAAAGGTGAATTCTGATTTTGATGCGCACGTACGCCCTCGCACTTGCGGTGGCTGCGGCAGCCATGCTTTTTGCCGCATCGACGCAGAGCGCGTATGCACACTTTGAGCATTTTGCCCATTACAACGCCAAGGGCGACGGGATTGGACAATACTATGTGTTTGAGCAGCTGGACCCTGACTATGCCAAACCCGGCGAACCTGCTGCCATTCAATTCAGCATCCAGGACACGGATGGACACGACACCCACAACGTCGTCACGATGGTCGAAGTCTATTCCGGCCTCACCGGCGAAAGGCTTGCGGCTTTTCCGTGGACCAAGCAGGATACGGGCGATTTCCAGGTCTTTTACACTTTTCCCGATGCAGGATACTACCAGATCGTGCTGTCCCTGGCCACCGGCTCTGTCAACCTGAACCAGGTCGATCCAGCAAGAGCCACGCTTTCAGGCACGGAAGGGTGCGGTTGCGACAGGGCCGTCTTTAATGCCGCCATATCAAACAGCTTTGGCGAGATATTTAACACGGCAATCATTGCAGGGGCACTTATCCCGCTTGCCCTGATGGGCATTGTGCTTGGGCTAGTCTACAAGCGCAAGAGAAAACAGCTGCACGCCAACTCGTCGGAAGAATTCGTGAAGTGGAGCGTGCTCTTGCTTGCCATAGCAGGGGGCATGGTGCACTTTGCCATCTACTCCGAGCACGCTTCTTTACGCATAGAGTACAGCATATTTCTGATAGTGGCAGGAGTAGCGCAGGTGTCGTACGGGCTCATGTATATACTCCTCACCATGGTAGGAGCCGATGAGTCCCGGCTGAACCCGCGCAGGTACTATCGCAAGACCGTGATCTTGAACCTGTTTGGGATGATAGGGACTGCGGTGCTCCTTGGGCTGTATGCATACGCTATCACGTTTCCGCCCCCGTTGTCGCCAAACCCCGTGCCCGAAGACGTCGACCTTGCCGGCATACTTGCAAAATCTGCAGAGGCGATACTTGTGGTGGGCATTATCTACCTGATGAGGCTTGAAAAGCGCAGGCTCGCCGGCCACCTTGCCGAGACACCCAGTAAAACATAAAACCCCTACGGCTGGAACATAGATACGCTATGTGGAAAGTAATGATGCCGAGGAAAATAGCCTTTGGCGAGAACGCTGCAAAAGAATTCCAGTATCCCAAGAATTCCCTTGTGATAACCACAACTACACCCGACATTTACAACAAGTGGCTCGATTACATGGGGATAAAGAACTACGAGGTGTATGACAAGGTCACGCCCGACCCGTCCATCGAGGCGATAGAGGCCATAAAAAAGCAGTACGAGGGCAAGGAGATTGGCGCCTACATCGGCCTTGGCGGCGGAAGCTCTATGGATGTCTGCAAGTACCTGTCGAAACTGACGGGCGTGCCAAAGATATTGATACCGACTACTTTTGGCACTGGCGCAGAGATGACTACGTACGCGGTGATAAGCTTTGACCACAAGAAAAAGCTCTTGCAGGACGAGGCGTTCCTTGCAGATGCCGCAATAGTCGACCCGTATTTCCTGCCCGGCACGCCTTTCAACATACTGCGCAACTCTGCGTGCGACGCGGCGGCCCAGGCGTCTGAAGGCTATGACAGCAAGGCCGGAAACCCGTTCACGCAGTTCTTTTGCAGGGAAGCGTTTGATATACTCTATGACGCGATAATGAACGACAAGCAACACATGCTTCCATACGGTGCCATGCTCTCTGGCATCGGCTTTGGCAACTCGTCGACGACTCTTGGCCACGCGCTTTCCTACGTGTTCTCAAATGAGGGCGTGCCGCACGGCTATGCGCTCTCCTCATGCACCACGGTTGCGCACAAGTTCAACAACTCGCCGTACTACAAGCGCTTCAAGGAGATAGCCCAGAAATTCAAGTTCGAGCCGCTGAAATTAAAGCAGCCGCTGGATGCTGCGGCCGACGTCATCATGCCCGACAAGGGCCACCTTGACAACAACCCGATTCCTGTCACAAAGCAGGACGTCGTCAAGTGCCTCGACGAGATAGTGAACAAGAACCCGCTGGCCTAGGCTCCTGCGGAAACACTCTTTCCTTTTCCAGATGTGCAACCAAGGCAGGGGAGAAGGGCGTGTGCTTCCAGTGGAAGCCCCTCTCTTTTTCCATTGGTTCTTTTATGCAAGCCGCGGGTTTTCCGGCCACTGCCGATGCATTCTATGAAGCCCAAAACCTTTAAATTCAGAATGCCAGAGTTCTTTCCCTAATGACTGTTATAAAGAAGAGCATGGAAATCAACGCTCCAGTCAACGAGGTATTCACTTATTTTGCGAGGCCGGAGCACATGGCAGACCAGTTCCCCGAGAACATGGGTCTGAACGTCGTGCCAGTTGAGGTAAAGAACGGCTTTGGCGTAGGGACGATTTTCAGGATCAACGGAGATTTTGACGGCAAGAGGCTCGAATGGGACTGCGAAACCATCGAGTACATCCCGCTGAAAAAGATTGTTGCCAAGATGATAGAGGGCCCGTTCAAGAGGTGGCAGATTGCAGTCAACTTTGACGAGCTGGGCGAGCGCAAGGCAAAAGTCACGCTTGAAGTCGACTATGACATGCCGATGGGCCCGCTGGGCGGATTCCTCGACAAGGTCAAGCTGAGCAAGATTGCCGAGCGTGGCATGGAAAACGGCCTGCTCCGCGTAAAGGCTCTTCTGGAAGGCACAGGCTCCATCCCGGTCTACATCACCCTTGACGCCTACAGGCATATCATCAAGGAAAAGATGGAACTGAACTGCTCTGTCTCTGAGGCGATCGTCAAGATCATCAAGGACAGGCAGGAAACGCTGGCCAAGACGGCCTAACTTCTTTTCTCTCTCTTTTCTTCTTCTTTTACGTTTAAATAACGCATTTTACACGATTGATTTCGCGGGTTCGTAGCTCAGCCAGGTAGAGCGTTTGGCTCTTAACCAATCAGTGTATTTCACTGGGTTAAAATGTCGTGGGTCCGAATCCCACCGAACCCGCTTTACTCACTAACTCGGCTAGACCCCGGCATATCCAAATTTTGCTTGGCTTCAATATCAAATGCCTGTACCATCTCCAAATGTATCATTCTACCTAAAATATATGCGACTGATTGTATATCCCAGTACACACTATGTCAGACACTTGGGATCATGATGATAACGAGATCCTGTTGCCGTGGCTGATGCGCGGCATATACGAGATGAAAGGCGGAGTAATAGGAAGAACTGTGCTTATGACCAAAGTCGTCGAGTATATACAATTGAAAAAGTATTGGGGCAACGAAAAGGAATTAGAGAAATATCTGCGGATAAATGCAGGTGACAGTTACCGGCGCAATCTCTACAGGATCACGCGCTGGATGATAGACCAAGGGTTGCTTAGGCCTCATGCGGGTTTTAATGAAGTGTCCATCACCAGACAGGGCATAGCCCGAGTCGCCAAGCGTTTTCCAGAGCTCGCCTAGGGAACCGTGGATCTACCAATCGAACTCTCGCTTGCTTGAACAGAGGTCATTTAATTTACTGATTTTTCTTCTTGGTGTCGACTTTTTTTACATCGCAATCTGTCGTTATAGAAAAACCGCACTGGAAAAATCCAACGTTATGTCGTCCTTCTGCTACTGCTGCTACTACCATTGCTAATCCAGGGCGCTGATGATGCGTCTACCTTGGCGGTAGTAAAGTGAATTTCCACTTCATCTAGCCTTGCCATCGCACCTGCATCTTCTCTAAGGAGAGAAAATGACGAATCATGGCGCACTTTATGAAACAAAGAGATAACCTGTTCATGGGTAACACCGTGCTTGATGTCGTACTCGATCTGCTTGCAGACATGTGTCAGGGTGCCGTACTTTTTGTGATTTCTTTTTTCAAATGCCGAAGCAGTTTCAGACAAGCCTTTCACGTATTTTACGACCATCTTTTCCATGTGTGCGGCGTGCCATTCTTTCATTGGAAAACTATTTTGCATAAAAAAGGACCGAAAGCAATGATTGGGGCGGCCACTTATAATCTATAACCGTCTTGTCAATTTACAATTAGTTATTACACGCTACTCTGCTTCTAGCAAAGAGTCTCGTAATATCATTAGGGAATCCGAGTCGCCCTGTCACCATGATATATGACTGCCGAGAGGACAGCTGTCCATCTATGCTTCAAGGAGCTAGGATTTGCTTATGCTGGCGCCTCTGAGCGCTCGTTGTTTACTGCAAAGAAGCATTGCGAACGCTTAAAGTATCATGACGCCGACCCCTTCTTATATTGTCTACAAATTCCGACTTCAAACGGCATCTTCCAGAGGAAGGAGATATTGTAATTGCTACCGTCAGGGACGTTTCAGGCCACGGTGCGTATGTAAGCCTAGATGAATATGGCGGGCTTACCGGTTTTCTCGGCGTTAGAGAGATCGCGACCGGGTGGGTGCGCAATATCCAGCGGTATGTACGGCCGAAGCAAAAGGCCGTTCTAAAAGTAATTAGGGTCAACAAGGCGAGGGCAGAAGTTGACACATCCCTAAAGCAAGTTACTGGAGAAGAGAGAAAAGCGAAACTTATCGAAATAAAGAAAAGTGAGAAAGCCTCTGGCTTTATGGATACTGTCAAGGCCAAGGCAAATCTCAATGATGCCCAGCTACAGCAGATCACGGATATTGCTCTTCAGAAATATGATGACGTTTATTCTCTTTTTGAAACAGTTGCGATAAAGGGGATAGATTCTATCAAGAATCTTGGGTTTGATGCTCAGGTACTTGAGGCTATAGAAGGAGAAAGCAAAAAGATACAGCTCCCGCTCGTAGAGGTAAGAGGAATCTTGGAGATTTCATCCAAAAAGCCCAACGGGGTCGAGATAATAAAAAATGTGTTGTCGGATGCTGAAAAAAGCAAGAGCGGCAGCAGTAGCACCGAAATTAGCATAGTGTACATCGGCGCGCCAAAATACAGGATTACAATAAAGGCAGAGAATTTCAAGCTAGCAGAAAGGGCACTGACTCATGCCATTGAAAGAATAGAAGATGCAATGAAAAAGCAAAACGGCACCTTTGGTTTTACGCGAGAGGAATCAAAGAAGAAGGCAGAAAATACGAGATGATGAATCGATAACTCAAAAAATATCCGTTGCGCGATTACTTTTTTTTATCTTCGAGGACTTGCATATCTCTTTCTACATCCCAAACTAGGTTTGGGAATGCAGCATTTCTAGACAACACGTGCAGACGAGAGAATTAGTTAATGACTCGGAAGCTGAACCCTTGTATATGCAGTGTTCAAATCCACCGGACCCGCTTTATCTTTTGAATCTGTACAGTATAAACTAGGCTACACAAGCTTGCTGGGAATTACACCATTTGTACAATAGACTACAACATAGGACAAAGCGAGTGTTTAAACCGCAACATTCACTCACTTTGTTTTAAACGCGTAACTATAGCTAGGACTCACTACCTTTCCCTGGTCTACAATAAGATAATCTCTTTCAATAGGGTGCCCATCAAAGAACCTGACAAGGCAATCCTTTGTTCCATCTGCATACCTTTTTTGTGCTTCCAGTGTGGTACCGGAATAATGTGGGACCATTGCTTGATTTGGCATATGCCGCCATGGATGGTCCTTAGGAGCTGGTTCGGGATACCAAACGTCGCCTGCATAGCCTGCCAAATGGCCCTTTTCTAGTGCTTCCACGAGAGAATTTGTATCCACTATCTTGCCCCGGGCACAATTGACAAGATATGCACCTTTTTTCATACGGAAAAGAAGATCTCTGTTAAACAATCCGTCTGTCTGAGGTGTCAAAGGAGAATTGATAGTGATGATGTCGGACTGTTCGACAAGTTGATCCAAAATGACATAACGCGTTCCAAGTACATGCTCTTCTACGGTACTCAAGTGGTGATAGTCATAGTATATCATCTTGACATCAAATGCCTTCAATCTTTCACACACGCGCTGCCCAATCCTTCCCATTCCAAATATTCCCACAACCTTGTCTTCCAAATCGTGCGCTTTTGCCGCAATTTCTGCAATATCCCACTTTCCTTCGGGAACCTGTTTGTAAGCAGGAATGTAATTGCGCACAAGTGCTAAAATATGCATTGCCACCTGCTCTGCCACGCTGACTACGTTGCTACCGGTAATCTCGGCCACAGTAATGTTGTGTGCAGCTGCCGCCTCCAAATCAACATGATCAGAGCCAACTCCTGCAGTTATTGCTAACTTGAGTTTGGGAGCATTTGAAATTCTTTCCTTGGTAACATAAGCTGGCCAAAACGGGGTAGTAATCAATACATCGGTGGTAGGAAGTTGTTTGTCAAGCTCTG
>NZ_CAMLDP010000072.1 GCF_946478925.1 uncultured Nitrososphaera sp. | reverse complement strand
GTGGCTCTCCCGGTCGGCTGGGGTATGGTTGCAATCTACGACAGAAGAGTCCCGATACTCAGAGGTCCAGGCAACTCGATGAACACCGGTCTAAAGATAACCATCATCGGCTACCTAGCCACGATGTTTACCATCGGTGTCAACGAGATGTGGCACTTCTGGTTCGTCGAGGAAATCTTCTCTGTTCCTAACCACTGGATGTTCAACATGGGTGTCGTAGTGGCATTCATGGGCGCTCTGGCCTATGTAGTCAGAGTGTACGCCAGACTGGTGGAACTGGGTGCAGAAACACCGGCAAAGAACCCATATGTAGCAGAGTTGTACAAGCTCGCACTCGAAGGCAAGCTGTACAGCAGGTCCATCCCATAAAACAACGGGGTTTCGACTCTATCTGGGCCGCAAGGTCCAGACTGCCTTTTTTCTTTTATTTTTCTGGTCTTAGTGAGTTCTCTGGCTATTTTATCTTGCAAAACTGATTCTCTTCTATAAGGCGACTCTTCAGTGTTGGGCCAAGGTCATGAAAAAGCCTCTCAAGATGTATCAGGTTGTAATGCGCCTGCCTTCTGCCGGCTGTTCAAACTGCGCCACATCTTTGCATTTTTTTAAAGCACAAGTATCCCTTCTGCGTATTATATTACTGCCATGGACATGTCTGCAACGTGCGGAGCCTGCGGAAAAAAGACGCAGGACTATCCTGTGTTCTGCTACATGTGCAACGACTACTTCTGCTCCGAAGCCTGCCACATGACCAAGCACGCAAGGCCCTGGCAGAAATACTGACTCTACTCGCGCCTGAGCGCCACTATCGGGGGTGTCCTTGAAGCGCGCCATGCAGGATACATGCCGGCAAGCACCGACAGCCCTACTGAAAGCCCCCAAACGGTGGCCATGTCCTGCAGTTGGAACACCGGTGTCATGTTCTGCGTGTCTGGACTCTGCGATGCAAAGCCTGCGACGAGCACATAGCCTCCCATCACTCCTACTCCCATGCCGGCCGTGGCGCCAATGACCCCTATGGTCAGCGCCTCGACTAGAAACAGCACCAGGATAAAGCTGTTCTGCGCGCCGATGGCCTTCATCGTGCCTATCTCCCTGATGCGCTCCGTGACAGACGTATAGAGCGTGGTGATGATGCCCACTGCGCCCACCAGAAGCGCCACAAGCGCGATGCTGGTCGTAAACGACTTGAAGCCGCCAATGAAACTCTGTATGGTCTGAAGTATCGCCTTTGGAGTAGTGATTCCGATGTCCTTGCCGTACAGGTGGCGTATCTCCTGCTCTACTGCATCGACAAAGTCTCCCGAGTCTGCCGCTACCAGCAGCGCGTCGTACTTGCCTGCTTTGTGAAGCATCTGGTTGCCTGCTATGCGGTTGAACACGACCGCATTATCCACTGTCGGGTTGCCCGTGGCCTTCATGATGCCTGAGACGACAAAGCTTCGTGTCTCTTTTTCCTGCTTGCCCGTGTCAGGGTCGACGAACGTGTACGTCGCCCGGAGGGTCTGGCCTACCACCGCAAATGGAGTAGAGTCGCCGGGCGGGTTTGCCACCTTTTCTGCCAGGATTATTGCAGAGGGGTCATTCTGTCTGATGCTAGAGCCCTCGACGAAGGTAGTGGTGGGGGCTATTACGTACAGCTTTTGCGGGTCGATTGAAAACACGGTCGTGTCGTGCTTTTTGCCACCTGCCTCAAGCGTTATGCCGCCCTGGTACGACGGGATGACGTCATTTACGAACGGAAGCGAGCGTATCCTGCTCACCACCGCCTCGTTGAGCGTTATTTTGGGCGCCGGCGGCGGTCCTCCGCCACCGAACCCTCCCCCGCTGTTGTCGGTCTGCGCGCTCGTCACGAACAGCACGTTTGCCGCCAGCTTGCTGAACTGGTAGCCGATAAAGTTGGAAAAGCCGGCGGTCATGCCGTTTAGCGCGACCATGAGCGCGCCTCCGACCACTACCATCATTATCGTGAGGGCCGATCTGGTCTTGCGCTCCCTCAGCGCATCGATGGACAGTCCAAAGATTTCCTTGATGTTCATTTATCTGCTCTTCTCTTCTGGTTTCTTGCTGCCGCTACTGCCGCCAAGGTGGCTGTCCAGGACTGACTCGATGTCGTCACCGCCGTTGTTGCCGTTCTGCTTGCTGAACTGGAGCGTGTGCTTTAGTTTCGACTTTTTCCTCATGCGTATCACGACCACTGCTATCACTACTGCGGCTATCACCCCTGCGATGACGCCTACCATCATCATGGTGCTTGCGGCCTGCGCCTGCTGCGCGTTGCCTGCCGGTGCCTGGGGCACAAAGTTGGCGTTGGTCTTGATGTCAAATGTATGCAGCTGCCTCAGGCTGTCCTTGTACTGCACCCTCAGTTCTATGGGGTACGTCCCTGCCGCAGTGCCGTTTGCGACGTGAATCGGTATGCTGAACGGGAGAGGCGAGTTTGCCGTCAGGTCGCCGAGGTACTGCTGCGGCGGAAGCGAATTTGCAAGGCCGTCTGCGCTTGTCACCTCTACCGTTGTAAAGAGCGCAAGCACGTTTCCTTCGTTGAGCAGGTTGCCCGATATGTTGGGAACGCCGCCGATGTAGGTCACGCCAATGTCGTACGCCTTGACGCTTATCTCGCCGTCGACATAAGTGCCGATGTCAAACGTCTCTATTTCTGGCTGCCCAACCACAGTGCGCTGGACAGTGAGCTTGAACGTCGCGGCCTTGCCTATCATGTCGGTCGACGAAAACACCTGCGTCGTTATCTCTTGGCTTGCGCCCGGTGCCAAGTCGCCAACCGTCCAGCTGGTCTTGCCGAGGATCTTTATCTGCTCTGCAGTCGAGCTTATCGAGGCCACCACGTTTGACAGCTGCTGGTTGCCGTTGTTTGCAAGCGACACCTTCAGGTCGGTTATCTTACCTGCAGTCATTATGGAAGAGTTGCCCACAGGCGTCACGCTCAAAGGCGAGTTTGAAGACGTCGGCAGGACGATGAGACCGACCGGCACGGTAGTGTTTTTTCTCTCGCCGTACGTGTTGCCGTACGTTATGTCTAGCGGGACCGTCTGGAGCGTCTCGCCAGCAGAGTTGCTGGCGTACAGGACCGGCTCTATCCTGGTAGAGTTTCCTGGGGCAATCGTCCCGATTTCAAACGATTTCTTGCCCACAGCCACAATTGACGCCTGCTGCGTGGTGGGGTTGACGCCTGATGAGCCTGGAACGGTCACTACGACTCCCGTGGCCGGCGCGCTTCCAGTGTTTGTTATCTTGATTGCGACATTGCCCGAGGTTCCCGGCGTGACCCCTCCTTCTGACGAAGCGTCAAGGATTACCTTGCCAAACACCTTGAACGGGACATTGATGTTTGCCGTCCTTGGCATGCCGGATTCTAGCGTCCTGGAATACTCTACCTTAAGGTTGGCGCTATAGTTCTGGATTGACACCTTGGAGACGTCTACTTGGAAAAAGAGCGTGAACGTGTTCCCCGCCGTGACTATGCCGTTGTACGACGCGACTGCCTGGTTGGACTGGGAAGAGCTGAACCCTGATGGAAGCGAAATGGTCCCAGTCACCGAGGTGATGTCAGAGAACCCCCTGTTGACAAGTGTCACGGCAAGAACGGACGCGCCTTCTCCGGGCGCGACTTCGACCTTTGAAAGCGAGGTGCCTGCCGGGGGCGCCGTGGTCCTGTCAGTCCAGAACGCGTCGAGGAACACAGGACCGCTCAGGTTGGCGTTCACAATGTCTGCTTCGCTTTGTGCAAAGGCTGCAAGCGGCGCAAACAACATGGCTGCTATCACCATTGGAGCGAGGTACTTTTTGTTGTTGCTGCTCAATTGTTTACAACCTCCTTCTCGACCTTGCCGTCGCGGACGTATATCGCCCTGTCGCAGGCTTCTGCAAGCTCGGGGTTGTGGGTTACCATCACGATTGTCCTTCTGAACTTGTTTGAGAGCATCTTTAGCAGTTCAAACACCTCGTTCCCCGTCTTGGTGTCGAGGTTGCCTGTCGGCTCGTCTGCAAGGATTATCGCAGGATCGTTCATCAGAGATCTTGCGATGGCGACTCTCTGCTGCTGGCCGCCAGAAAGGTTGACCGGCTTGAAACCGGCCTTGTCGCCTATGCCGAGCACTTCGAGCAGTTTTTCTGCCCTCCTCTTGCGCTCGCCGCTTTCCATGCCGGAAAGGACTCCGGGGAGCTCGACGTTTTTCAGGACCGTGGTCCTGTTTATCAGGTTGTACGACTGGAAGATAAAGCCGATGAGGTGGTTCCTCATCGTGGCCATTTCAGAATCTGCAAGCGCAAAGATGTCGATGTCGTTTATGTAGACCTTGCCAGATGTCGGCTTGTCGAGCGCGCCGATTATGTTGAGGAGCGTCGACTTGCCGCTTCCCGAGGGGCCGACTATGGCCACAAACTCGCCCTTGTTTATCGAAATGTTGACGCCTCGAAGCGCGGCGACCCTTCCTGCCGCCGAGTCAAAGACCTTCGTAACATTGTCTACCTTCATGACCGTCTGGCTGTCGGAACTTGCGTCTCCCAAAGCGGATTCTCTAGTGGTGTCCAATTATTTTATAGAAAGTCCTTCGGGGTAAATAAAGATAACTGACTGACCAGTCAGTTTTTTCCTACCTGCTAGGCGAACCCCTTTCCAAAACAATAAATACACTTTTGCAGAGCAAGACGCCGTACATGCCAGTCGATCCCGTGTGCGGAATCGAGATGGACCAGGAACTTGCGGTCTCTCACGAACATAACGGCAAGACGTACTTTTTCTGCTGCGAAGGATGCAAGCGCATATTCGTCAAAAAGCCCAACAAGTACTCAAAGTGACACGGGTTCCACCGGGAACGCGCCACACGTCCTGCAGAATCTTCCAGCCCATTCAAAACAACCACTGCATTCAGGGCAGCGCCTGCTGCATCCTCTTTCTCTTGCCTCCTCTCTCGGTGGCGGGTTGTAGCTGCGGAACATTGCGTAATAGTGCAGGTGCTCCTTGCTTTTCAGTTTCACGCCCTCTGACAGCGCAATCTTGGCCCTGTTTGCGTACGTAGAGTCGTCTATCATGTCCTCGACGTACCTGTAGAACATGTCCGTGCCGGCACCCTGCTCCTGTGCCATCTTTTTGCGCCACACAAGCGCCCCAAGGTCGCGCTCAAAGCACCTGCGCAAGAGAAATTTGCCCCATTTCTCTCCGCCCCGCTCGCCTACCTTTTCGCCTGCAGGCACCGACTTGGCATACTGTGCAAACTCGCTGTCGAGAAACGGCGCTCTGACTTCGATTCCAAGTCTCTTTCCGAGAGCTCTTGAGGAAAAATGCATAACTTCCCACAGGCGCGCAAGCTCTTGCTCTAGCCTTTTCTCGTCGCCGTAATAGCGCGACAAATAGTTGTACCCCGCAAACAACTCGTCGCCGCCATCGCCAGTCACCACGTCGCGGTGGCCATCCTCCTTTGCCCTCTCTAATGCTGCGAGCGCGACGCACGAATTGCGCACCTCTATTGGGTCAAACGTCCTGAAAACCTGCACCACCGTGTCTACAAGCTCGACCATCTTTTCTGGGCCAAACACCGCCTCTGCGTGGACCTTGCAGTATTTCTGCGCGGCCTGCCGAGCGTAGGCAAGGTCCGGAGCTTCCCTGCCAAGGGCAGCAGTCACACAATAATTAGGCTTTAGGATGCTTGCAATGATTGCACTGTCGAGCCCTCCTGACAGCAAGAGCGCGTCGGCGCGGTTTCTCTCCACCGCCTGTACAAGCCTTTGCGCAAGGTCATTGCAATCCATATGCCGCAGATGTGGAAAAGGAAGAGAGGGGTATTAGCCCTTTACTCTGCACCAGTGTGGCCTTTATCAGCCGGCGGCGCCTCGCAGAACTCGGTCAGCACGCCGTTGAGTGACTTGGGGTGGATGAACGTTATCCGCCTCCCGTACGAGCCGGTGCGCAGGTCGCCCAGCATTCTCATGCCCTGCGACTTTGCCCTGTCGACATCCTTGACAATGTCGTCGGCGGTTATTGCGATGTGGTGTATGCCCTCGCCGCGGTCTTGAAGGAACTTGGATATGGGGCTGTCCGGGGAGGTCGGCTCCATGAGCTCTATCCTCGTGTCTTCGAGCATGAGCATTGCTACCTTCACCTTTTCGTTGGGCACGGTCTCTATTTCAAGGTGGTCAACGTTCAGAATCTTTTGATAGTTCTTTAGGGCCTCATCGACGTTGTTGACTGCGATGGCAATGTGGTCTACGCGCATATTTCTCTACTTCATGCCTCCATCTTATATAATCATCTCAGAACGAGACCTTGGGCTCGTACCTGCCAAAGACCTCGCGCAGCGTGTCGCTTATCTCGCCAAGCGTAGTATAGTTTTTGACGCAGCTGATGATGTGCGGCATCAGGTTCTCCTCCTTCTCTGCGTTCTTTTGCAGGGTAGCAAGAGCCGCGTTTACTTTTGCCATGTCGCGGCCCGCCTTGAACTCCTTCAGCCTCACCAGCTGCTTTTTCTCTATCTCCGGGTCAATCCTGTTGAGCGCCGGCTCGACATCGTGCACGTCCTGGTACTTGTTGACTCCGACGATGACCCTGCTGTTTTCGTCTATCTCCCTCTTTAGCCTGTAGGCGTTGTTGCGAATTTCTTCCTGGAAAAAGCCCTTTTCAATAGCCGCCATCGCCCCTCCCATCCTGTCGATGCGTTTCAGGTACTTCCACACCTGCTCCTCTATCTCGCTTGTCAGCTGCTCGACATAGTACGAGCCGGCCATTGGGTCTACCGTCTTTATGGCGCCAGTCTCGCTTGCGATTATCTGCTGAGTGCGAAGAGCCACCTTGGCAGACTGCTCTGTCGGGAGCGCAAGGGCCTCGTCGCGCGAGTTGGTGTGCAATGATTGACATCCACCGAGCACCGCGGCCATCGCCTCTGTTGCGACTCGCACAATGTTGTTGTCCACCTGCTGCGCAGTCAATGACTCGCCGGAGGTCTGGACATGGAAGCGCAAGTGCTGCGACTTGGCGCTCCTTGCATGGAACCTCTCCTTCATTATCTTGGCGTATATCCTGCGTGCCGCCCTGAACTTGGCAATCTCTTCGAAGAACTCCATGGTACAGCAGAAAAAGAAAGACAGCCTAGGCGCAAAGTCGTCGACCTTGAGGCCCCTTGCAGTGCACGTCTCGACGTACTCGATGGCGTCGGCAAACGTGAACGCAAGCTCTTGCACCGCGTTAGAGCCGGCCTCGCGTATGTGGTATCCGGAGATGCTGACTGGGTACCACTGGGGCACCTTTTTCGAGCAGTATTCTATCATGTCGCCAATCAGGCGCATCGAGGGCTTGGGCGGGTAGATGTACGTGTTTCTTGCGATGTATTCTTTCAGTATGTCGTTCTGGGTAGTGCCACGAAGCTGATCTGGCTTTACTCCCTGCGACTCGGCGACCGTGATGTACAACGATAGCAGCGTCGACGCTGTCGAGTTTATCGTCATCGAGGTACTGACCTTGTCCAAGGGGATGCCCTCAAAGCAAGTCATCATGTCCTTTATGGAGCTGATGGCGACGCCCGTCCTGCCGACCTCGCCTTCTGACATTGCGTGGTCAGAGTCGCGGCCAGTCTGTGTGGGAAGGTCAAACGCCAATGACAATCCAGTCTGCCCCTTGTCGAGCAGGAACTTGAAGCGCTTGTTCGTCTCGTCGGCGCTCCCAAAGCCGCTATACTGGCGCATGGTCCAGACGCGCTCGCGGTACATTTCGGGGTACAGGCCACGCGTATACGGGTATTTGCCGGGGTCCTCCTCCTTGAGGCCCTTGGTATCGGCCTTTTTGTACACGCGCTTGACCGGGATGTTAGAGTCGGTAACTATTTTTTTACTCGTTGTTGTTTTTGCTGCCATCTTTTTTTTGCCACCTACTTGAACAGGCTCGCAGCCACCTTTTCTGCGGCCATGTACGGGTCTATCTCCTTTCTGGCAAGCTTGTCTATGAAAGCCGAATACTTTTTGTTCTCCTTTAGCATGGAAGCGACCTTTTGGGATACGATGTCTGAAACCATGTCTTTCAACTCATCCTCTAGCATCTTCCTCTCGCGTACTTTATAATTAATGCTTCTTTCCTCTAGCAACTTGTCAATACCCTGCGCTAGTTCCTTTACTCCCTTGCCGGTCTTGGCTGACGTTTTCAGTATCGGCGGCCTGCGCTCGGTGTCTCCTATCATGTCGACGAGGATGTTGTAGAGCGGTCCTGCACCGTCGATGTCGGCCTTGTTGACGACGTAAATGTCGCCCACCTCAGTCAGCCCAGCCTTGACTGCCTGCACGTTGTCGCCCGTGTTTGGCGTAAACAAAACAACAGTCAGGTCGACCACCTTTGTTATCTCTATCTCCAACTGGCCAGCGCCCACGCTTTCCACCAGGATGAGGTCATAGCCGGCGGCATCAAGCACTCTGATTGCGTTTCTGAGCGATTTTGACACCCCGCCGACCGCGCCCCTCGACGCCATGCTCCTCATGAACACCTTTTCATCGTCAAGACTGCCTAGCATCCTCACCCTGTCGCCGAGGATGGCTCCGCCGGTTATCGGGCTTGTCGGGTCCACTGCAAGCACGGCGACCTTGTGGCCAAGCACCTGGCATTCCGGTATCAGCCGGCCCAAAAGCGAGCTCTTGCCGGCGCCACCGGGCCCGGTAAAGCCGACGGTGCGCGCCTTGCCTGTTTTCTCGAAAATCTCTTTGATTATCTGCCTCGACTCGGGCTCGCGGTTATCGACTATTGAAATTGCCCTTGCAAGGGAGCGCCTGTCGCCCTGCATGAGGCCCTTCACTATGGCAAGCACGGGCAAGATGTGTGCTGAATATTATATATCCTTAACAAATTATTATTGTCGTCAAGCAGCAAGCGACTTGGAGATAATCTTTGCAAGGTCACCTTTTCCTTCCTTGGAGTAACGTTTCATGTTGGCGTGCAGCTGCCTGCGCATCTGCTTGTACATCTCGACCTTGTCGTACGAAGCGAGGTCCTGGGTATCCACGGACTTTTTCAATTGCTTAAAGATGTCCACCTGCCTTCTTACGCTTTCGACCTCTATCTCTGAAGAAGCCACATGCTATATCTGCATCTTTGTTATATATGGCTTCTAAACGGC
>NZ_CAMLDP010000071.1 GCF_946478925.1 uncultured Nitrososphaera sp. | reverse complement strand
CAAAATTCAACAAGCAGCATGAAGTCAAGTTCGGCGAGATACTTTCGTGCTACGAGGAAGTCAATGAGAAAAAGCCGAGCGTGACTGATATCGTCAAGAACTCGGTTCGGTACAAGGGCTGGCTGGAGCAGGGCTCTGACAAGTTCTCCACGCGCCTAACGATATCGGGCGAGAACTATGTCAAGTTCGACATGCCAAAGAAAGATGCAGCGGCCTAGGCGCGCCACCAGTCAAAGCCGACGTACTCTATTTTCTTTTCAGTCACTTTTGGTATCGCAAGTATAAACTGCTTTTTCACGGTGGTGGCAAGCCTGCCGGCAAGGACGACACCGGTAGCAGTCATTTCGTCGGTCGCCCTGAACACCTGCACGAGGTACGGAGCGTGGTCGATTCCCGGCCCCTGCTCGTACACCGCAAAGTCGCAGCCAAACTTTATCCCCGGCGAAACCACGTAGCCTTTTTCCCGCAGGTCTGAAAACACCAGGTACTTGGCGTCAAAGTCGACGTACTGTTTTTTGCATACCTTTCTTATCTCGGTCTGCGAGACTGGTTTGTTTCCATCCATCTGCGATATTTTCAACCTGCCCTTTTCGGCAAGATAACAGCCTTCCATCAGGTCAAGCACGAGGGGTGCATCGAACTCTACTCCCTTTGGTTTTGGCACCCCGATGGGCTTGCCGTAGTAGCCCGAGCCGTACAGCCTTTTCGAGTCTGAAATGTCCCAGACTATAATCCTGTTGCCAAAAAGCCGGCCATTTGCTACGGTTGATGTCGTCGACATTTACACCATTTTCTTTTACATTCCAAGCGCAAGTATCGTAAATGAGTCGGACGCCTCCTGGCACTTGTCGACCATGCCCTCGATGCCTTCGACCGCGTCCTTGAAAAGCAAGAGATCCTTGTTGTTTGTAATCTCGCCCAGCGCCTTGATTATCATCGCTCTGTATTTGGCGTCCACCTGGTGCTCCAGCTTTTGCATTTCCTGCGCAAGCTCGAACATGCTTGCAGGGTTTATCGAAAGAGCCCTGCCCATCTCGTTCAGCTTGAAGATGGCGTCGACTACCATACCGACCAGCTCCTGCAGGTCTGCGTCGCACTGGGCCTTTCTGAGCGTCTCGCCCTTCATGTTTGCCAGCCGGAACGCGATGCCGTTGATGTAGCCGGCGACGTCGTCCATAAGATACGCCGTGCGCAAAATGTCCTCCCGGTTTGCCATCAGGCCGCCGAGCTCCGACACTTCCCTTGTTATCTTGCGCCGGAGGTTCTCCACTTCCTCCTCGCTGTTGCGCATACGCTCAAGGCAGGCCTGCATGTCGTTGTTGTCGTCCTTGATGAGCGACGAAGTAAGCGTAGAAAGGTCTCGCGAAGAGCCCAGAATCTTGCTGATTTCGTCCTGCAAAATTGCCAGCGCCTTGCGCTTGGCCTGTACCTCAAGTTCCCCGCTGTACATATCGTTTGCACACCTAACCGCCGGCTGGCTTTTAATCCTTTTGACGAGGCGCTGTAGGCGGGGTGCAGATCATTGTTCAGTATTCCGCCCCTAGAATCCTATCGCGCAATTGATTACTATAACCTTAGGTTTGCACACACTCGCAAAGGGAAATGAGGAAGCTTGCACTTGCAATAGCAGGCTGCGCAGTGCTACTGCTTGCTACCGTTGTCGCTGCGCCAATTTTTAACGCCCAGCAGCAGACACCTGTGGAAAAGTGCAAGTGCGTCGCATTCCGGCTGGACGACATCCAGGATTACTACCTCGGGGGAGTCCAGATCCAGCTGATGGACGAGTTTGAAAGGCACAATCTACCGCTTACTGTGGGCATTATCGGCAACTACTTTGGCCAGGACCAGAAAATAGTGTCGTATGTAAAAGAAGGCGTCGCCGCCGGACGCCTTGAAGTCGCAAACCACGGGTGGAACCACGAATGGTTCACTCACTACAGTCAGAAAGAGCAGTCGGACTTGATGACAAAGACAAACGAAAAACTAAACAGCATATTTGGCTTTAAGCCACAGATATTCATCGCGCCATATAATGCTGTGAACAACAGCACATTTGCGGCTGCAAAAAAGAACAACATCCTGTACGTGAGCGCAAACATGACGTATGACAAGCCACCATACGACAAAAGGGATGATGGGTTGTGGCATTATCCGGAAACGGGAGAGACAGGCGACCTGAACAAAGACAATACTCGCTGGCTTGGCTACGATCACGAAAAGACAATGTCAGAGATAAAACGCGGAATCGAGGAAAACGGATTTGCAGTCGTCACAATGCACCCGATGGAGTTTGCACGGCGAGACGGACTGAACTTTCATGACGAGCTAGATGAAAAGCAGATGCAAGAACTCGATATGCTCCTCAAGTCCATTAATGAGCAAGGCTACGAGATAATAACGCTAAGTGGTCTTGCTTCGCGCAATGGCCTTTAAAAGCGGCGCAGGAACTTGGGCTTTAGCATCTCTGGATGCGACTTTAGCCCTTCAATGAGCGACAGCATCTTGCCCTTGTCATCGGGCATCGTCCCGCCGATAGAGTAGACGTTAGAAGCGTGGTTTGCGCGGAACACTACCGGAGTCTTTGGATCAAAGCCTTGGACGAGGCGTTCCAGCTCCTCAAGCACCTCAATATCGTCGATGAATTCAAAAGGCTCGCCGTACTTGTTCATGAACTCGTCGTGCACGCCTTCCTCCAGGTACAGCGTGAGTGCGCCCACATAATCCGGCGCTATTTCGCTCAATACCTTTGCAGTGTCGGCGATGTGCTCCTTTGTGTATTTCCTGCCGCCAAGCCCGAGGATTACCATGCACGAAAGGATATAGCCGTGCTTTTTGGCTTTGTTGCACGCCTGGACTATCGACCTGCCAGTCGCGCCCTTTGTCACCTTTTTCAAGACAACGTCGTTACCGCTTTCAATCCCTACATAGAACATGTGCAGGCCGGCGGCGCGTAACGCTTTCAATTCTTCGTCAGTCTTTTGCAGGAGGTTCTTTGGCATGGCATAGCAGGAAATGCGCTCGATGCCGGGAAACTTTTGATACAAATACTGCAGTATCTGCACCAGCTTGTCCTTGGACATGTTTAGCGCGTCGCCGTCGGCGAGGAATATCCTGCGCGTGTCTGGGTAGAACCTTGCCATCATGTCTATCTCCGCGCGAATCTCATCCCACGGCCGTTCAGAGTATTCCTTGGTGCGGTACATGTTGCAGAAGGAACACTTGTTGAAGGAGCAGCCTAGCGTGACTTGGAATATCAGCGAATTGGCCTCTGACGGAGGTCGGTAGAGAGGGTAGTCGTAGGCCAGCTCCATATGGTTCCAAGGAGGCGTCCCTGATAATTATATGTTCATCTTGTGCAGTGTCTATAGCTATTGTGCGCGCGTTTCCAGCGGACTACAAAAAAATATCACACTGTTCGATCAAAGTTCACAGTCTGCACTAGACAAACACATGTCACAGAACCTCTGCATTACAATAATACCTCCACCCTGCACCTGAAAGAGTGCTTCCACAGTTGCAAAATCTCCGCATGTGTTGCATCGATAGGGACCAGATCTGTTCTTTCTTGGTTCTAGGCGTTTTGTATCGAAGGGTTTGGACATGTTCACAGGGCGGCGATTTTACGTAATAAGCCTCGCTTATCAGCCGAATACTGATGGGCTGGTCAGTGTAAATCATCTATATGCGCCTACCAGTACGGCATATCGCTGGCAGATGCATTTCTGAGCCTCCAGAAAATGTTATTTTTAGTATATATGTATGGGTCGGTTCGTCGCGAGATCTTCATCGCTTTTGACTCAGTCTGGAGCAGCGAAACTCACCTCATCCCCGTTTGATAGAGAGGGCCTGCAAGATAAAACCCTATGTTTGCCTGCGCTTTAGTCGCTTCATGCTGGACGACATGTCAAGTGTGACGATTGGCGGGTTGCATAGCGCAACTGTCGCAAGGATGCGTTCTATCTCTGCAAGGCTGCAGCGAATTATCACGGCACCGTTTTCGTCTTTTATCAGCCTAAGAGACGCCCTTTCAAGCGCAATGCTGCCAAATAGCTCTGCGTGTCGCTTTTGGATTGCGGCAAGCGCGCCAACCCCTCCTTCTCCTACAGCCGCCTCGCACATGACAGAGATATAGCGCCTCTTTTCACGCCTCTTTAGCACGTGCGCACCCTCCGTTCAAGGCGCGATTCAAGCCAGCCGGCAAGTTCCTTCCAGTGCTCGCACGGATCGACGCCTATCACCTTCAATATCGCGTCAAAGGACTGACCCGACACGGTGCCTGCCGGCGAGCCGGCCCCGCTTGACAGCACGAACTGAAAGCCCGACGACTGGCAGAATTCGTACAGATCGTATGCGTCAGAGACCCACCTTGCGACTCCCGCCGCGTCCATTCTTCGTGCCTGCTCGACTGTGATCTCTATCCCCGCGCCGGCCTTGGCCTTTTTTTTCAATTTCTCCTTCGCCCTGCGGAAATCCCGCAGTGCAAGTATGTCGGTGCGCGAAACTTCGTCAATATTCTCAGTAACCAGCAGGTAATCGTATTTCACAGGCTTTGGTGGCAGGTTCTTTAGACGGTAAATTATGTCGGTATCGGAAAATTCACTTGCAGCTGCTGCGGCTCCTACTCGCAGGCCAAGCGCCTTTGCTGCAGAAACGGCGCGTTCGCCCACAGAGAGGTCTATTCGATTGAAGAGAGTAGCCCCCTGTAGCTCTGCAGGCTGCTTGACGGCTTGTAGCGGTGGACGGGCTTGAACTTGACCCTCACCGCGTCAGACTCTGCAAGCGACACCTTGCCCTGACAGAGCCTCTGCTTGTCAAGGCGCAGGTAGAGGTTGCCCTTTTCGTCAGAGTACTCTTCGATGTGGTCGGAAAGTTCTTGCCGGTCGATGCGGTTCAGGGCAGAGACTACTCTGGTGGCAAGCGCGCTGGCGTCCTTGCTTGCGACCATGGCGCCAAGGAGCGCTATCTGGTTGCCATAATGGCCCTCCGACTGCTCGCCCTCAAAGCTTGCGGCCGGCACGGAAAGCACCTTTTCAACCGCTGCAAGCACCTTGCCATGGTCCTCCGTGGCGTGGAGCACGAGCTGGACCTCTGCAGAGGAGAAGCGTATTTCCTCAGACATCTAATAAAAGAGGAAAAAGGGAAGGGACTAAAAAGTTATTGCGGAGCCGGTTCGGCCATCGCTGTCGCTTCGACCGGTTTGGCGTCGCTCACTGCCCTAGACTCGGGAGTAGAGATCAGCTTGGTCTTCTTTATGCCGATGTGGCGTATGTTCGAGATCTTTTTCGCCTCATTCATGATTGCCGCGCCAAGCAAGCTGTTTGTCTCCCGCGGTATGTCGCCGGGCTTGCTGCCTGTCGTTTCCTGAACGAACTGCTCGACTGTCATCTGCGGGATTTTCTCGGACAGGATGCGGCGGGCTATCATGCGGATCTCGTGCTTTTTCGAAGCGTTCACGCGCCTCTGCGTAAAGGCTACTACTGCCACACGGAAGGTGTGACCGTCCTGCGTGGTATAGTCATGCACAAAGGTGACCATGGAGCTTCCGCGCCTTATCAGCGAGCGGAGGAATTCCTTGGCATACTCGTGGCCCTTGAAGCGGGTGCTTGCTGTGCCGTCGTTTATCTTGTCAATCTGGATGAAGATCTTTATCTGGTGCTGGTCCATGGTCTGATCGGGGTTGCCCTTCATCATGTCATGGAGTGTATTTTCAATTACCCTCCCCTTGGCCTGCTCGCCGTCGGTTATGGGAACATAGTTAACTGATCCGGGCGGCTCAAATCCTGATGGCTTGTTGACGATGACCCATTGCTTGTCTCGCCACTTGTCGCGGACTCTGCCTCCCTTCTTTGCTGCCTTGACCATCGAAAACCACACTTGGCCTCCAGAATATATATTGTGCGTCAGGACTTGGGCTTGATTTCTGCAAGGCCGCCCATGTACTTTTGCAAGACCTCCGGTATTTCCACGGTGCCTGCAGGCGTCTGGTAGTTCTCCATTATTGCGACGAGCGTGCGCTGTACCGCAACAAGGGTGCTGTTGAGCGTATGCACCAGTTTTGTGTCCTCGTTTGTCTTGTCACGGAAGCGTATCGCAAGCCTGCGGGCCTGGTAGTCCGTGCAGTTTGAGCAAGACACTATCTCCCGGTACGCGCCCTGACCGGGCATCCAAGCCTCGATGTCGTACGTCTTGGCCGATATCTTGCCGGTGTCGCCCGAACACAGGAGCATCACGCGGTACGGGATGCCCAGCGCGTCAAAGAACCCCTGCGAGACTTGCAGCATGCGCTCGTGCTCCTTCCACGAGTCCTCCGGCCGGCAATAGACAAACTGCTCCACCTTGTCAAACTGGTGCACACGGAATATCCCCTTCATGTCCTTTCCGTGCGCGCCGGCCTCCTTGCGGAAGCATGGGCTGACGCCGGCATAGCGCATCGGCAGCTGCCTGCCCTCCAGTATCTCGTCCATGTGCATACTGGCTATGGCGTGCTCTGACGTCCCTATCATGTACAGATCCTCGTTTTCTATCTTGTATATGACGTCTTCAAAGTCGCCCAGTATTACCGCGCCTTCCATCGGCTGCCTGCGTATCATGTACGGCGGCTGTACGAGCGTGTAGCCTTTTTCAGTCAAATAGTCAAGCGCAAAATGCACGAGCGCAGTGTTCATGCGCACCAGCTCGTTTTTCAAAAAGTAGAATCTTGCACCAGAGATCTTGGCCGCCCTTTCGATGTCAAACAGGTCCAGCGCGGTTGCAATGTCTACATGGTCCTTGGGCTTGTCGACAATAGTTCTTATCGTGCCGGTAGTCCTGACAACCACGTTGTCCTTTTCGTCCTTGCCCACAGGCACCGACTCGTGGAGCATGTTTGGCAAAAGTGCGGCAAGCTTGAGGTACTTGTCCTCGGCCGCGACCTTTTCCTGCTCTACCCTTTCCATGTTGGCGCTGACCTCCTTCATCTGCGAAAGCTCGGCCGACGCGTCCTGCTTGGCCTTTTTCTTTGCCGCGACTGCCTCTGACAGCTTGTTCTTTTTGGAGCGGTATTCCTGCGCCTCGGTGATGAGTTCCCGCCTGCGCCTTTCAAGCGCGACAAGCTCGTCAAGCGGGAATTCCATGTTGCGCTTTTTGAGCATCTCGTGCACAGAGTCGGGGCTGTCCTTCAAGAGCTTGGGGTCAAGCATTTTCCACAATCACTTTCCGGGCAACTGAAATGTGCTCAAGGATCTCGTCGAGCGTGCTTGCGACGGTGGCGATGGAAACTGCGCCGTTGCCTCCGACCCGCACCCAGACTGTCCTACCTCTTGAAAAGATGTCGACGGTCAAGCCCGCAGGCATGTTCACATTGTCTGGTATTAATGCCTTGACCGCAGCCCTTGCGTGCGCCGGCGTCGGAAACGACACGCCGACCTGTGCGTCAACTACCGCAAAATCAGGATGCTGTCGAGAATTTCGCGTCATTCACTGCGGACCTCAGGCATGAAAGGAACGAGTCAAGCGCCACCGAAGGTATCCTGCAGCCCGCCGCGGCCGAGTGGCCGCCTCCTGTGCCCTTGACAGACTCGGCGCAGTGGCGCATCACGAGGCCGAGGTTTGCCGGCGACGTGCACCCAAGGCCCTTTCTAGACGAAAACTTGTACGTGCCGTCCTTTGAAAGCGACCTTACGAACACGAGCCTGCCTGCAAGGGTCGGCGACCCAGAGAGGAGCGACGAGACGGCGCCTAGCATGTCCTCCGCGACAAGACCGTCGCCGTTTACTAACGCCACTTTGCCGTCGTCTGCCACCCTCCACTTTTCTGAAAATATTGTCGAGATATAGTTGCGCAGGGTGGTGCGGTACTCGGCGCTTATTTCCTCGCCGGCGGAAAGCATGGCGTTTCTGTCGCCCATGCAAATTGCTATCCCGACTCCGGATTTGCCTATCCTGCCACACGCGTTTAACAGCGTGGAAAACTCCCTTGCGTCGCGCAATTGGCTGCGCTTGTCCTCGCCGGCGAGCGTGTACACATAACCAATGAGGTCGTCGATGACAGATGCAGAAGTCTTGCTCGACGTGACTACGAACTTGGCAATCGCGTCGAGTATCGCGCTTTTTTCCTCCTGCGAAAACTCGGCCGGCACGCGCCACCGCCCATTGTCCTTTAGCTTTATACCTGCGTTCTTTAACAAGGCGTGGCAGTTGTCACGGTTCCAGGTCAGCCCGTCGATGTAGGGAAACGAAGTGAATGCAAGCGCCTCGTGCAAGGGGCGCGTCTCTCTGCCCGTCAGCATGATGTCGAGGTCCACGTTGACGAGCCCAAGTGCCTTGGCAGTTTCAAGTATCTCCTTGTTTAGTCCAAGAAACGACTTTTTGTCGCCCTGGTCCTGCCTGTCGCCGACCGCGGAAACCACCGCCACCTGCGAGAGGTCGCGGTTCTTCCGGTCAAGCGTGCTTGCAACAATGTAGGCCAGGCCGCCTGCCGGAACCTCGATGCCGCCGTCTATGCCGTATTTCCAGGCGTTCATGATCTGGCCCGCATCATCCGTCAAGATCTCCTCTTCAGGTATCTGGTGGTGGTCGATTACAACCCACCTGTCGCCAAGAGCTTTGCGAAAATTCGCGGCCATGCCGCCGCCAAGGTCCGTCACGACATAAAACTCGTGGTCCTCAGCCTTCATCCGCTCTATCACGGACGGCGTCATGTCTGACACAGTCCTGACGGAGCACTTGGCACCCATGCGCGCAAGCGCAGTCCCGATTATGCTCCCCGAAGTGATGCCATCGGCGTCAAGGTGCGTAATGACTGAAATCTCGCTCCCGTTCTCCACGACGGAGCGGAGCTTTTCGCAAAAAGGTTTGAGCGCAGAGAAAAGCTTGGAGCTGTCGCCACCCATCTCGGCGTCTTACTCTAGCTGGGCGATGACGGCGGCGTATTTCCAAGTGGCAGGAATCTTGCCGATTCCCTTGTAGTATTTTGCCAGGCGATGGATCTTTGCCTCTACAAGCTCTAGCGAGCGGACGTTTCTGTGGTCGCTATTGTGCGCCCTCAGGTGCTTTTGCAGGCCAAGGGCCTTCATTACCAGCCTCTCAAGGTCTTCGGGCATTTCGGACTTGATGTTGTTCTCGGAAAGTACCTGCGTCACGGTCTTGCCAGTCACCGACCGGGCAAGTGGGACTCCATGCTCGTCGCGAAGCTTTAGGCCGATTACGCTCGGGGTAACTCCGTCTTTTGCCATCTTGACTACCAGCGACGACACCTGGTCGGGGCTTGTAGTTAGCCAGGAAGGAGCAGACTTTGAAGTGGGACGGATAGAATGTGACTTGCCATGAGTGTGAACGTGAATTCGTGCCATGTTGTTTACAGCTTCTGCCATGCGTTTCTTAAATG
>NZ_CAMLDP010000070.1 GCF_946478925.1 uncultured Nitrososphaera sp. | reverse complement strand
TGTAGAGTTGGTACTGTTTTGCGTACTGTTAGTCATCGTACTGTTGGTCATCGCAGTGCTGTTGTCGTTGGTTTGATTGCTTTGCGCTTGTGCAGATTGCAGGTGAGCCAAGGGCGCGACTACCGCGACCAGGCCAAAAACAACTGCCGTTGCCACAAAAGCCACTGCCACCCCTACTGTCAGTGACTTTTTCGTACCGTTTCGATTGTCGTGCATATTTTCTTATGCATTATTTATTGTATAATAGAAACAAGGTAAGACGTATGCAGAATTAATGATTTTTCTAGTTAATTCTTTTATAATCTGCGGATTATTGCAGCGATTATGCTTTCCAGATTTATCTATACATAGCCGCCACTCTGCCTCCTTCTGTTCTCAGACTCTGTTTTTTCTTCAGGTTGCGCGTGTGTGTCCCTCACGCCAGTTCTCTGTTCTAGTCTGCCATCCTGATAATAACAGGAGCCGTGACTTTTGTTAGCATCTAGGCCGATTTCGAGCTTGCAGAGATATCAACTGAAATTTTGATCTGTATTGTACGGTAGTCAAAGCTCTCAAATAATTTGACAGCGTAATGAGTGTATGAGCTCCAAAGAAGGCAAGGAGTCGAAAAGAGACGATGAAAACACAGCCATTGCGCCAAGGAGGTTTGAAAGCATGTTTGACAACTTTAGGCGCGACATGGAACGCATGATGAGACCCTGGCCGCTGGCAACGATGAACTGGCCGGACATGCCATCGCTATTTGAGGCGAGGGACATGAGGATGGCGCTGTACGACCTGATAGACAAGGGCGACAGGTACGAGCTGCAGGTAGAAGTGCCTGGCATAGAGAAGGAAAAGATTGACGTCAAGGCGACAAGGTACTCTGTCGAGGTATCCGGCAAACACTCTGAAAAGACGGAGGAAAAGGGCAAGCGCTACCTCTACACCGAAAGGCTGTACAGATCGTTCTACAGAAACGTCCCGGTCCCTGAAGAAATAATTCCTTCCAAAGTCAATGCAAAAGTGGAAAGCGGCATACTGAAACTCGAACTGCCGAAAAAAGTCCCGACAAGAGGCGAGGATGAGACCAAGGTAGATGTGAAGTAACCTCTCTTTTTTTCTTTCAGAGGTCCATCAGGAAACGTATAGTCACCCGGCCTTGTTCCTGTCGGACGAGCATCTCGTGGTACGTTATCGCCTTTATCTCTACCTTGTAGTGATGCCGGGCAAGGTCTATCTTTTCTCCCTTGGCAGTCCCGTCCAGCGAATAATTATTGTCGCCTAATTTCCGCATCTTTACTGAGAATTCCGACATGGCTATGCTGTCTGCCACCAGCAACAGCATGACCTTGTCGAGCCAGTCAAACAATAGTGATTCAAGGTCGTGGCCCTCTGCCTCTATCTTTACTTCCGTAATGGGTTGCACGGTGGCAAGATCCACCATCGTGTCCACGAGCCCGCGCGCACCCTGTACGAACGCCTCCTCCAAGGTGCTTCCGTACGCCTCTATCACGGCGTCGGTCATGTGGTCGAGGAACCGGTAGCCGCCTGCCATCACGCTTATTCTGGCAATTTGTTATAACAACCTAACGCAAAATCTAAATGCCAACAGCCTCGTGCTACTGGTGTGAAGATGGAACTTCCCCGCGGCATGAGGGACATTGAAAGCAACGACCTTGCAGGCATCAACTTTGTCCGGGAAAAGTTCTTTGAAACCGCGCGGCTGTTCAACTTTCGCATGATGGAGCCCTCGCCACTTGAGATGCTCGCCACGCTGGAGGCAAAGAGCGGAGCTTCCATTTCCAATGAAATTTACGCGTTCAAGGACAAGGGTGAACGCGATGTTGCCTTGCGCTTTGACCTGACGATTGGCCTGACGCGCCACGTCGTCGCAAGGCGCGACCTGAAAATGCCGGCGAAAATAGCGGCATTTGCCGGCGTATGGCGCTATGACGAGCCACAGGCGGGGCGCTACAGGTATTTCCACCAGTGGGACATTGAAGTGTACGGGCCGTTTTCGCAAGAGTCCGACGCGGAGGTGATTGAGTTTGTGTCGGTGTTTTTCAAGAAACTTGGACTGGCAGTTTCCATCCAGGTAAACGACAGGCAGCTGGTGGAGGAGTACATTAGAAAAGTGCTCGGCATCACGGAGGAAGAAAAGGTGCTTGAAATGTTTCGAGCAGTCGACAAGGTGCCCAAAAAGGGCGCGCAGGGCGTGCTTGCAGAATACAAGGACAAAATAGAGCCGGCAAAACTGCAGTCGCTCATCGACTTTTCAAAGGTGACGGGAACGGCAAACGAAGTCATGGCAAAAGCAGACGTGAAGGGCTTGCAGGCGTGGCAGAAACTGTCCGGCCTGATGGACTCGCTTGCTTCAAGGGGCGTGGCAAATGCCGCGATAAACCTTGGCATCGTCAGGGGCCTTGACTATTACTCGGGCATCGTCTTTGAGGTGTTTGACGCCTCCGGCGAGGGGGGCGCGCTGGTGGGCGGCGGCAGGTACGACAGGCTCACGGACGCGTTTGGGAGAAAGGACATCGGCGCGACCGGCGCGGCAGGAGGAATAGAGCGCATCGTCCTTGCGCTGCAAAAGCACAACGCGCAAGCAGCAGTTACAAAGCCACTTGCGTACGTCGCGTACGCAACTGATGATTCCAAGAGAAAGGCGCTTGAAATCGCGTCTATGTTGAGGAACGCAGGCATTGCTACCGACTATGACATGCTCGGAAGGGCGCTGCGCAAGCAGCTGGAAGACGCATCCACAAAAGGCGCTGCGGTGGCAATAATCGTCGCGCCGGCAGAGCTTGCAGAAAACAAGGCGACTATAAAGTCGTTAAAGGACGGCTCTGAAACCAAGCAGGATATTCCAAGTATCATAGAAGCAGTTTCAAGGATGCTCTAGAGCTTTATCATCGCCACGCTCTTCATCTTTACTATGCCGCTTGGCTTTTTGTCGTACACTGCCCGGACGACAAGGTCCGGCGGGTCGTAACTCACATTAAGGTCGCCGATGTCGAGCTGCTGCATGTCATAGTTGACCTGTATCAAATCTTCGCGCAGGCCGTTTTCCACCAGCAGTTTTTTTGCCTTTTCCACCACTTCCGAGTCTGACGTGTTTGGCGCAAGGAACACCTTTGGGTTTAAGGTATTTGTCAAATACTGCGAGAGGTCTAACATGCTTGATTGACTACCACTCGGAGCACGAAGGCTTCAACTATTAACGTTTCCAGTTTGCATGTTATCGAATTACTGCGATGACACGCCCACAAGCTGATGCGATCTTGAAGGCGTTTAAGGAGTGTAGCTGCTACTCCGAAATGATAAAAGTCAAGACAGCAGGCCATAGCGAAGTTCGGGATGGGAGGATAGATGGCAAATCCCAGAGCTTGTCAATGAAATAGAAAGGAAATGGACTAGTGAAGTCGCTCTTCACGTTTCCAATTCTTGCACGTTTTAGGGCGATAGGAGAGGTCTGTCATGGATGAGAAATGTCCAAAAAACGTTAAATAGAGCAGGATATGCTCGGTATAGGGAGACAAAATTATGGTATTAAAGCCTCGGCAAGAAGCCATAGCGGATGCTATCTTGGCGAATCTAAAGGAAATTTTTGGTTGGAGTGTATATGATATGCTAACGAAAAAAATCACTCAGAATTATTTGAACAATAAAATAGATATCAGGATAGCGATAATAGAACAGCCTGCAGTTTTCGAGCGAGCTTTCATTGGATTGATTGGACCGCTAGGTGAAAAGTTTCTTGCAGACGTCTGCGAAAAGGTACAATCAGAGCTTGACCTTGATAATTATGCCACCTATTCAAGGTCAGGAGATTTTGCAAAATACATCAAAGCAGTTAGCAATGCTTAGGCGGCAACGACATTTATGTTTCTATGCTCAAGTGGAGAAAGATACCGACAATTAACGTATTCATGATTCAAGACGCCATATAATGCATTAAATGTGCATTTATATGTCATAAAGTGCGCTAAATGCGCAATGCAAATGGAAGCACCAATTGATCAAATATACGACAGACTTCAAGCTTCAGGAGTCAATGTGAATGCGATAAAGAGGCTAAATCTATCACATAGCCAAGTCGAAGAACTTTGCCAAAGAATTGAGCGCCTCATGGCCGAAGCAAGGTGCTAGCCTCACATGATGAAGAACAGGAGCAACTGGGACATAACTGCAGCCATTCTTAAAGCGACTCAAAATGGTCAGCTGAAAACCAGAATAATGTATGAATCTCGCACATCAATGGAGCAACTAAACGGATATCTGGAAATGCTCATCGAAACAGAAATGATAGGACAACGCAGGTCGGAGAAAAGACTTTACTACTATACTACGGAAAAAGGAATGCTGTTTCTAACCAGTTATGAACAAATTTGGCACATCATCCTGCGTGAGAGGACCAACAAATGCTCAAGACAAGATACCGCTCCTATTATAGGCGTAAATGACAGTCCAATTAGGAATTAGCTGACACTCTGGAGAGACAGCGATAGATGAGGATTTAGTGAGGCTCCGGCTCGTTTAATTGAGAAATTTTGTCCTGTCTGCAGATATAGCAAGTTCTAGGTAGCATCAGTAACAACGGTGACAGGCTGAGCAGAGTCCCCGCGACATGATAATTGAAACTCCCGTCAAGCTCAACCTCGGCTCCCCTGATCACCTGAAGTCATAAAAGTCTCGTGCACCCTGCATTCTTGCTATGCCATAAGCGAGCACGAGGATGTTTTTCAGATTTGCGTTATTGAAGACTATGCAAGATGTAATTCGCCATCTCTTCTTAGAAATTCCCAATCTGGTACTAATTTCGAGAGGCATTCAACTACATTAGATAAATGGTTGAATGTTTGAAGGCAATTTGAGGGGGAGTGGAGATTCACGGGTAATCCGATTTACTCCAAATACACGTATTGTTCTTCATGTGCAAAAAGGAGGCCGTTGGGAATTCTTTACTGCCCAGAATGCGGAAGAAGAGTACGGACTCATAGTTCACATCGGAAGAAGCCACATACCGAGGCGAGTCAACTTGAATACAACGTCAGTTAGGAGAGTGTGGCATCAAGCAAACAACATCACAAATATTTCAAATCTGGGCAGATTAGGCACAAGGAACATCTTGGGTTTTCCTTGTTGGTCAGGAACTGGCCGAGATCCATAATCGTCGAAATGATGGCAGGCTGCTTCAGGCATTAACCTTTTGGCTGCCCACTACCTTGAAGCGGTACTGGGTAAAGTTCTTTCTGTACATGCGCGCATAGCTTTCCGCCGCGTCGTACGTTTTGAAGGTTTGTCGGACGCCATCTATTGACACCTTTTCCCCGTAGACGTCGACTATCTCCACCATATACGATTTCGGCAGCTTCTTTGCCTGCCGGAGCATTATGAACATGCTTGCAATGATGAATATGACTGCCACCGTGCATATCGCGGCAAACTGAAAGTCTTTAGCAAATGCCGCAAAAGGCTCGCCGAGGTTGTGCGCGAGCCACGAATAGGTCACCGCAAGGGCGATTGCTGGAGCGCTTATCCAGTCCTCGAACATGGGCAAGAGAGGTTCGGCTGTCTTAAATAATAAGGATTGTGGTCAGCTTTTCGCCTTGCCCATCTTTTTTGCGCCATGCGCGGCCTTGAACCCGGACTTGGCCATCTTTAGCCCCTTGACCAGCTTTATGGAGAAGTTGGCCGCCTTAAAGCCAGCAAAGAGAGGCATCATGCACAGCATCAGTATGTCCAGCCAGTGTTTTTTGACAAACAGTCTCAGGTCGCGCACCTTTCTGTACTTCAGGTAAATGTCGAGGGCAAGAACGCCAAACACCGCCCAAGTAAAGAGATCCCAGAACTCCTCGACCTCCTTTGTGACGGGTATTGGCTGCTGGTGCAGGCCGATGATGTCTGCGTGTATGTTCAGGTAGCCGGCGAAAAAGAACATCACCAGTGCCGAGACAAAGATGTCAAAGTAGGCCCTGCCCAATACTAGTCCTGTACGTAAGGGTCGCCTATTAACGCCGCTTCAGGATGGTATATGATTGCTCATATATGCAGCGAAAACGGCATATTCGCCCAAATAGTCAGCTGTCGACGCATTCCTGCTCGTTAGAATAAACGCCGCTGCTTACTACTGCCCACCGAAACATAGTCACAAAGATATTTAAGAGAATGTAAATCCCGGTAGGAGGGACTGTCCGGAATTTGGTTGACACCATATCTCACGATATCCTCATAATCGGCTCGGGTCTTGCCGGCCTTCGTGCGGCGATTGCTGCGGCAGCCACGGACAAGAGCCTGAGCATCGGAGTCATCTCCAAGGTGCAGGTCATGCGCTCCCACTCTGTTTCCGCAGAGGGCGGAACTGCGGCCGTGCTGTACGAGGAGGAAGGCGACAACCAGGAATCCCACGTGTACGACACAGTAAAGGGAAGCGACTTTCTTGCGGACCAGGACGTGGCAGAGCGTCTCGTGCGCAACATGCCGTTTGAAGTGTACCAGCTGGACCACTGGGGGATGCCATGGTCGAGGCACAAGGACGGCAGGATTGCACAGCGCAAGTTCGGAGGATACTCTTTTCCCAGGGCGACCTTTGCTCAGGACAAGGTCGGCTTTTACGAGATGCAGACGCTGTACGACACGTGCCTAAAGCACGACAACATCCACTTTTACAACGAGTGGTTCTGCACGTCTATACTGCGTGACTCGGCTTTTCAGGGAATAACGGCCATTGAAATCAAGACCGGCACCTTCACAATCTTCAAGGCGCCGGCGGGCATAATATGCACCGGCGGAGCAGGCAGAATATACAGTTTTTCCACCTACGCGTTTTCGTCGACTCCAGATGGCATCGACATGGCGTTTCGCGCCGGCCTTGCCATGAAGGACATGGAGTTCGTCCAGTTCCACCCGACAGGCATCATGCCGTCCGGCATACTAATCACCGAAGGGGCGAGGGGCGAGGGCGGCTATCTGATAAACAACAAGGGCGAGCGGTTCATGAGCAAGTACGCGCCCGGCAAGATGGAGCTGGCTCCCCGCGACGTGGTGTCGCGTTCCATGATAAGGGAGATACAGGAAGGCAGGGGCTTCAAGCACGAGACAGGCTTTGACTGCCTGAAACTTGATTTGACGCACCTCGGCGGCGAGCGAATCAAGGAGGTGCTTGCAGGCATACGCGAGATAGGGATAAAATTCTCCGGCGTCGACATCATCGACGAGCCCATCGAAGTGAGGCCGGTGTGCCACTACATGATGGGAGGCATCCACGCCAACATCGACGGCGCGACTGAACTGCCCGGATTATGGACCGCTGGCGAGGCAGCATGCAACAGCACGCACGGCGCCAACCGGCTCGGCGCCAATTCCACTTCAGAGTGCATAGTGTGGGGCAGGATAACCGGCGAGCTTGCCGCGCAGTATGCGGGAGCCCGCAAGTCAAAATCGTCAGATATTTCGCAGGCACAGGTCGCAGACGAGGAAAAGCGCATCTACGACGGCCTGTTCAGGGGCTCTGGAAGCGTAAACCCGTACCAGGTTAGAAAAGAGATGACCGACACGATGGACGACAAGGCTTATGTCTTTAGGAACGAGGAAGGGCTGTCGTCCGCGCTGAAAAAGGTGCGCGAGTTGAAAGCGGCAATGTGGAAGCATGTTGATGACAAGGCCAAGGAATACAACACGAATTTCGTAAACGTCATGGAGACAGACTCCATGCTCCGCACCGCAGAAGTGGTGCTTATGGGAGCGCTAAACCGCAAGGAATCCCGCGGGGCGCATTCTAGGACCGACTATCCAAACCGCGACGACACCAACTTCTTAAACCACACTCTTGCTTACCATACACCGGATGGCTCCCCCAGGATGGTCTGGCATCCGGTGACCTTTACGCGCTATGCTCCAGTGGAGAGGAAATATTGATATGGAAACGTCATCGCCGTCGGCTGACCGCAACAACCGCGAAGGAATAGCAGGCTGGCTCAACCCGGCAAGGTACGGGTGGGAGCGCGTCTCGTACTGGCTGCAGAGGCTGACAGGCGTCGGCCTGCTTGCGTATTTCATTGGCCACATCTACGAGACAAGCAACCTCACAGGAGGCGTTAACGCGTGGAACGCGATGATGGAGCTAACTCAAACGCCGCTGGGCCACATGGTGCTCATACTCGTGATAGGCATGAGCACGTTCCATTCTGCAAACGGCATACGCCTGATATTCACGCACGGAGGCAAGTGGCTCGGCAAGCCGGGAAGGCCCGACTACCCATACGACGCCGTGTCGCTCAACTACAAGCAAAAGTCCGGGATATGGATAGCGCTAATACTGGCCGCAGTGGCAATGCTGTACGGCGCGTCCGTGCTGTTTGGAGGCGAATGATAGAGTTGCTCAAAGAAAGCGAGATAATGAAAATCCACTACATCACGGGGATAGCCGCGATATTCGTAGTGGCCGTGCACATCATGATGCGCCTCGTGATGCCGTTTGGCATGAGCCTAGAGTACCAGAACGTCATAGCAAACTACCACAACATCCCCTACGCCGTGCTGCTAGAGTCGATACTGGTGTTGATAGCAATACATGGCTTTAACGGTCTGCGGGTAATCCTGCTTGAAATGAGGCAGAGCAGGAACTGGGAGGGCATGGTGACGGCAGTCACAATCGCGGCGATGATAGGAATAGTGGCGTACGGGACCCGCACGATAATCGTGGCAAACGGGCTTTCACTAGGGTGATGACAATAAAAATGGCAACAGAAACAATAGAAAAAATCGAACGCCTTGACAAAAAGCGTGCAGAAAAGCACAAGGAAATACAGAGGACATCCATCACACTAAAGGTGCTCAGGGGCAACAGGGCCGCCGGCGAGCACACGAAATACGACCTCTTTGAAGTGCCAGTTCAGAGGTCAACCACCGTCCTCGACGCGCTCTTGCACGCCAAGCAGTACCAGGACCACAGCATCGGCATTCGCTACTCGTGCAGAATGGCTTCTTGCGGCTCGTGCGGCATGAAGATAAACGGCATCCCGAGGCTTGCCTGCTACACCAAGGTGTCCGAACTTGAAGGCGGCGTGATAACGGTAGAGCCGCTTGCCAACTTTCCGCACATACGTGACCTCGTGACGGACTTTGAACAGTTCTTTGCGCACCACAAGGACATGCAGCCGTACATACACAGCGACTTGGCAGACATGGACACGAAACAGGTGAACAGGATGTCCGAGTTCATGCAGAACCCCGAGGAAGTGGACAAGTTCCTGCAGTTTTCATACTGCATAAAGTGCGGCCTCTGCTATTCTGCGTGTCCGACAGTGGCCACGGACACAAAGTTCCCCGGCCCGCAGGCGCTTGCGCAGGCATACCGATATTTCATCGACAACCGCGACGAGGCTGCAAAGGAGCGCCTCGACCTTGTCGACGACAGGCACGGCATATTCAGGTGCCACTTTGCCGGCTCGTGCAGCACGGTCTGTCCAAAGGGTGTAGACCCTGCGCTTGGCATACAGCTGTTGCGCGGTCACTTGCTAGGCTTTTCAAGCAACGAGAAAAAGAAGGCAG
>NZ_CAMLDP010000069.1 GCF_946478925.1 uncultured Nitrososphaera sp. | reverse complement strand
GCTCAGTCATCCAGGAACGCTCGCTTACCGAGGTCGGCGACTACGCCAATCTGAATGAGGGCTGTATAATGCAGGGACACTCACTCGAGGAAGGCGTGTTTAAATCCGACTACATCCGGCTCGGCAACAGATGCTCGCTCGGCCCTGGTGTCTTCGTCCACTACGGTGTCAGGACCGGAGACGACGTCGTGATCGACCCGGATTCCTATCTGATGAAGGGCGAGATCCTAGACTCTCATACAGGCTGGCGTGGAAATCCTGCTAGGCTGGCGCGCTGTCATGAGGCTCAGACCGAGGTTTGCATCCAGAACGTTGTTGAGCCTAAAAATGATGCAGTTGCACGCGCCCTAGACAGGCGGTGCAGTGGCAACTCTGCCAAGAATTGAAATAACAGAGGCAATTCCAGAAACGAGAACAAATGCAGCTATTGCTCCTGCTATGTTTTTTGTCAGGATTTGGCTTTCCTTTTTTGTCTGCAAATACACCTTTGTACTTGTTTTTGCTTTAACTAGAGTTTAACGCGCACCGGTTCTATACTGTCAAACCATGAAATTCATGGGGTAACATAACTGCTATCTTGTAATCCTATACGGCATTCAATGAGAAAAGTTGATGGAGAGCATCAATTATTGGCTGATAAGTGACTGGCCGATGAGCGAAGCTTAACCATCACGTCATAATTCTACTTTCTGGTCGGATTTGGCGATAGTAGAATTTCAACAGACCAGATACAAGAGAAGATCGATTGGCAGCACCCCTATGGCAGGTGCCCGCGGTTCTAAAACTCTAATTTCCGACGGTACGGTCGATCCCTCGCTTCAGCACACAATCGACGCCCTCGCTGTGCCTGGTCTGTTGATGTGCAATAGGTTGATCTCGCAAGGGTTTGAGCTGGCGCGGATCTACTAGGACACATATTCGTTTTCCTTCACTGCGATCGAGTGGAGATGCGCCTGTGGCGCGGCACGGCATGTGGCACGTGAGCTGATGAACTCGATGGGTGTTGCCGGTCTTCCGATCCTCAGGAGCAAATTTGGCGCCCCGATCTGGCCCGCAGGAGTCGTAGGCTCGATGGCGCACGATAATCGAATTGCTGTAGCCGCTGTCGGGCTGCGGCGTGACCTAGATGCGGTCGGAATCGATATCGAACGTGCGGTGCCGTTGCCGCCAGACGTACTCGAACTGATCGCCACGTCGCGAGAGCAACGTGCCATTGCTGACAACCAGTTGGGAGCAAAGCTTCTCTTCTCAATTAAGGAGGCGGTCTATAAGGCGGACTATCCGCTAGATCATGAGTTTCTTGATTTTCACGACATCGAGGTCGACCTTGCCCGCCGGCTTGCCACGACCCGAACCGGACGTACGCTAGCGCTCCACTGGTGTGTTTTATCTCACGTGCTGGTCGTGGCGACAATTCAGAAGACTTCGATGGACCACTTGCCCTCTAGTTGAAAAAGCTCGAGTCAGGTCGACTGCAGCCCTTTGAGGCTCACGTGCTCGGCCTTGCCGACTAAGTTATGGTGGTGTACAGCTATGCCGAGTTCGATCTTAATTACAAATAATGCGAATAATATTGACAGCCAATTAATCTACACCACTGTCTGGTGCAGTGCTCTACAAGACGGTGTCCGTCGATTTTAGCCACCAACAGGACTTTGATGTTCTTAAAAAATAAGGCTTTTTACCTTGCTAGACTCCCTATGAGCCAGTTAGTCCAGAGAAAGCAGCAGGATGTGGATTGCTTTTCAAGGATTACCTGTTCTCGCATTTCCAAGGAGAGGATGTTGAGGTTCCAAAACGATTCAGCAGTGCATTTAACGTATGTATTATGTTGGAGGAGCTTTGTTGGGATGGTGATTACCATGGCGTTGACGCTAATGTAAGAGACTGTAAATGTAAAGCGTCTACGCATCAAAACAAAGTATTTCCAGAGCTATTTGAAAGGCTGGGGAAATAGAGGAGATTGCCAGTAAGGTGAACCGTCGTGGTTCAGAGCGTATGGTGCAGAAGCTTCCAGTCAATCGTCAAATGAGAGCCGGCAATACTCGAACCTAAAAGGGAGCGGGCCCAGAGGGACTCGAACCCTCGACCAACTGCTTCGCAGGCAGCCATTCTGTCCAAGCTGAACTATGGGCCCAGTGGAGGAAAAGTCTCGGCCACCTTAATTAAAACGTACGTAGCATCAGCCGGCTTCCTTTATGGCGGCGTCGGCCTGTGCGCTGTAATTCAGCGAAAGCGAGAACAGGTCCAGCGTCTTTTGATACTCGGCCTTGTCGCCCGTCAGAAGGTACGCCTTGAAATGCTCGTTGCTGTCCTTCTCTGTCTGTATCGCCTTTACCAGCAGGCTGCGGGCCTCGGTGTACCGCTCGGGCGTCTCTAGCGCGTTTGACCTGTCTATAAGCGACTGGTACCTTGGCATGTATTTGTCTACGATTCCTGCCATCGTGGCGTTGTCGTACTGGCCTGCCTTCCACTTGCCCTCCTCTGCTTGGTACTCTCGCGTCAGGGCAATAGAGTCAAGCGCGATTCCGTTCCACTTTTGTTTGAACTCGTCGTTCTGGGCATTTGACACCTGCAGCATGACCATGATGCCTATGAGGACAGCGATTGCCGCAAAGCCTGCAATCGCCACGAACCTCGACACCCGATTCTTTCTGACCATTCCCTGCAGGGAACATTGACTGCAAAGTAGAAAATAAACTAAGCGACAGCGGCCGGATTTCTGCTTCATTCTCTGCTGCAGAGTGCAAGACCGTGAAAAGGTCTTGCTGCCTCACCTGCTGTGTGGGTGTGGGAAATCTGACTGGAAAAAACCAGGGTGGACCTAGGGTTACAAAAGCCTGATGACGCCGCATCAAGTTTTTCTTCACCCATAATCTATTATAGGCACTTTTCGCTCTCAACTTCCAGAGAGAATGTCGGAAGCGGGAGCGCCAGCATCAGCACCAGCGCCTTCGGAGGTCCCTGATACCAAAAAGACCATAGCGCAGCCCCCGCTCAACATACTGTTCAACCCCTCTGCCGTGATACGCAAGGACGTGTGGAACGTCGATATTGTCCGACTGCTTGAACTGTTTCTGCAGCTGATAAACGCGACGGGCAACAAGGACCTAAGGATATGCGGAATTGCGGCCGTCTCATCTTCCATGATATATCGGCTCAAGGTGGAAAGCATCTTTCTCCTAGAGAAAATCGCGATGCAGAAAAAGGGCATCGAAGATCCTCAGCAGCTCCCGGTACCGCAGCTGAACACCCTTGACCTTCCCTTCAGGGTAGAGTCCACGTACCCTGTCTCTGTCGAGGATCTGTTAAAGGTGCTAGAGAACATGATAATGGAGCTTGCAAGCCCGCGACCCCGCAAAAAGCAGGTGGAACTAGAGCCGGTCCAGACGTTCAATTTTGACCAGTACCTGGTAAAGTTTGAGCAGATAATCCAAGGCTATGAGGACATGATATTTGATATCGTAAGCGCCGACGGCCCAACCATGTTCAAGACGCTGGTGGCCAAGATGGAGCCGGTAGAGACGGCGCGCTGTTTCATCGCGCTTCTATACCTCGCCATGAAGGGCAAGGTGGACCTGGAGCAGCAGGACGACTCTGACGATGTCAGGATAACTCTGAAACTGCCCGAGCAACCGCAGCAACAGTAAAGTAATTCCCCGGCTTTTTCAAGACAGTGCGCGAGTCTCTCCCAGAAGACGAAGTTGCCGCAAGGATAGAGGCTGCGCTCTATTCTGCAGGCCGGCCGCTCACCGTGGACGAGCTGATACGCGCGTCCGGTACAAACTCGAAGGAAAAGACTATGCGCGTCGTAAATGACCTCGTGAAAAAGACAAAGACAGTGTTCAAAGCGATTGAAGTGGTCCAGCTTGAGGACGGCTCGTACGTCTTTCAGCTAAAGCCCGCCTATACTCCTCTGATTCGTCGGTTTGCGCAGCACCCGCTCGTGCCTGCCGCCGCGCTAAAGACGCTGACCTATATCGCGTACGAGCAGCCAGTCACCTCAAAGCGCTTGGTGCAGATACGGGGGAGCCAGGTGTACCAGCACGTCAAGGAGCTTGAGCAGATGCAGTTTGTCGAGCACGAGAATCTGGGCAGGCTCAAGGTGTACCGTACTACGAAAAAGTTCCAAGAGTATTTCGGCATAACCGACCTCAATTCTATGAAGAGCAAGCTGGTGGCCGAAACAAACAAGGAAAACCCGAAGCCGTCGCCTGCGGCCCCAGAAAAGTCTTAATTAGAGTATTTAATACATTAGAAAACGCAATATGCGCAAGTCAATAGAGAATCTTGCGGGCCGCAAGCTGACTGGCGGACGCAAGCTCGCCAACAGGATCAGGAGAAAGTCCGAGATTGACAGGTATCCAAATGAAGCTACCGTCGGCACGACCGACATTGTCACGAGAAGGGTAAGGGGCGCAAACGTCAAGGCAGCCTTCAAGACCGTGGAATTTGCAAACGTCATGGACCCGGAAGCAAAGAAAGCGACCAAGTCCAAGATACTGACCGTGACAAAGAACCCTGCAAACCGCGACTATGAGAGAAGAGGCGTTGTTAGCAAGGGCGCGATAATAGAGACCGAGGCAGGCTCTGCGCTTGTCACCTCCAGGCCGGGCCAGAACGGCGTGGTAAACGCTGTCCTGATAAAGGCCAAGCAGTAATTTTTTTCTTTCAGGAAATTTTTAAAATTTTATTTAAAATAAAAAAAGAGAGAGGAGGGGCAGGCTTGCCCTGCCATTCCGCTCGCTCAGTGGATCTGTATGTTTCCGCCGCTAAGGGTTCCTCCCCTCATGTAGACAGTAGTGTTAGATGGGTCCTTGATGACGATGAGGAACGAGTCATTTGTCCCCGGCTCGCCGTTGTCCTTGACTATTGCCTTGAAGGTGTAGCCCGAGACGCCGTTGACCTCTGCGGTGCCCTTGAACGTTGCTGTCGTGCCGCTTGGGTCTATTGCAAGCGCCGTCATGGACTCGCTGTGCAGCTTGATGTTCTCAAGTTTGTCGTTGAACTGGAGCTGGCCCTTGAACGTGGTGCCGTCTCCTGACTGCACGTTGAACCCTGCGTTGGTGTTGTTGTCAAGGTTTGCCTGCCCTCCCGTGTCTTTGCCCGGAGAGCTTGGCAGGCCCTTGACGTCTACGGTGACAGTCGCATTGTCTGTCAGGCCGTGGCCGTCACTTATGGTGTAGGTAAAGGTGTCCGTTGCGTCAAAGATGGACGGGTCAGGCGTGTAGGTTATGGTGCCGTCGCCGTTGATGACTGCCGTGCCCTGCGCCGGCGAGGATACCGAAACGACCGTCAGCGTGTCACCGTTGGGGTCGGTGTCGTTCGCAAGGACGCTTATCGTGACGGGCGTGTCCTCAAGCGTGCTTGCCGAGTCATCAACTGCCACCGGCGGACCCTGGACGTTTATGAACGCCTGCGGTATGCTTGCCGTGCCTGGCGTCCCATCTGGGTTTGTATAGTCTACTTGCGACTCTGAAAGGTAGTTTACCGGCAGGTTGTTGCCTGCAAGGGTAGAGCTCGCATCGAACGTGACTGCAAACGTCTCGTTGCCCAAGAGCTTGTTGTCGTTGTTGCCCACATGCTGCGCGACGTTGTCCCACGTCATCTGGGTCTGGCCGCCTGGCAGCGTGACTATGCTGTCTGGCGCGATGCTAAAGCTGCTCTCGCCGACAATATAGTCCTGCGTGGTCTCGACCAGTTTCACATCAGAGGGCGCGGTGTTGATGACTATTTGCTGGAGAATCGCGTTGAATATGGCATCGAGGTTTGCAGGAGATGGTGCGTTGAAAAACTGGCCGCCTGTGGCAGACGCCATGTCTGTCAATGGGCCCGGCGATGCGCCGCTGCCGAGGGCAATCGAGTAGATCTTGTAGCCCTTGCTTGCCGCGTTGGCCGCGGGTCCGCCAGAGCCTGCCGGCGTGTACGTCCCGACGCCGTCTGTCAGAAATACGATGACCTTTGTGGAGCTGCCTGTCCTCGTGTTGCCGTCAAGCATGGCTATCGCCCCGTTGAGACCCGCGTTGAGGTTCGTGCCTCCAGACGCGTCCACGTTATTGATGTTAGTCTTGAGCGCGCCAAAGTTCTGCGTGAGGCCGAATGCAAAGTCAACGTTGTCGTCCCAGCTGACAACTCCTCCCTGGTCCCTCGTGGAGTTGAGCTTGTCAACGAACGATTTTGCGGCTGCAATCCTGAGGTTGGACGGGTCATTGATGGTCATGCTGCCCGAACTGTCGATGGCAAACACCACGTCAATCGGTAGTGTCTCTGTCAGGGTGCCTCCAAATCCTTGCACCGTCAATGTTATCTGGGTGGTGTCCGGTGTACCTGCGCCTTGGACAAATATGTTGGTCGGAGACGCCGTCTTGGTAACCAGTACCTGGTTATCGGCTGTTGCCGCTGCTGGTCGTACTGCGCCAATGGCTGCAAAAACTAGTACGCCTATTACGGCTGTTGCCAAAAGTTGTTGTAATGCTCTCATGGCACCTGCTCGTGGAGGATGTATCTATAAAAAAATTCCGAAAAGGGATACTATAATGAGATTCTTCTATAATAGAAGATTTTCACATTTTTTTACCATAAAACGACAATTGACGAAATATGAGGCATGTTGCAATAGTTTTAAAATATAAACCACCTTTTGCTAACTGCGAGACAGAGCCTTGAAGGACTATGACCACGTCATACTCTGGCTGGACTACTTTAACAAGAACCTAAAGCGCCGCCAGGGAAGAAAGGTCAAGCGCGACCACGCCGTCTTTGATCCAACAGTGCAGGAGCTCTTGGAAGCAGTCAAGACTGCCGGCTACCAAGTTGAAGACGACGCAGTGAACGAGTCCGCGAGGTTTCCAAGAAGATCGTTTGTCAAGTCCGGCTATGTCATGCTTGCCAAGAAGGAGGGCGTGAAAAAATCAAAGGTGATCTCTAGCGTCGCAGAGAAGCTGTTGCAAAAACGCGCGAGGCAAAAATCCGGGAAAAAGTAACAGACTGAAATTTAACAGCGGCCGCAACAATATTGTTCATAAACAAACATAACAAATTTGACCGAAGCTTATGATAGCAAGCAGGAGCTGATTGTGGAAGTGGGGGAGATCGGGGAAGTCATGCATCTAGCAAAGAGCGGAAGGTTAATCGTAAAACTAAACGCGGCAGGAAAAGGCATCCGACCTGGTGAGGTGCTTATAGACTCTGCCGGCAGGCTGGTAGGCAAGATTGCGGAACTGATAGGGCCGGTGAGCGCGCCGTACGCCTCTGTCATCCCGATGACAGACAGGACTGCAAGGCTCTCCGGTGCCAAGGTGTTTGCCGGCGGGCAGCAGGCAAGGCCGCCGCAGGGGCGCAGACAACAGCAACAACAGCAGCGCGGCAGGGAAAGAAGGGGGCGCAGGAATTGACTACAAGCGAATACTGCACGCAGTGCCCGGAATGCAGCGCAAACCTGATCCAGGACTATTCAAAAGGCGAGTTCATCTGCGAGCGCTGCGGATACGTCGCCATGGACAGCGTCTATGATTTTGGCCGCGAGTCAAACGCGACCGACTTTGAGGAAAAATCCAAGAACACTAGGGCGTCCGGCTCTACCAGCCTTGCGCTCCATGATTACGGCCTGAGGACGGAAATCGCCTCCGGCTCCAAGGACTATGCCGGCAAGTCGATCGACTACCAGATGGCCGAGCAGATGAACAGCATCCGCAAGTGGCACATACGCAGCAGGATAGTGTCGCCGCAGGAACGCCGGCTTTCAAACGTGCTTACAAAAATAAACGAGACGTGCGCGGCGATGTCTCTTCCAAAACTGCTCGTCGAAACGGCGGCGATGCTATACCGCAACTATGAGAATATGCAGGAGGCAAAAGGGAAATCAATAGCCTGCATGGCGGCTGCGACAATCTACCTTGCGTGCAAAAAGTGCCGGGTGGTACGCTCGCTTGACGAGATAGTGGAGGCGACCGGCGTTACTGAACAGGACAGGTCGAGCGTGAAACTTGCCTCAAAATACTACCGCATGATGGTGATGGAGATGAGCGCGTTTGCAGAAGAGGCGCCGGGGCAACAGCAGGAAACGCAGCAGCAGGCACCGGTAATGGCAATGGCCGTCGACCACTACATCTCTAAACTGTCGAACATGGCCAAGATTGACACCAAGGTGGAGCGCCTTGCAATAGACATCGCGCACAAGACCGACGACCACATGCTTGCCGACGGCAAGGCTCCGAATGGGCTTGCGGCGGCATACATCTATGTCTCGTCGATACTGCTTGGAATAAACATACTCCAGCGCGACGTGTCCAGTCTTTCCGGCGTGACAGAAGTGACGATACGCAACCGATGCAAGGACATGTTGACGGGGTTCAAGCTGACCGTCACCGTGAGGCCGCAGGCAAAGCCTGGGCTGGCCTGACCCTCTTTTTCTTGTAGGTTTGGAAAAGTGCGGATTTTACCGCCAATATTTACCATCTAAAGGATGTGCTCAGCAGCAGGCATACCATATAACCTCTCGTAAAATTGTTTATTAGAAAGGAGTTCCATAAATGGGCAAATGCTATGCCGAGCTTGCGGTAGCGAGATGAACGCAGCCGAGTTCTGCCCTGAATGCAACGAGGCGGTCCTCTGGAAGTGCTCGTCTTGCGACCGGGAAAATGACAAGTCGATACACACCTATCATCCTGCGGAAAGAGACAGCCCATCTGCGAGGGCAGCGTCCGTCATGGGTGCGATACTTACAATGGTGTCAGGCATGAGTGTCGCCCTTACTCTGTAGGGTAGTCGGGCTCGCTGTTTCTTTTGTGGCGCAAGTACAGCGCGACGCCAATAAGGGCCGCAAGTATGCCGATGAGCACGAAAAACGTGGTCTCATTCTTGACGCTTCCTTCCGGCAGTATTGCAAATACTGCCGCGATAACAGTGTCTAGCATCAACAAGTAATCAGCTGTCCTTGCCTTTTATTCATTTGTATATATACATGCATCTTTATCTTTCAGCCGCCAGCTTTAGCGCCGTCGAGACGACATCAGCGCCCATGAGCAGCCCGAGGCTTCCTTTTCTGCCATAGCCCTCCGTAAAGCGGGCGCTACTGTCCTGCCTGACGCCATTTCCAGACACGAGCAGCGGGACAGGATCGTCACTGTGCGCTTTTTTGATGCATGGAGTAGAGTGGTCGCCAGACACAACTATCACCGGGTTTTTCACACCTGCCAGCTCTTTGGCAAGGACTCCGAAAAAGCGCCTGTCGATTTCTTCGAGGTTGCGCTTTTTGCCCTTGGCGTCGCCGTCGTGGCCAAACTCATCGGGGCCCTTTAAATGCACATAGACAGCGTCGACGTTTTTCAGGCTCTTTGCGGCCACTTTGGCCTTCAGCTCATAGTCATCAAGCGAGCCAGCCTCGTACATCTTCATGCCGAGGACCTTGGAGATGCCGACTTCGACCGGCATCTCTACGATGCAGCCTATCGGGATGCCGTACTTTTCGTTGATGGGCTGGACCTCCGGGAACCTGTTGCCAGAATCCCTGGCAAGTATGCAGTTCATAGGGTTCCTGCCTGCCGCCTTTCTGGCGACATTAACAGGGTGGTCGCGCAGTATCTGTATCGTCTGCTCTGTAAA
>NZ_CAMLDP010000068.1 GCF_946478925.1 uncultured Nitrososphaera sp. | reverse complement strand
CTTGAACTTCATGTGCACCAGCTTTGTAGGCAGGTCGTCGTGGATTATCTCGGCGTCTGCTATCGTGGTGCCGCAGTCGGGGCAATAGTTGTTAGGCCTGTTTGCCAGGTATACCAGCCCGCGCTTCCACAGTTCGATAAAGGTGGCCTGCGTCAGGGCGCGGTACTCGTCAGAGTCGGTGCGGTAATAATGAGAAAAGTCGCCGGAAAGCCCCATGTTCTTCATTATCTGCAGCATCTCTGCCTCCAGGTCGTCAAGCGCGCCCTTGCAAAGGTCGAGGAATTTCTGCCTGTCCATCTGGCGCATCCGAACCTTGTACTTTTTCTCGGTGTAGATCTCCACCGGCAGGCCGTTCCTGTCGATGCCTATTGGAAACAGCACGTTCTTGCCGGACATCCTTGCGGTCCGGGCTATCATGTCTATCTGGGCATAGTGCGCGGCAGCGCCAATGTGCCACGGCCTGCCCGACGGGTACGGGGGCGGCGTGTCTATTGCAAAAGCCGGCTTTTCGTTTATCTCAAAGCGGTACGTGTCCTCGTCCTGCCACCTCTTTAATATCGCGCTTTCAATCTCGTGGTTCCACGACTTGGTCTCTATCTTGGGTTCCATTATTATCAGCAGCCGGCCTGTCTGCCTAGGTGTGGCGCCCGATACCGTTATTAACGTTAAGGCGGACCCGGCCAGAAAAGATATTAATATTAACGTCTGCGCAACCCATTCCGTGAAATTCGTCGACTGGTTCCCGTATTACCAAGGAATCCGCGCAGAGTTTGGCTACAGCACAGAGAAGGACCAGGAGGCGGCCAGGATGCTTTCTGGCATGATAAAGAGAAAGGCGCTAGAGCCCAAGGTCTTGCAGAAGAAAATCGCCGGCAAGAGCGTGCTCGTGCTCGGCGCGGGTCCAAGCCTGGCAGAAAACATCAAGATAATAAAAAAGAACAAGAGTTTTGTCAAGATAGCCGCAGACGGCGCGGTGCAGGCGCTTTTGGAAAACAAGATCAAGCCGGACATCGTAGTTACGGACCTTGACGGCGATTCCGCGTCGCTGCAAAAGGCGGCCAAGTCTGGCGCGGTGATGGTGGTGCACGCCCACGGCGACAACACCGACATGCTGAAAAAGCTCGTGCCCAAGTTCAAGAAGGTTCTAGGCACGACGCAGGTGATGCCAGTCGACAATGTCTACAACTTTGGCGGTTTCACGGACGGCGACAGGTGCGTGTTTCTGGCAGAAGAGTTTGGCGCAAAAAAGATAGTGATGGTCGGCATGGACTTTGGCGGCATAAGCGCGTACAAGGACGTCAAGGACCCGGAGCTGAAAAAGCGCAAGATGCAGGCCGGAAAGCGCCTGCTGGAGACGCTTGCCAAGCAGTCGCGCTCGCAGCTGTTCCACGCCTCTGAAAAACCGGTCAAGGGATTTTCTCCCTACTAGAGGCATGGTCAGCCAGAAAAAGGCGATAGGCATACTCGGCATAGCGTTTGCCGTGGCAGGGGGCATAGCGTGGTTCTTTGGTCAGCACATACCGGCCGCGATGCTGTGGGGCGTCGCCGTCCTAATAGTGCTGAAACTCAACAAGCGGCAGCAGAAACAGAAAAGGCGGTAAGGCTATTATACCATTTAGGATCAAGAGGGCTTGCTATACAATGTCCGGCTATTCCGAAGATGACGTCAGGCGCGCGGCGGAGCTCCGCGAGTGGCTCATGAAGCAGATTTCAGACAAGCAGGAAGAGCTGGAGAGGCTGAGAGCCACGCTTTCCATCATCGACAGCGTATTAAAGCAGGGCAGTTTCAGGGCTGCGGCTGCAATCGCAAGCGAGCCGGCGAGGCCGCAAGCAACATCTGCAAAGCAGGCGCCGACGACGACGGCAACAACCACAACCGCGCCACCTGCACCGGTTGCAACCAAGCAGGCAAGCTTTGATCCGGGCAGAGATGTCAGGCCGATAAAGAGGGCCAAGGACGATTTCGTGCTCGCAAACGCCGAAGTCACTGCAAATTCGATAACCATAGTGCCGGCGCCAGGGGTCGGCCTGAGCGTCAACACGCCCCCGTTTCGGTCGTTCTTCCTCGGCAGGATACTCGACGGCATGAAGACCAAGGACGCAGAGAGGGTTTCGCAGGGAGCTCTTGCGGAATCCGGCGTGATGAGCTACAAAGTTGACGAGGACGGAGGGGGCATGATAAAAAAGATAACGATAACAAACTATCGCGACAAGGAGCGCCTGGCAGAGATATTTAACACGTCCGCGTGGGTGTTCACGAGGATGCTAGAAAAGGCTGGAAGCTGACAGAACATGGACAAGATAGTCGTCCTCGACTTTGGCTCGCAGTACAGCCACCTGATTTGCAGAAGGATAAGGGAGGCCAATGTCTACTGCGAGCTGTTGCCGTACAACACGCCGGTAAAGACTTTGAAGGAAATGGATCCAAAGGGCATCATTTTTTCTGGCGGGCCGGCAAGCGTATACGCCAAGGGTGCGCCCAAGCCGGACAGGCAGGTGTTTTCGATGGGCAAGCCGATACTGGGCATCTGCTACGGCCACCAGGTGCTGGTCGACAGCTTTGGCGGCAAAGTGAAAAGGGCGGCAAGCAGAGAGTACGGGCGCGCAGGTCTAAAGATAGACGACAATTCCGACCTTTTCAAGAATTTAGATAACAGCATAAACTGCTGGATGAGCCACGGCGATGCGGCGGAAGAGGTGCCGGACGGATTCAAGGTGATAGGCCACACCGAGAACTCGCAGTCTGCGGCAATAGGCAACCACGAAAGCAGGATGTACGGCATACAATTCCACCCAGAGGTGGTGCACACCGAGCGTGGCGTGCAGATTCTGAAGAACTTTGCGCAGGAGATAAGCGGCGCAAAGCCAGAGTGGGACATGCAGAGCTTTATCGATACTACCGTTAAAGAGATCAGAGAGCAGGTGGGCAAAAAGCGGGTGCTTGCAGCGGTGAGCGGCGGCATCGACTCGACGACGGTCGCGGCGCTCATGCACAAGGCAATTGGAGAGCAGTTGTCTTGCGTGTTCATCAACCACGGCCTGCTCAGGCAGGGCGAGGAAGAGGAGGTGGTCAGGCTGTTCAAGGAGCACCTTGGTATCGACCTCATCTACGTCAACGCGGAAAAACGCTTTTTGTCAAGGCTGAAAGGCGTCACCGACCCGGAGAAAAAGCGCAAGATAATCGGCGACCAGTTTGCAAAAGAGTTTGTGACAGTCGCCAAAAAGCACGGGCCGTTCCAGTGGCTGGCGCAGGGAACGCTGTATCCAGACGTGATTGAAAGCGGCGTGTCAAAGGGCCCCGCCGCCGTGATAAAGACGCACCACAACGTCGGCGGCCTGCCAAAGTGGCTGAAATTGAAGGTGATAGAGCCGTTGCGCTTTCTATACAAGGACGAGGTAAGAAAAGTGGCAAGGCTTCTTGAAGTGCCCGACGAGCTGCTAAAGAGGCACCCGTTCCCCGGGCCAGGCCTTGCTGTGCGGATAATCGGCGCGATAACCCCCGAAAAGACGAGGATCGCCAAGCACGCAAGCAGGATAGTAGAGGACGAGCTGAAAACAGCTGGATATTACGACAGGGTGTGGCAGGCTTATGCGGCAGTCGGCGACGACAGGGCTGTAGGCGTCCTTGGCGATGAGAGAGTGTACGGCCACGTCGTCATGGTGCGCGTAGTCGAGTCGATTGACGCCATGACCGCGGATTGGACACGCCTGCCGTACGAAGTGATAGAGCGTATAAGCAACAGGATAACAAACGAGGTCGAGGGGGCGACGTGGGTCACGTACGCGGTGTCTAGCAAGCCACCGGCGACGATAGAGCCGCAATAAAAATAGAGATCCCCTTGCTTGAGCACGAAAATCCGACACTTTCGTAAAGTAAATGATCATTTTCCATGTGTATGCAAGCAGCGTGTTCATAGCATGACGCTCAAAGGAAAGAAGAACCATTAGAATGTCAAGCTGGGCAGAAGAGTTGCAAGTTTAGACGCTTTATTTTTCTAATGCATCTAATCTATCTGCCGATTCAAGTAATCTGTCCAAGCAATGGACAAAATCCCTCAGGGCGTTAAGGCCAAGACTCATTTCTCTGACCATTTGCACATTTACACTATATTTTTCAAGTATCAAATAAAGTTCATCCTCAGTAGTATCTTGGTAGTTCATTTTCAAGAGGGCCAATGAAAGTCCTTGCTGCCCTGCTGTTGCAACGTTTTTGTAATTTCAGAGTAGTCGGTATCAACTTCAATTACTATGGACTTGGGGTTGATGTCGATCTGCACTCGATGGCCAGTGTTGTGGATAATTTGCTGAACATATGCTTTCAAAAACACAGACCATTTAGCACCCATGTCATGTTGGATCATAATCTTGTTCTCCTTTATTGCTTGTTTATCATCAAGTGAATATGCCTTGCATAGAAAACCGGAAGCGCGAAACTCCCTTATGAGCAGTTCAATGGCCGACTCTAGTCCTGCGTCACCTTGCATAAGCAAAAGCGAATCGACATACGCATTGGCAGACTCGATTGCAATTTCTCCTAAAGTTTTTTCATCGATGGCATCAACAAGCTTACCAGCAATCGCTCGATGAATTGGCATGAATCCGGCTGCCGTGCAAGTTCGTTGCCATGTAATATGGTGCCGGAGGATTTTTTTTACGAGGGTGTTTACGCTAAGCCTCTCGTCATCGGCTTGGGCGCGCAAGGTCTCCAAATCGTCATTAGGAATGCGAAATGTGACACTTGTGCTTTTCTCGCTCAAAGGACGAATCAATGCGCCAGTTTATTGCAAATAAGAATTTCGTGTATCTTTCGACGTTAGTAATTTGCAAGAAATTATCTTGCATTGTGTTAAGACTTCCTGTACGTCAAATCACTGAGGGCTCTGCAGCCAGCTCTGATGGCATTTTCTTATCGTACTGCAAGCAGAATCAAAGTATTACTACAATGGAGAGGAATTGAAACCATGATAACAAAGGGGTCTTCTTCATTCATTGTTTAGCGCGCAATTCTACTAGGGGAATCCTGAATATCACAAGATTATCCGTTCTGTCAAAGGTTGTTTGCGACACGCCCATCTTCTGAAAAACCGCCTTGAGCATCGTAGACAGAAGTAAAGACCACTTTGCTCCCATCTCATGAGATATTGTGTACGTATGGGTATCATGAGAGATAGACTTTTGAAATGCGATTCCAGAAAACTTCATCCATAATCCAAGCACATCCAAGAATGCGGAAAGGCTATAGTCCCTCTTTAGAATTAAAGTCATATCCTTTACCCTAACATCTGCAAAGAGACGCCCTATCTCCTCAATATCATCCTCTGTTAGCTTGTCAAGCATCATCAAAAATACCATCTTGTGTACTGGGATCATACCCGCTTGTGTAGCAGATGCAGCCCATTGATAATGTGCCGCAAATATGCTCTGTGCTATGGAATTAACGCTAACTCCCTTCTCGTCCGCTTCATTTCGTAACTTGCTCAAGGTCTCTAGTTCAAGCCGAAACGTGATGTTTTCCTTATCAGCCCCATTGCCCATTAAAAAGAGTATCGTAGTGCAGTATAATAAAGTTTAATATTTTGCATTAAGAGTTCTTGCACTCTAATGCAACATCAGATATAACATATTTCTTACTGTGCAAGAGTTGCCTTCCAGATAAATTCTCTATTTTTTAGGTTTTTTCTCCAGCTACCAAGCTTTAGCGTTTACGACAGAGTTGCAGTTCTTCATGCATAAACAAGAGGATCCTATTTTTACAGAGCCGCAATCAAAAGCGAAAGCCTACCATTTGAGCGTGAAAACACCTCAAAACGCGTGGCCAGAATTGGGTCGAGACGGTATGGCTGTTACATGCCTAGGCAAGCAACCATACGTTTCTGTTTGGACGGCGAGCCGTTTGAGAAGAAATCATCTACCCAAGTGACGAAACCTGAATTCAAGATTGTATATTAGATATAATTCCATTTTAGGCCGAATGCGGGGTTCGATTTCATAAGCATAGAACAGGCTCAAGATGCAGATGGGTACCCCAATAACAGGTGAATCAGAGAATATGTGCTAATGACGCACATAAGCAATAGACTAGAATAGAATATTCTATCTTGCAGAGATCCTCGATTCAGCAGGGAGCTAGAGTTGTTGTCGTTGTGGATTGTATTCTTATCCGGCGCAATTCTTTGTTTGTACTCACATCAAATGATACCACAATAAAAAAAATTGGGATCCCGAAATTACGCTCGGAAATTCACTTATTGCCGTAAAGTTTAGGTCAAGTTTTGATACATTTTGCAGACATATGCAGGGATACGTGCGTGCATGCTTTTGTGTATGTGTGCACCCCTTTGCAGTAATGCCCGGGCAATTCACATACACACTATAAAATAATCATCGGCCAAACACATGCGCTATCAGATTGGTTAATCCAGAGAGCAGGCTCTGCATGGTGCCCCATAAAGACTGGTCGCCGGGAGAGTCGGGATTACCAGCCTGCCCATGTGTGCTCTCTCCTTTTATGTGCACTTCATCTGCATAGGTAGTACCGTCTCCACTGTCCGATGTAGTGGCACGAATAGCCAAGGCGGATCGGCTTGGGTTGTTGTCGATCATTCCATCTCTTGTTGTTGGCGATGCGGTCGCGATCGCAACTGCAGGCTTCGAGGTAGTGACGATGCGATCAGAGAGTAGAATGTGCTCTGATGTTGCGCTTCTTGTGCCTTCCTGCCTTGGTGTGTCCAGAATAGGTGGTTCCGCTGGCACCGCTATTGTTGCCGGCGCCGCTGCTACTGATGTCTCTGTGTTTTCTCCAAGTAATTTTACAACGCCACTAAATGACGTGATTGTCCTACCGTCAGTTGCAAGCTGTTTTATTAGACTCTTCAAGACCGCAATTTGTGTCGAGTTAACGGCGTCTTGTGCGATGAGCTTGCCACTACTGCTGCTGGTGCCGTCGGTGTCATCCTTGTAAATTGCAAAGTCTTGTGGGTGAAGCATAATTACTGCCCATCCATGGCTTGCAACGCTTGCGTCGATCTCTCCCTTTAGCTGAGTTAATGTTTTGCCGTTAGAGCCGACTGGTTTGTGCCTATCCATAAAAGTAACAGTCATCGGAATCGCCTTTATTCCGTGCGCTGAGTTAGATGATGAAGAAGAAGAAGATGAAAGGGTAGGATATGTCGGAGCAAGAAAGCCGCTGTCTGGATCGGTATCGGCAGACACGATTTCAAGGCCGATATCCTTCATGGCAACCAGGGTATTTTCGTTCAGTGAGTTATACGGTGTGATAAAGATGTTCGATTTGCTTCCATGGAGAGCCTCTAGTTTTGTGTTGGCGTCAACGAGTGTCTGCTCTTGTTCGCCAAGGGGCAGCTTTGCATAGTCGACATGGTTCCAGCCATGCAGTGCAAGTTCGTAAACTCCTGCATCTTTACCCTGCTCGATTTTCGCTACGATGGGCTCATCTCGACCGTAAAAATTCATTATTAATCCGGGTGTCACTTTGGTGTCGCTATCGGAAAATGTGTCTAGCGTTGCGAGCTGTACGTCATGTAGCCAGAAATCCTGGATGTCGTCGAGTCGGAAGACTACACAGTTGCAAGATGAGGAGGATTGAGGAGATGACGATGAAGAATAAGAAGCAGAAGACGGCGAGACAGCTGCTTGGGCCTGTTGAGCATGGACCGCGCCTGTGGAAGTAATTAAAATGGCAGTTACCAAGATAGCCGCACGAATACTGGAGACAATCCGCCTCTCGCAAAGGTTCTTTTCATTTTTGTCATTCCTGTTACCTGCGAAGCCAGTCATTGTGTGAACTTGTACCGAATATTGTCGTCCCTATCCAGTATAACTGAAGCTTAGCTAAGAAGATTCTATATTTGGCTACTATATGCATATTAGCGTAGACAATAGAATAATTTACTCATATTGTCGATCGTGTATCGGAATTGCTCAAACACGCAACAGCGCTGGTGGCTGCCAGCACCAAGACTATGAAACTTGTCTCTATGTAGCCAGGAGGCAAAAAGGTTTCTCGTCTTCAACAAAAGGATTCTTCTAATCCAACGACTTCATCGACAAGGAGTAAAAATAGTATCCCCCTTTTCACGCTCATTTTTGTGCCGCGTGACTAGGTTATAATGCATATTATGACTAGTTGGAAAGTGCTTAAAGCTCAGTCTTAATGCATTCAATACGTAGGTCATAATGACGCTCAAGGGCGAGAAGAACCATTGCAACGTGAAACTGTTCAGAGGGTACGCATGCTCAATAAGGCGGAGGATAACAAGATGGTGTTGTGCGGAGGGACTGACGTTTCCACAGGAAGGGCGGAGGTCGAAGAATAGCTTGTCAGCCACCTACCAAGCTTTACGCATTACGGTGGGCCTGCAGATTTTCTTGCCTAGGAAGGAGAGGATCCTATTTTTTTTCTCTACAATGAGTAGAAGGAGCTAGCCGTAGGAAAGTGCCGTTACAGATTTTTCTGATTATGTGCCGCGCTTCCGTTCTGTCGTAAGACTAGGACGCGGAATTCAGTTTCCTAGAAATAGAATCAAGATGAGCAATGAATCGATCTCGCTGGCGGTTTACATCCAGATCGTCAGGGTTCTCTTCAATGATTGACATGATACGTGCGCGCTCTTGTTTTATCAAGTCCATCAGCAGAGAGATGTCTTTCGATGTAATATCTGGTCGCCTTTCCTTTGCGCCAAACATATGCCAATGCTGATTTTATTTCGTTGTAGTGCTTAACCTTTTCTCACAATTTTAGAGAGGAAGTTATATAAGTCGAATGGTTCGATAGCTCTTATCATTGTTTGGTAAGTTCGTTGCAAGAAGATCTTTTAACCAAATGAATAGGATAATATCATGAAGGCACCTTTTCTGCTCATGTACGCGAAACTATGGGCCAACGAAGAATTATCCGGGATAGTTAGAAAAGGAATGATTGTCTACCTATGAAAGTTAGATTATTTTTTGAGGATTCGTTGCCTCAAAAATTCCACGAAAGTATAAACGAATTCGTAACAGGCAATAAGGTAGAAGTAATAGATATCAAGTTTTCGACAGTAAAACTAGACAATGTTATACGGCTATATGCCTTGGTCATGTATGAAGAAGCAAAATAAGAGTCAGAAACTGTTGGCAGAAAAAAGGTATGTCAGGCAAATGCCCTCTTTATTGCATCTCGATATATTCTGTACGTTGCTCCTTCGAGCCCCGATTCAAGATCTTGCTTAGGATACTCCCGTGCGCAGATAACTAGTGCGCGAGATACCCTGTCTGAAAGATCATTCATGACTTCTTGTGTCGAAGGTATTGAGAAATGAGCATCCCTAAATAGAATGGCAGAGACTATGCCTCTAGTGCGCTCCAAGCTCACGGGGTAAAAGTAACGCGCAATGTTCTTTGGCAGTGCATCCAGATCATAAACAAAAAGATAGGCAGCTGGTGCGAAAAACTTCTGCACTACTCTGTGCCTCTCTGCTTCTCTTCTCACTATCGTCACCAACTTTTTTGACCTGAGTAGTTTCATGTGGTAGTTTAGCGAAGAAGTGGCCAGGCCAAGTTCGCTTGCCAGTTTGGCCTGAGTCATCGGTTTCCCACGCAATAACTCAAGTATGGCTCGTCTCATAGGATCCACCAACACTTTAGCGACACTCGGGTCATCAACCACATATACAACTTTCATAGTATGTAAAACATCTTGATGTTGCCGGTTAAAAGAGATTTTGGAGCATTAACCGGTCAAATCAATCATATTTGATGTATCGAACCGCTAGATTTATCTAGCGTCAAGGTGCAAAAGCATGTAGTGAGCGCGGAGCCTAAGAAATCTCATTATTTGTCATGGAAGAAGAGCCTGCAAAAGAGTTGCTATAATAATCATCATTGCAAATCAACGTTTCGAAGTACCGCCTTGAAATCTTTCTCACTTGTAGCAATGTTGATTGGTTCTATGGGTGTTCTTGTTCTAAGCACTACTACGCTGCAAAAGGCGTTTGCAGACGGCCTTACGCAGGAGAATCTTCCCCCTGCGACATTT
>NZ_CAMLDP010000067.1 GCF_946478925.1 uncultured Nitrososphaera sp. | reverse complement strand
ACTCCACGTGATAATATTTATCACATTAGGATCTGGCTGGGGAACAGATACATCGTCCTGCCCTATTCCGTGATTTCCAAGTCCTGGTGTGATGAACCTGGCAAGTTTCCAAGCTAAATGACTAACCTGGCTTCATGTGGAATATCTTTTCCGGCTTTATTTTCAATATGACCCTCTGCTCGCTTGGATTGCGAAACGGATAGCTGTCAAGTCCAAGGTATTTCTTGGCCAGCTTGTCGATGTGGGCGTCCGCCCCTTCTGTCGCCTGCTCTGCCACCTTCCCCTTATGGTCGCGACATTGTACGGGTTATTCCTGTCGACCACTGCGACTGCGATCCTCGGGTCTCTTGCCAAGTTCTTTTGCTTGACACGGCCCTTTGCAGTGTTGACAAGAATGGTGTTCTGGGATTCGTCAACGTCGACCCACGTCGGGGTGATCTGGGGAGACCCGTCCTCCATGAGAGTCGCAACGCACACCAGGTTCTTGTCGGTAAAAAGCGGCAGTATGTCTTTGGACAGTTGCTTGCTGGCGGCATTTTTATCGTTTGACATGCATATCTTCTGTTGGAGTGAAGTGTTTTTTGAATTAATTAAGATTCAGTTCTGCCATTATTGCTGCAGGACCTGCCCCTTTGCGTCCAAGTGCTTCATGACAGCGTCCCGCAACGTTTGCGTGACGACCGGCAGGATTCTGGGGTCGTTTACCTTTGGGATTATGAAACTCTCTGTCAGGTGCTTGCGGTCGACAAGGCCGGCGATGGCAAAAGACACCGCCACGAGCATTTCTTCGTCCAGATATCTTGCACGCAGGTCCAGCAGGGCCCGGAGGACCGACGGGAACACCACTGCGTTGTTTATCTGGTTGGGAAAATCAGATCTGCCTGTTGCAGCTATCCTTGCTCCTGCGCTCAGGGCATCGGGGGGAAGTATCTCTGGGTCCGGGTTGCTCAACGCAAACACGATGGCGTCCCTGTTCATCGTCTTTATCATGTCCGGCCTCACGACGTTTCCCCTGCCAGAGACTCCTATGAACAGGTCTGCTCCCTTGATGATGTCTCCAATGCCGCCGCGGATTTCTCCCACGTTGGTCCTTTCGACTATTTCCCGGCGATACCTGTTGTTTCCTGAAACAATGTCTGTTCTTCCTTTGTATATCGCGCCCTTGCTGTCTGCGACGATAATGTCCCTGCAGCCTGCCTGTTCCAGTATCCTGTATATGCCGTACCCCGCAGAGCCGGCCCCTGCAATGACTGCCCTTATGCCGTCGATTTTTTTCCCGACTAGGTCCAGAGCGTTTACCAGCGCGGCCAGGGTAATCACCGCAGTCCCGTGTTGGTCGTCATGAAACACCGGTATGTCCAGTTGTTCTTTTAGCGTCTCTACGATTTCAAGCACCTTGGGGGACTCGATGTCCTCGATGTTGACAGCCCCGAATCCCGGCTGGATGGCCTTTACAATCCTGATTATCTCCTCCTTGTCCTGGGCGGCTATGCACAAGGGAATCGCGTTGATGTCTGCCAGAGACTTGAACAGGACGGACTTGCCTTCCATGACAGGGATTGCGGCTTCCGGCCCGACGTTTCCAAGGCCCAGGACCCTTGTGCCGTCGCAGACGATTGCAACGTTGTTCCACTTTGAGGTGTATTCGTAGGCCAGCTCTTTGTTCCTGCCAATCTCCTCTGACACGTAGGCTACTCCCGGCGTGTAAATCAGGCCGAGGGTGCCTTTTCCCTCTTCAAATATGCTGTCGACTGACACCCTGTTGTGCATCTCTATCTTGCCCCTTAGCATCCTGTGAAGGTTGATTGCGTCTTCTTTCAGGCCCAAGCTGTCTCTCTACACCGGGATGATAATGCCGCTTCTCGCTCTTATGTCTTGAAGAAGAAGAAGCACTTCCTTGCTAATGATGGCAAGCCGCTAAAAACTATTTTATCATATGCACGCAAATATTCTGCGTGATCCTGCACAAAGAAGAGTTCTCATGCGACCAGTGCGACGCAAAATTTGAAAATTACGACGACCTCATAAGGCACGCCAGAGAAGTGCACCACCACGCGATTGTCCGCTGCCACGACTGCGGCAAGGAATTCATACATGAAAAGGACAGGCTCCACCACGTCAGAGAAGAGCACGAAAAGAAATCCCTGTCCCGGGAAAACAAGAACCTGCACAGGCACGACGTAAAGAACCCTGCGCCCCAGGACGAAGTGGACCTGCACAGGAAAAAGTTTAGCGACAATTTTGAATGATTATTCGGAAGAAGCCATTTGTTATGAAATGCTGTGCGTAATAAGATAAAAAAAGAGAAGAAGGACGGAGGGCTGTGAGCCCTTCTTTTTTTCCGTGCGTCTTACGTCGCCAGCAGACTGTATGCCGTCATCAAGTTGGGATGAATCTTGGTGTGCGCTATCTGCATGATTTCCATCGGGGATGCTTTGTCCTTGATGGCGCTGACAAACGCCGGGAACGAGTCATCAAGTGCCTTCACCGCATTGTCCGCGCCGGGAAGGGCTCTTGACTTGATCTGCTGGTACAGCTCTTGCGCCTTTTGCGCAAACGCCTGGGAGCTCTGGTAGTTGGCGATGTCCACGACCTTTGCACTGGCCTGCGCACCTGTACTTGGTGTAGCGCCTATGCTCGACATGTCTGTCATGTTGCCTTCAAAGCCCACCGCTTCGCCATAGTGCTCAAGCGCCTCGTTTACCAGATTTGCCACCACAGTGGCCTGAACGGTTGTGTTGGTCACCTGCGTCTTTTCGATGCGCACATCTGTAGCTTCGTCCAGCAGGTCGCTGAGCGCCTGGACGTTCTGCTTCACTTCGTCAGGGCTGGCGCCCGAATCTATCGACGTTTTCACCTGTTGGATGGACTGCGGAAGGTCGGTAGCTATTCTCTGGTTCTTTTCTGCTATCTCTTTCAGAGTCGAATTGTCAAGCGCCTGAGCTGCATGTTCAACGTGATGGTCTGCCACTTCCTTGTTCGAAGTATTGTTGCCGGCAAGCGAGGTCTCTACCTTTATCTGCTGCACCATGGTAAGGAATGCAACGTTTTCGTCGCCATGGAACGTGTGGGCATAAGCCCTGAAGGAGGCAGAGCCAACAGCCGAGCCGACAAGAATCGCAGAGGCAAGGATGGCTAGGGCCATCGAAATTGTTTTCATGCCGGATTTCCCGCACTATTGGATTAAAGCCTTATAGTACACTCATCGAATTGTCTAAACGATTAGATGTATAATACTATAGTAGACGCTATCTGGTAGCACAACCGCGGATCTTATTCCGGAAAAAATACCTGCGCGGCATGACGCGGTCATTTCCGCCTTATGCCCAAAGCCAGAATCCAGCCGCCGAGCGTGAAAACCGTGATCGGAAGCAACGCAGTCAGGTACAGTTTGCCTCCGGCTGCCAGGCCGCAGGTGTCGAGGCAGTCTGGAGTGGTAGGCTGCATACTCGCATACAGAAACAGCAGGACCCCTGCCGCTGTTACGGCCCCGCCCAGCACGGCAAGTTTTATCTTCATTTTTCTCTCCGCATCCTGTTTGTCTGGCGACCTATCTGTCGCCTTGGCTTTTCTTATTTGAGTAACAATGTTCCACGTGATATAAGAGCGCGTAATGGAACATTATTCTAGATGGCAAGGTTGAAAGGAGCTTACACAAAGTGGCTGCAATATGCCGGGATAGGCGCCGGCATATCTCTGGCTGGCGGGCTGATCCTTCACATTCCTCTTCCGCAACTGGCAGTGTCCATGGCGCTGACAGCCGGCCTTGTCATTAGCGGTTTTGCAATGCAGTCCGTTGGCAGGCGTGAAGGGGCAGTAGTACAATAGCATGGCGACCTCTACCCCGTTGCGCCTCAACCGCGGAGTGATACGGTGGTCCGTAATACTGTACATCGCGCTCTTGGTTCCTATCAGCCTGCTGCATGAAACGGGCCACGCCTTGGTGTGCTCTGCAAGCGGCTTTTCCTATTCGCTTTGGATAGACGGCACCGGCGGCCACACCGTGTGCGCTGGCGCGCCGGGCAATCCCGTCGAATACGGGGCAATGGGAGGCGCGTTTGGGCTGCTTGGAAGCGCCGCAATAGTCGGGTTCTGGGCAGCCGCAAAAAGAACAAGGCACCCCGCAGTTCTGGTCGTCGGCCTTGCCTATGCCGTAGACCAGGCCGCAAAACTTGTCCTTGAGGGGTTCTTTACTTCACTCTATGCTTCCGGCGCGACAGACCTTTTCCTGACTGCCCTCCAGCTTGTGTCGTGGATAGGTTTGACCGTCTATTTCGCAAGGGCACCGAGAGCACAGGCAGTGGCGAGCATGACAAGGTAATAGTGGTAGCAGTAGTCGCCTATCAGGGCAAAAGATCCCTGATGAAGGGTTCACATCCTGTTTCTCTTTGCTACCGCTTTTCCGCAGAATTCAACAAGAGCACCGTCCCGCGTTTGTCGTATAGCGTTTTTCAGGTTTATTGTCTTTGAGTAAAATGGGGGCAGGTTGCGCAGCGTATCTGCCAGCTCCGAGGCGTCTTGCCTAGGAAGGACGTATTCCAGCTGCCCATGTTTTGCAAGCTTGCCCTCAAAGAACGAGCCAAGAGCTCCTATTTCCATAAAGCCCGTCGGATCTCTTGCCGGGCCAAACAGGATTGCTATCTTGCAATATTTTGGGTGGGCCAAGTATCGCCTGCCGTCTTTTCCTACATCGCTTGCCAGCGAATAATACCTACGCATAACGTCAAGAAGCGGCGTCTGCTCGACGGAATTTGCGCCGCCTGCCGAAAGCAGTATGTTCCCAAACGGGTCGATAATGCAGGCAGAGTTGAACAACGATCCTGTATTTCTGTAGGACTCCTCTGCTTTTTCTATCAACACCCGCCCAAGCGCGGCACCAGGCGCATCCTGCTCTAGCGTGTGCTTCTCTGAAAAAGCCTCCGGGTTGTACCGCCTGACAGTTTTCACGATATGCGACGAAGGCTTGTTCTTGGCAAGCAGCCTAGGATTTTCCAGACAGTCTGGAGAAATCCAGTTCTTGTTTATGCGCCCTCTGACCCTGCCTAGACTGGACGTAAAAGCTCTGGTGGAGCGCTTTTCAAAAAGCGGGTCGATTTCGCTTCTGGAAAAGATGGAATCCTGCGGCCCTGCAAAGGCTCTCTTGCCGCGCAGGCCAAACGTGGAGAAGCTCGCCGCCTTTTGCTGCCGAAGTTCTGCCGGCAGCGTGGTCAGATCGTTGTGGCCTCTGCAGCTGACTCCGCATTCGGGGTCGTCCGCGATGTGGATTACTCCCAAACCTGCGCCCAGAATTGCGCCTGTGCACATTATACATGGGTCAAGGGAGGATATTATCGTCATGCCTGCAGCCGGTGGCAGCGCCTTTCTTCTGGAAAAATACCAGTCCACGAGCTGTTTTTCAACGTGCGCCGTAGGGTCTATCGCGTTTTCTGATATTACTCTGTTTAATGCCTTTTTCAGCACCCTTCCCGTATTGTTTTCAATCAAAAGGCCGCCTACCCCAAACGTGCCTCTTGCGGCCACCTTTTCAGCTCCTTCTGTCGCTATTCTGGCGCATTTTTCGGCAAGCAGGCTGCTGCCGGCACTGCTGCTACTTCTCATTTTTTTCCCTGTAGGCAGCTGCTGGCGTGGAAGCTAAAAAACTCTGCGCGTGTGCAGGATTGATAATATGTTTCTGGCTCCGAGTGCAAAACACATCATCTTGTTTCAGGTCCGTCTAGACTCTTCATCGCCGCAGATGCTGGGGCGACGCAGTACTTGATGCTTCCGTCTGTCTGTTTACGGCATGTTAGCTTAAATAACATCAGGGCGCACGATTCTTTGTGAGAAAATTCAACAACAAGACATCAGGCGGCAAGTGCGAATGCATCTGCCACAGCAGGCCAAATACCGACTATTGCGGGTATTGCTCGCCTGCACACAAGCGTAGCACGTACGCAAAGTAAAAACCGAGCCCTACACGCCCCGTTTCTTTCTTCCGGGACTTAAGCATATATCAAGATGCCATTTCCCTACAGTCATGTCTATAGACAAGACCAAGTTCGGCATCCTGGCAGCAGCCATCCTGGCATCTGCCGCAATAGCAATCGTCCTGCAGGGAGGTTACGCCTCTGCGCAGCAGCAAAGCAGCACCATAGTACGAATCCAGAAAACCGTCATGTCCGCTCCGGCGCCGGTCACGGCCCAAGGGCACCCGACCCACCAGGTCGTCTTTGCCCTCCCGCTGAGAGATGACGGCAGGATATGGTCCGGTACAGTAACGTTCACCGCAAGCAAGCCGATAGAGATAGAGGTGATGCACCGGTACAACCCTGCCGTGACTCCGACAGCCGAATACGGCCAGCCGCCAGTAGCCGTCATCAATGGGACTACGATAACCTACTCGCACATGACCGGGATTGTCGACACCCCTATACTTTCAGGAGACTCGCCTATCGCATCGGGCACTTTTGACTTTACCGGAAGCGCCCTCGTCTTCCACAAAAGGAGCGGCGAGCCCTTTACAGTGACCTACACTATCGATGCGGTGGCAAAAACCCTGACACAATAGAGGGGACTGGCGCGTGCCCGGCCCCTCTATTTTTATGATTTTTTAGCAACCATTACTACCGCAAGGGCTGCGCCGGCCGCAGCCGCGATTGCAACTGCGGAATACACCTGCGCCTTTAGGTCTTGCACCGGCTTCATGACTGACTCGTAAGGCTGGATTGAAAACACCGCCCAGGTTGTGCCCGGCGCCCTGACAGGGTGATACGAAACTAACATGTCCTTGCCTCCTATCGACTCGATTGCCGAGCCTGACTCGCCGGAAATTGCCTTTTTGTACACGTCCATTTCTGCAAGGGGTTTGCCGGCTCCAAGCGACGAGACAAGCTTGTTTGAATACACTACCTCGTGGCCGTTCTGATCGGCGAAAGTAAAGCGCCTACCGTCGTCGTCATCTTCGAACATGTCCTTTGCAAACCTGTCAAGGTTCTGGAGGCGGACTAGGCCAATCAAGACGCCCTTGAGCTCACCGTTTGCAGTCACCGGGACTGCGACTGCCGTCGTGCTTGCGCCGCTGGACGCTGAAATGTACACTTCGCCAAGGTACGTCGAGCCGCTTGCCACTGCGCCCTTGAAGTAGTCGCGGAACGCAAGGTTGGTCTTGGTCAGGTTCATCTGCCTGTAAAACGGCTCTTCAATGTACACCTCGCCGTTTGGAAGTATGAACACCACGGCCTCCACGTCCTGGCTGCTTGATAGAACTGACTGCGCGACCTGCCTCTTTTCTATGTCCGCGCCCTGCGGCACGCCCTTGGACTCGGCCGTTATCTGCGACGCGTACGGCGCGCCGACGGCCATCTGTGGCGTTTTGCCGGCCGCTTCCATGAGTGACGCCACGGCGGAGATCTTGGCCTCCGTGGCAATGGCAAGGGCGCGCACGTCGCCTGCTTCCTTCTCTGTTATCTTTTTCTCTAGCGCGCCGGCTCCTGCCATCCCGGCTGCTGCGAGTATGATGATTGCTATTGCGACTGCGGCCGAATATGCCGCAAGGTTTCTGGTCCTGCCCAACAACACTCAAAGTCCCGTTATGCGGATGATATATTACTTTTCCACAGGACCTTGAGCCCCTAATTTTTGCACAGAGCATATATCCAAGTGGCCTCTTTAGCAGGCGTATTGTCCTCAAAAAGCAGTGCCGTCGTGCCGGTGATAATTGCCGCGGCAATCATAGCGGCGGCCGGCATCATCGCCGTTGCGTACGTCCAGGCGGGAGAAAACAAGCCCACCGGAAACTCGCCAGACCTGCGCCTCCTTGCATCTAACCTTGAGGAAAGGATTGCAGGTTCTGTCAAGGTAATGGAGCTGACAGGCGCGATGCCTGCAGTCAGAAATACCGATTCGCTGTCTCTCGTAAGCACCGCCCAGATGGGGATACCACAGGACGCAGACTCTGCCAAGAGGGAGGTCGCAAAGGAGATCGTTGCCACGTACGGCGACGTAGCAAGCATCTTTTTCCTCACGCCAGATGGGAACCTCTACCTTGGCGAGCCCTTTGAGCAGCAAAAGCAGCTGCCGCAACTGAACTACTCTGACCGGGATTGGTACAAGGGGGTATCTTCCACCGGCGACTCGTACGTCAGCTCTGTGTTCATGTCGGCGGCCATCCACGAGCCGACGGTGGCGGTGGCAGTGCCGGTCCACGAGCAGGGCACGGAAAAGGGCGCCATCGGGTACTGGGTCGCCATTACCAACCTTGACGAGATAGAAAAGGACCTTAGGCAGCTTGGAGGCAACTCGCGGGTAATCTTTGTGGACCACAACGGGACCGAGATTGCCGACTCGGCAAGAGACCCGTCTGTAGAGAGAAAAGACCTGCGGAGCTTTTCAAGCCTTGAAAGCGTCAAGGCCGCACTTGCAGACAAGTCTGGCTCCCTCGTAGAGACCGTTGACGGCAAGAGCATGAGGGTAAGCTATGCCCCGGTAAAGGCGCACCCGCACACATGGGCGGTAGTGTCGATGCAGCCGGCAAGCTGACTGACTGACTGGCTGGCTGATTGTTTATCTATTCCCTCAGCCCTATGGCGGCAGTTGGCAAGCCGCGGCGGCTTTAAAGTTCGGCCGATGGAAAGGCAGGAGCTTGACCTTGCGCTCGATTGGGCCGCCGACGAGGGATGGAACCCTGGTCTGCACGACGCAGACGCGTTCTTTGATTCTGATCCGGAAGGGTACCTTGTGGGGCTGCTTTCCGGCGAACCCATCGGCTGCATCTCTGCCGTTGCTTACAACAACGCGTTTGGGTTTCTCGGGCTGTACATAGTAAAGCCAGAGCACCGGGGCAAGGGCTTTGGGATGGAGCTGTGGCGCCACGCGATGCGGCGCCTTGGAAGCCGCAGCGTCGGACTCGACGGCGTGGTAGGGCGTCTGCGCGACTATGAAAGACAGGGTTTTGTGCTTGCGTACAGGAACATCCGCTACGAGTCGGCCGGAGACAGAGGGGCCAGACCGCCTCCCGGCAGCATAATCGACCTGCGAAAATATGGCACCAAGGCCGCCGCGGAATACGAAAAGAGGCTTTTTCCCGCGTCACGCACACGGTTTTTGGAAAAATGGCTGGACCAAAGGCAAGGGGCTGCGCTGGGTTGCATGGACGCAGGAAAACTTGTCGGGTACGGCGTCGTACGCAAGTGCGTCCGGGGGTTCAAGGTGGGGCCCCTGTTTGCAGACACGCGGCAAGCTGCAAGAGACCTTTTTTGGGGGCTTGCCGGGCGCGCGGCAGGCGAGCCGGTGTACATCGATGTCCCTGAGGCAAACGGCATGGCAGTCGACCTAGCAAAGGAAGTGGGAATGCACAAGGTGTTTGAGACTGCAAGGATGTACAAGGGCTTGAAGCCGGACCTCGACATTTCACGCATCTACGGCGTGACTACGCTTGAGCTTGGCTGAGTGGCATTTGCTTAAATGGCGGGCGTTTGATGAAAAAAACGTGCAGGCTGGAAACGGACCTGTGGAACATTGTAGCTGGCAGGAGGTTCAGGGACTTGTGCGAAAAATCGCCGCAGAAATACGCAAAGACAAATACGACTGCGTGCTGGCAATAGCAAACGGCGGGATAATCCCTGCCAAGCTTTTGGCCGAGGAGCTTGGCATCGACCAGATAATGCTCATCCCGGTCAGGGGCAAGCAGGTGATAGAGGCGGAGATGCCGCGCCTGCAGGAAGGCAAAAAATATCTGGTAATAGACGACATCTATGACACCGGCGACATTTACAAAAAGGTGTCAAGGGCCACGCAAGGCTTTGACTGCACGTTTGTTTTCTGCATGAGCCGCTATCCGCAAGAATTCGGCGCCTATGGGGAGCTGCTGAACCACGAGCGGTGGATAGTCTTTCCGTGGGAAAAAACGCCAACTGGCTAGCAAAATGTTGCACTGGACTGCACAATTTTGCAAAGAATGACTATCAATATCATAAATCATCGTTGCACATTTTGCAGACAATGAAATTTTTTGAAATACAAACCGGCCAACGCCCTACTAATGGAATTGCATTCTGAGCAATCTTGCAATATTTACATGTTGTACGACAAGTTTTACATGACAAGCAATTAGAATCATGATTTCCCATCAATTGCGAGGAACTACAATGGCACAAATGCCAGCGTTAATACCAAAAGAAGTCGAAATACAGAGACTGAAAAAGATCTACATCTTTGTCATCTGCCTCGGTTCCATCGCCGCATCAGTAGAGGTCGACAACTTCGTCGATGGCTCGCTGCACCAGACTGCAATCAGAGATAGCGCGTTTAC
>NZ_CAMLDP010000066.1 GCF_946478925.1 uncultured Nitrososphaera sp. | reverse complement strand
TACCATAATCTCCGACAGTGGCGACGGCGTGGTTGTGGGCATCTTTCCCATAGCCCCGCTCCTCACCCCAAAGCAGGTGGCCAAGAACGTGTACATCAAGTTCAGGTCGCCCGTCGTCATGGACCAGAGAAGCGACGCGGTTGTGTACACAAAGATTCCAATAGAGATAGGTGTGTACCGCCAGTCGGACGACGAAGAACTCTTGATAGACGCGTTCTCGCTTGCACCTCAGAAATACGCGCTGTACGGCTCGCCAGAGGCCGGCACGGTCTGCCGCTTTTCAGAGTCGGAGACAAGCACAACAGAGGCAGGCATTTCAGCAGAAAAGTACACAGAGGCTACGGTGAGAATCAGGATAAGCAACGCCATCGACAACATAGTCAGGGTAAGCAAGGTCATAGTGCCTATGGACGGCGTCGTTCTGGACCACACGCAGGACGGCGCGTGGGTGCCCGGCGGAGTCGACGTCCGGCTCGACATGGCCTTTGGCAAGGACATCGTAAACGTCCGCATCAACACCAAAGTAAAGCGCGCCGACAAGACCAGCATCGTCAAGAGGGAAGAGACGCTGGCGTTCATGATGGACGCCGGCTACTGAACCGTGTGTATGAGCTCCACCAAGTTTCGCTTTGGCTTTGGCTGCAGCATCTTTTGCGGGTAGCCGATGCACAGTATCGAGGACGGCACGAGCTCCGTTCCCAGCGCGGCCATGACCTTCTTTTCGTCTATCATGCCTATCCAGACGGTGCTCAGGCCGAGCGCGTGCGCGGCCAATTGCGCGTACGCGGCCGCAAGCGTGGCGTCCTGCACAGAAAACTTGCGTATGATTTCCGGCGGAAAGTTCAGCTTTACCCGTTGCGGGTTCATGCAGAAAACGAGCACCTCTGGCGCGTTCACGTACGGCTGCCTGTTTGCGGCCTCGACCAGCCTTGCCTTTACGTCTGCCTTTTTGACGTTGAATATCTCAAACCCCTGGAACCCGCCAGCGGTCGGCGCCGTGTCAGAGGCTGCAAATATCATGTCCATCTTCCAGTCCTCCACCTGCCGGTCCTCGAACTTGCGCTGCGACCTGCGGTTCAGCATGACATTGAATATGTTGGTCTGGAGCACATCCTCGGCTCCTTCCGGCGCCTGCTGCGCGACCTCCTCCTTTGGGTACAGCTTGTCGCTTTCTTCGCCGGCATAGAGCTTTGAAAACACGTCAGATGGGTATGACATATGCTGTTGCTAGATTTGTGCGCAGTGCAGAAAAAGGTTTCTTGACGCTATTCTTCTTTTATGGCAAGCGTCTTTAACACCATCTTGTCAAGGTCGAACGTCCTGACTAGGTGGTTGTTTGTGTCGGCAATGTACAGCACGTTCCCTTTTTGCTTGACATCTGAAGGCTCGAATAGCCCAAGCGTGTCACACGCAGGGTCGTCTACCCTGCACATCGTCTTTTCTCCTGCATTGCCGACCACGGTTGATACCTCCTGCTTGTCAAGGTCTATCAGGCGTACTGCGTGGTTGTACGTATCGGCGATGTAGATCTTGTTGCCGGCGCAGTGTACTCCTAGCGGGTGTTGCAGTCGCGCGCTTGCAAGTGGGCCGTCCTTGAACCCAAACTCGAAAAGCCCTTCGCCCACCACTGTCTGCACCGTCTTTTTGCGCAGATCAAGCAGTCTGACGGCAGACACCTCGCTGTCTGCCACGAGCAGAAAACTGCCGTAGATGGAAAGGCCGCTTGGCTGCGCAAACTGGGCTTCGGAAAAAGAGCCGTCGACGATGTTCTCATAGCCGCTGCCGGCAAACGAGCCAATCTTGCCCGACTCGACGTGGTAGGCCCATATTTGGTGTAGGCCGGCCATTGCGATGAACAAAAAGCCGTCCGAGTATGCAAGGTCCCAAGGCGAGCTCAGCTGCGTCATCTTGCCGTCCTGTGCGCCGGAAATCCACGCGCCCTGCCTGCCGTCGCCGGCAAGCGTCCTTACTTTTTTTGCAGGTATGTCGATTTCCCGGAGCGCGTGATTCTCAGTGTCTGCAACGTATATCTTGCCATCTCCAGTCCACGCAATACCCTGCGGGCGGAAAAAGCGCGCCTCTTCAAAACTTCCGTCGCGTAGATCCCGCGCCGTGCCCCCGACCTTGTGGATTATCTTGCCATTTTCAGAGTCGACTACAAGCACGCGGTTGTGATTTGAATCGCTTATCGCAAGCATCTTGCCGTCCGGCGAAAACGCAAGCTTGCCCGGGTATGAAAGCACTCGGCTTTGCGCCTGCCTTGGATGTTTTATCTCAATGGGCTCTTTTGCAAGCGTCCCTGCGGCGCGGTGCTGCTCCAGCAAGACCCCGATGACGTCGTCAAGCTCGTCTTTCTGCCCCTCGCCGGCCTGCTGGTACACGATGCTGCCCTTTGGGTCTATGATGACAATCGTAGGCCATGCAGTCACGTTGTACGAGCGCCAGACCTTCATTTCTTGGTCGACAAGCACAGGGTGGCGTATTTCATAGCGGCCCACCGCCTCCTGCACGTTTTGAGCCTGCTGCTCGTTAAAGAATTTCGCGGAATGGACGCCTATGAACACGACGGGCTGGCCGCGGTACTTTTTCTCCAGCCAGTCAAGCGTGGGAAGCGTGTGCATACAGTTTATGCAGCAATAAGTCCAGAAATCAAGCACGACGACTTGGCCCTTCAAGCCTGCGATTGAAAGCGGCTTGTCCGTGTTGAGCCACGTAAACCCCTCTGGGAATTCCTGCGCCTTGTAGCTGCCGGCGTTTCCGGCCATCCTGTTGAACATGTGCAAAGGCACTTCCAAAAGATCGGATTTAAACCATCAGTATCAGGCTTTTTTCTTTGGATGATGATGCAAAGCCTGAAACAGTACGGTGTAGATAATTTAAAGAAGCATACTGCAGTTGCGTTGTTTTAGGAATCACCTTTTGCGGCATCCTTGCGTAAATAGTTGCCTTTAATGCAACATAAACCACAATCATCTACATTTCTGCATAAAAACTCACAATACTGGCTCATACGGTCAGAAAAGATGAATTCGATAGAGAAAAGTTAGTCAAACTGCATTACATTTAATAGTATTTGGATATATAGTCACTGTACCTGTGAAGTCGCTTTCAAGGGTAGACAAAGATCTTTTAAAGATACTTCTCACACCAGACGGCAGAGTATCGTCAAAAGCAATTGCAAAGGCTTTGGGCGTCCCCGCAACCACCATCCAGAGACGCCGGCGGAAGCTGGAAGAGAGCCTCCTGACGATGACGTACTCGCTGGATTTGAAAAAGTTCGGCTGGCACAGAGTAGATTTTCTTATTGCCACAGAGAAGGGCAAGACCATGTTTATCGCAAGACAGCTGATAAAACTGGACGAAGTGGTCTATGTCGGAAGGAGCATAGGCCAGCAGACCATCGACCTGCATGTCCAGGCAATTCTGGAGGGCAACGCAGACATACTTCGCATCATGGAACTGCTAAAGGCGATGCCCGGAATCAAAGACGTGGTGTGGAGCGAGATAGTCCAGGTGATTGGGAAAAAATCATCGGTTCCCATGCACATCCTTGAAAAGCTCTGAAAGACGTTTTAACAGAGAGTTCAACGCGGGAAAAGAGATACTGTCTAGGATAGGTTAGAAAGAGCTGCGTAGCAGCGAAAAAAGCCTTTTTCGCATCTGTCAAATGACAAAAAATGCATGGGGGGGTAAAGATATGGTTTTTTGTAACGGTAGGCGATCTCTTTCGTTCATATAATCCATTATTGTTTAATACAACAGGGCGGCATAATAGGTGGGGCAGGGCATTCTTGTCTGAGCACATCAATCATCTGCCGGATGACGGCGATTCAAACGCACGTGCGGATCTGCGTTTGGACGAGGTCGACCTGAAGTTGATTGATCTCCTGATGTCCGGCCACACGACCCGGCAGAGTGCTCAACTTTTGGAAAAGCCATTAAGCACCATCCAGAGAAGGGCCCGGTTGCTCGTACAAAACGGAGCGATAAAGCCGACCTTTGAACTCGGTTATTCAAAACTCAGGATAAAGAAGGGGTTTCTGCATGTCTATTTGAACGACGGAAACATCCAGTCCACGGTGGACAAGCTGCTTGCGTACGACGGGGTCTTTTGCGTAGGCGTGCACCTAGGCAACTCTGACGTAATCGGCACATTTGCCTTCAGCGACAGCCGGCAGGTACTCGACCTGATATCTCGGACAAAGGAGATGGAAGGAGTCGAAAGAATCGTGTGGTCCGAGGAGGTATATGCTATTTCTACAAGCCCCAAGCTGACAAAAATACTCGGAAAAAACGGACACGGAAAAGCAAGCAAGTATTCCTATTCCGCGGCAAAATAATTTTTTACAATCGACCAGTTTTTCACTCTTTTATTAGCAGACGAACACGCATAGGCGCCCTACACGCGTGTCAGATGCAATCGATAAGGTGTTCCGGCACGGCGGCCTTTTGCACGACACGCTGTATGGATTCTGACCAGATAGCGTCCCTTACGCCGTCCATGCTCTTTATGGTCTCCAACATGTTGAGTATCTCTTCGTTGTCCACCAAGATTGTTTCGACTTTTAGGTCGATTGTTGGCTGGCCTATGCTCCTCGTGACAGAGACGACTTGCTTCATTTTTTCCAGCCTCTTTGTTATCGTCATCGTCTTGCCGTTCTGCGTCGAAATCAAAAAGTCAACGTGGCGCCAGCCAAACCTCTTTAGGTTTATGCAATAAGACGTATTCAGTATGTCCTCGTTTTCCAGCCTTTTTCGGCGTCTCTGAACGGTCGTGGCAGGAACCGACAATCTTTTGGCTATTTCCTTTGAACAGATGATTTTGCCGTCGCGGGGCGCAAGAATCATTTTCAGTATCTCCTTGTCCAGCGCGCTAAGTTTCATTATTGATGACCCATCCGGATTCCATGCTTCTTTTTCTGCGATACATGCGATGCCGTGTGAATTCAGGAGAATTGTAAGGCTATTTAAGATAATCTCTTTGTACCGACGAAAAAGTCACTTTCAATAAGAATAGTTGTTTAAAAGCATAAGAAGAATGATTTTCGCCTCATCTCTTTCTTTCACACATGTCGAGAAGCTACAAGAAGAGTCAAGGATTTGCCCGCATTCGCCGTCAAGACAATAATTATTTCATTATGGCTGTGCTTGTACGGCTTGCGTGGATACGTGTATGTCCGATTCCATCTTCTTTTTTTGCCATGCAAGAGATGAGCACACATGCAGTCATTGTAAAGGAGTTTCGTATTCTGCTGCGGACGAGCACTCGTCGCAATACCTTCGGACTATGGTGCAGTTTTCCAGCTCGAACAGCGCTTCTTTCGTCGCTACCTTTGGACACGTCATACAGTATGATGGCGCTTGGTTCTTTTTTGTCTCGACAGCCCTCATTTTGGACGGTTTTAGCATGATTGTGGGTATAAAAGAACCAATATTAATGTGATTATGCATTTAACAAATTCAAATGGCCGGCAAAGTGGTGTTTTTGCATAACTTATTAATATTTGCCATACGGTTTAATTTTCGGTTTGTGAAAAAAATACTGATTGCCGAAAACAATCCAAGTGACCTGTCCTTTTACGAAAGTACATTGCAGAAATCAAACTATTGCGTCACTATTGCCGCAAATGTCCAAGAGTTCCTGCAAAGATACAAGTCGGAATTAGAGCACGCCGTTCTTGCGGCAAGGGACAATGGCCATTCTTCTCCCTCATCCAGCATTGCCCTGCCTTTTGACGCCGTCGTACTGAACCACAGGGCTTCGGACGGGGACGGGCTGCAGGCTGCCAAAGAAATCTTGTCGGTCAATCCCCGCCAGAGAGTCGTCTTTGTCTCTGACTCTGTCGAACATACCGAAGAACTACACAAAGAATTCTACAGTAGGGTGGACGTTATCCAAAAGCCCTTCCAGCCGCAGGCCCTGACAGAGCTGATAGAGAGTGCCGAAGTCTACAACGCCCTTGGCAAACTGGGCATGAACGTGGAGAGGATAAAGGAGTGCGACCTCTACCATTTCCAGCTTGTGGACCTGCTTGCCGCCTGCCTGACCCTTTTAGAGGCGGAAACTGGAAACTGAAAAAAATAATCAGAACGCTACTTTTTGTTCCCGGCCAGCCACTGCTGAACTAGATTGCCCGTCAGGGACCTGCAGCATGCTAGTAACATAGAACAATTACCACCTTTCTCACAAGGTGAAAAGCGGGCTCATAGATTAAATACCGTCTTTCCGGACTTTTTTACATGGAATGCGCAGTTTACGATACATACGTGCAAAAGAAGGACGGCAAGACAATGCACTTTGACGTCGTGGTAGAGGCAAACACTCCCCACGAAAAGGCCATCGGGTACGGCCAGGAATGGCTTGCGACCGTGGGCCAGGCAGGTCAAAAGATGACCTCAGAAGAGTGCCAGTTCTGCCACATCCAGGAAGCCCCGCCGTTTGTAGAGAAATCGATAAAGCAGCAGGGGTACTGGATTCAAAAGATGGAAGGCTGCCCTAACTAACTAGTAGGGCCTTTTTTCTTCTCTTATTATTATTTTACCCACTGCGCGGTTTTTGCCATTTTATCGATCTCATCTTCAAGCATCACAAGCCTCCGTAGCCTAAAGCCGTGCCTGTACGCTTTCGAGTCTTGTGCAAGACACAAATTATAATTAAGGCGCTTGGCTGTTGTTGCCCTGCATATCCATAATGAACGATGACAGCGTGTGGAAGTCTGACAGGAAGCACAAAGTCCCGACCTACGACGACATTGTAAGGGCAAGGGGACTGCTAGAGGGCACCATCAGAAAGACGCCGCTTCAGCGTTCCAGCACGTTTTCAAAACTTGCAGGCACAAATGTGTTTCTGAAACTCGAATGCCTGCAACTGACCGGCTCGTTCAAGGTGCGCGGCGCGCTTGCCAAGGTGGGCAGCCTGACAGAAAAGCAGGCAGGCTATGGCGTGATTGCGGCATCTGCAGGCAACCACGCGCAGGGAGTGGCCTATGCAAGCGCAAGGAAGAACGTGCCCTGCACGATTGTCATGCCGCAGAACGCGTCGCCGGCCAAGGTCGCGGCCACAAGGTCGTACGGCGCGGAAGTGGTCCAGAAGGGCTTTAACTACGACGAGGCGTGGGAGGCCACGCAGGAAATCGCAAGGCAGGAGGGCAGGACCATCATCCACGCGTTTGACGACCCGGACGTGATAGCGGGACAGGGGACCATTGGCCTTGAACTCTTGGAGGACCTTGCAGACGCCGACAGGATATACCTGCCAGTTGGAGGCGGAGGGCTTGCAGCAGGCGTGTCCATCGCAATCAAGGCGAAAAGGCCAAACGTCAAGATAATCGGAGTCGAGTCCAAGGCGTTTCCGGCAATGAAAGAGTCGATAGCAAAGGGCTCGCTCCAGTCGGTAAAGGCAGGCTATACCATAGCAGACGGCATCTCAGTCAAGAGCCCGGGCAAACTCACGTACGAGATACTCGGCAAGCACCTTGACGACATTGTGCTGGTGGACGATACTGCGATAGTAAAGACGATGTTCCTGCTCATGGAGCGGGCAAAACTGGTAGTCGAGCCGGCGGGCGCCGCAAGCCTTGCTTATCTTCTCTCAAACGGCCGCCCGGCAGGCAAGAGCGAGAAAGTTGTATCACTTTTGTCGGGCGGAAACGTCGACATGTACCTACTAGGCCAGGTGGTGGCAAAGGGCCTCATGCAGATGGGCAGGCTAGTCAAGATATTCATCCTGCTCCCGGACAAGCCGGGTGCACTCAGGGAAGTGGTTGACGACATTGCAGAACTGTCCGTCAACATTGTCGAGGTGGAGCACGACAGGCTCTCGTCCAACATCCCCGCAGGGACAGCAGGCGTCTACCTGAGCCTGGAGCTTGAGAATGAAAAGCGCTCGCAGAAACTGCTCGACTTTATGAAAAGAAAGGGAATAGAGTTCAAGGTAGTCAGCTAGATATACACACTAGCTGACATAGTCGTATTCACGGAAGCCGGCCTTGTCCGCGGTGCTGCCGCCGAGTTTCACGAGCACGAACTCTTTGTGCGCCTTTGCCACCGCAGAGTTGAAATCAAGCTCCTTTCTGTGAAGGCGCTCGTACTCGTCTATCGACAGTTTCATGCGGTCGCCGATGTCGTTCTCAAGGTCCAGGCTCTTGACGATCTCCTTGTACGTGGGCTGAATCATGCCGGAAAAGACCATGGCGCTGCTTCCGCTCCCGTACGAGCCAAAGCCGACGCGCCTGCCCTCAAGGTCCGTGCCCTTTTTGAACTCGAATTCAAGAAGGCTGCGGAGGCCCATGTACATCGAGGCAGTGTATAGGTTGCCTATCTGCGCCGACGCTTCAAGCGAGCTTGCCATCTTTTTCTCGTACGTCTCGTTGTAGAACGACGTCTGCATAAACGCCCTGCGGAACTGCTCGTCTGACTTCATGAAATCAGTGTCAGCAAGAATGGACTCGATTGTGCCCCTTGGGTCCTTTGGCTGCGGCTCGTCCTTGCCGATCTCCTTCGTGATGTGCTTCCAGCGCGGGAGATGGCGCCACTCGTGCCTCAAAAGGTACGCAAGTGCTTTCTCGCCCATCCTGCGGTACGGCAGGTGGACGGAGAAAAAGTCAATGTGATCGGTAATTGCTTCGCCCTCGTTCAGCTTTACCAACCCAGTTTTCAGGGCCTTTTCCTTGTAGGCGTCAAAAGCCTTCCTCACCTGTATGAGGTAGAGAAGGTTGGAGTAGCCGCCGTTTACGAGCGGGGTTTCCTTGCCAAAGGGCCTGTAGAAATCATATTCGTTTTTGATGACGGTGGAGGCGACCTTGGGATCAAAAGCCATCAGGCGTGGCTCCTCCTTTATCAACAATGCAACGGCTCCTGCGCCCTGCGTGTACTCGCCGGCAGAGCCAAGGTCGTATTTTGCGATGTCGCTGACGATGACGATTGCAGCCTTGCCACCGTTCTCCTCTGCGCGAATCCAGTTGGCGTTGTCGTGCAGCGCGTACGAGCCAGAAACGCAGGCGAACTTGCACTCGATGCCACCGGCGTGCTCAAACGAGCCTTCGCCGTACACCTGCTCCAACATGCCTATGACAAAAGAGTTGAGGGCTTTGGATTCGTCAAGTGCTGATTCTGTAGCGACATAAAGCCTGCCGATGTCCTGCGGGTGCAGGTGCGCCTTTTGCATGAGCTTCAGGCACGCGTTTGCTGCCATGCAGGCAGGGTCCTGGTTGGTGTCGGCAATGGCCATCTTGCGGATACCGATGCCGTACTCTAGTTTCTGTGGATCAATTCCTCTAGCTTCGGCAAAATCCTTGTAATCGATGTAAAGCTTGGGGACATAGATCGCCAGATCATCAATCCCTACGGCTGGCATATCTACATTCAAGATAGCCACTAGTCATTTAAAGGTATTTCTTGAGCTATTTGACCTGCCCATGGCAGCTTTTAGACCCAATCTTGCTCTCATGCGGCGCCATCAGGTTTAAATTATCTCGTTGCATAACGGTTCATACATCGACCAAACCGATGGGGAACAAACGTCTGGTCGGCGTGGTCAAAAGCTGCGTCCGGCCAGGCTATTATTATTAATCATCTCGTTTCCACCAAAACAGAGAAATTCCCTTTTCCCTTGACGCGCATTCATGGACAAGACAGCCAAGGCAGACTATCCCATAAACGGCCTCATCGCCAAGAGGTGGAGCGCAAGGGCGTTCTCCGACAGGCCCGTGGAAAAGGAAAAGATAATGTCCCTTTTGGAAGCCGCGCGTTGGGCGCCTTCAAGCTCTAATGAGCAGCCGTGGCGGTTTATCGTCTTTACCGCAGCTGAAAACAGCAAGGAAAGGCTGGAGGAGGCGCAGTCGGTGCTTTCTGAAAACAATTCGTACGCCAAAAAGGCGCCCGTGCTCATGTGCGCCGCGGCAAAAAAGACCTACACGCACAACGACAAAGACAACAGGCATTACATGCACGATGTCGGGTCTGCGACTGCGTACATGTTCCTTGAAGCATACAGCCAGGGCCTTGCGATGCACGTCATGGGAGGCTTTGACGCAGAAAAGGCAAGGCAGGTTTTTGGAATACCAGAGAGCTTTGAGCCGGTCACGATGATAGCGATAGGGTACTACGGCAACCCGGAGACGCTGCCGGAAAAAACAAGGGAAAGAGAACTTGCGCCAAGGTCTAGAAAGCCCGTACAAGAGTGGGCGTTTTTGGGCAGGTGGGGCGAGAGTATCTAGACCACCATTATCTCTATTTCATCATAGGCGTCTTTTACCGCAAGCAGGAACAGGTCGTCCTCGTATATCAGGAGCCAGTCCTTGACGCCAAGCACGGGGACCTTGCGAGCCAGTACCTTGCCCGTCTCGTTGATGGTGGTGATGATGTAGGCGTGCTTTGGCAGCCTGTCGCCCAGCCTGAACAGCGTCTCTTGCAGGTCTATGCCGAGACGGCCGCCTTCGATGTTGATGTTTACAATATCACCTAGCCGGTTTTCCACCTTGGCAGTCACGTAGCTCTGGCCGACAGAGAACTGCCGGACGTGCAGCATCACCCTGTTTGACGCCGGGACGCGCGGTATCTCGTGATAGGTCTTTTCCGACAGTTCGTCGTAAAAGCCGCCCTCCTTCATTTACCGGTCTTTTTTTGCGCCATCAGTCTCTGCGCCACGACGACTGCGGCAAGAGCGCCGGCGACTGCCACCATCGCGCCAGCAGGAAATTCAGGCACCACTACCGTCCCTCTCGCCACGCCGTTTCTCGTGAGGTCAGGGGCCTGTCCTTCCTTGACGAGCCCCTTGACTGCGACTTCGACGCGATAGCTCGCATCTGCAGGGAAGTTCAGCGTCTGCTCGCCGGCTCCGCCCTTGGCGGTCTGGTCTGCCTTTGTAAATACCTCCTTGCCAGTGTTGTCAAAGACTTTCAGGTCGTACTTTACGTCGTCGGTGATGTTGGTGCCGGCAAACGCGTCGACAAACTGC
>NZ_CAMLDP010000065.1 GCF_946478925.1 uncultured Nitrososphaera sp. | reverse complement strand
CTGGAAGACGCGTGTGAGGACATTATTTCAATGACCAATCTACCCGTCTCTGTTATCTGCCCGTACATGTGGGACGCCCGCCTTCCAGAGTCAAGGCTTGAACAGAACCACAACCACGGCGTCCGCTACCTGTAGTAAGCTGTGCAAATTGAAGAGAAAATAGGTGGGAGGAAAAAATCCCGCGCGGCTTAGGATATTTCTTCGACGAGCTTTGTCTCAAAGTCGTCGATTGATACCTTCATCTCGCTGTCGGACTTGATCTTGCCCTGCTTCTTCATGACTTCCCTTGCGAGGAGCCAGTACGCTGTCGCAAGCGCCTTTCTGCCCCTGTTGTTTGCGGGGATGACCAAGTCGACCTTGGAGGTGACGTTGTCGCTGTTTGCCACGGCAATAACTGGCACTCCTGCCCTAGTCGCCTCGATGACTGCCTGCTGGTCTGCCTGCGGGTCAGTCACTACTACTATCTCCGGCTCCATATAGTCGGGAAGCGACGGGTTGGTGAAAGTGCCGGGCATAAAGCGGCCGAGTATCGGTGTTGCGCCCGTCAGCTCGCAGAATTTCTCCACCGGGGTCTTGCCGTACTCGCGAGCAGAAGTTACTGCGACCTTGGAAATGTCTGACCTGCCGATGAACTTGGCAGCCACGTCGATCCTTGCAAGCGTCTTGCTGATGTCCAGGATGTACAGGCCCTCCGGGTTTGCGCGCACGATGAAAGGCGACATGTATTTCGTCTTGACCGGCGTTCCTACCCTGATGCCTGTTGAAAGTATCATCTTTTCTAAATTGTCAGTGTCAATAGAGTCCTGGCCTTCCGGGCTTTCTACCACGGCTGCTGCAGTCTCCTCTTCCACCTTGGTCTCTTCCGCTGGAGAAGAGACGTCTTCGGGGTTGCTCATGTCGTAGAGGTCAGTTCGGCCATACCATCTATTAAATCATACTCTGACAGGCGCACAAGCTCGTTAAGTTTTGCGATGCGCTCGCCTCCAAGCACGCCTGTCTTTATCATCTTTGAGCCAGTAGCCACGGCGATGTGGGCGATGTGCGAGTCGACTGACTCGCCGGACCTGTGCGACGTGATTATGCCGATGCCGTTTTTGGTGCATTCCTTGGCGAACTGGAGCGCGTCGTACAGGCTCCCTGCCTGATTCACCTTCAGTATCGCGCCAGAGCACGCGCCGAACTTGATTGCCTTTCTTACCATTTCCGCGTTTGTCACCAGCATGTCATCGCCTGTCACCAGAGTCCTTGGGTTCCTTTTAGTCAGGACTGCCATGCTCTCAAAATCCGCCTCGTGCACAGGATCTTCTGCGTACGCGAGCTTGAAGTCCTTCATCAGCCTGCTTGCAAACTCGATCTGCTCGCCGGTGTCGCGCTTTATGCCCTGCCTCGCATAGTCGTAGACACTGTTTTTCTCGTCCCAGAACGACGAGCTGGCAAAGTCGATGCCAAGGGCCATGTCCTTGCCGAGGCGGTAGCCGCATCTTTCAATGGTTTTCTCGGCGATTTCAAGCGCCTGGTCGTTGTTGACGCTTGGCGCCCACGCGCCCTCGTCGCCCCTGCCGTACGTAAACTTGCTGTCTATTGACTCGATGACCTTGCGCATCTCAGAGTGGAACCGGAAATTCATCTCAAGTGCCTCCATGATGCCCTTTGCGCCGACAGGGCAGCAAAGTATTTCCTGTATGTCCGGAGTGCCTGGACCGGCGTGCGCGCCTCCGCCAAGCACGTTTCCAAGCGGGAATGGAAAGCGGTATGGCTTTTTCGGATTCAAGAGCTTGAAAAGCGGCACGCCCTTTGCCCTTGCGGCAGAGTCGACTGCTGCTATCGAAAGCGCGTACGCGACGGAACCTCCAATCTTGGAATAGTTGTCCGTATCGTCTATTTTCCGCAGTGCGTCAAAAACCGCTTTTGTGTCAGAGGCGTCAAGGCCGATGAATTTTTTCTTGCTTGCGTTGAACGCTGCAAGCGCCTTTTCAGGCTTGTTGTCCGGAAAGCTCTGGGCCTCCAGCTTGCCGACGCTTGCGCCGGACGGCGCGCAGGCGCGGCCTGAAAATTTCTTGTCTGTCACGACGTCGACTTCGATGGTCTTGCTTCCGCGGCTGTTGAAAACTATTCTAGCGTCAAGTGCGGTGATGATGGAGGAGGGCATTTTATGAAAAACTGCCGCAAGTCGTTATTTATTTATTCTATTCAATTTCCGTCTGTACTTCGGACATCCTGCGCCTGAGTGCCTCGTAGTAGGGAATAATCTGGTATATCGTCTCGACGGTCGAGATGAACATGCGCCTGCAGCAGTAGCGCTTGACCCCCAGAGAGTCCATCACCTTGGCAGGGTCCTCTCCTGCCTTGACCCTGTTTGAATACTCGCCGTACTTGTCAGCAATGAGACCGCCGCATGTGAAGCAGCGAACTGGAACAAGCATGTGCTTTTGTTGTTTGAATCGAGTCTTATAAAAACCATTGTGGAAGGAGAGCGTTATAGCGGCTTTTCTGCTCTTTTTTTGCAAGGCTTGAACAAAGTTTCTGTACGTCATCATGGCTATCGCGGCAATGAAAATATTCAAATTAGCGAGTGAAAGCGTGTAGGTTGGAGCGGGAGTCGCCCAGCTTGGCCAAAGGCGTAAGACTGAGGCTCTTATCCCGAAGGGGTTCGTGGGTTCAAATCCCATCTCCCGCACCATTATTATTATTTTCAAGCGGCAGTACTGTTCTTCTTCTGGGACCAGAGAAAAACGTGCAAAAATCCGTCGCTATTCGAATTTCTTGAGAACCTGGTAATGTGGCGACGTCTTGTGGTGGTCTATGCACTTGTTGCAGTACGACCTGTCGCCGTATTTCTTGTGACAGGGGCACGTGCACGTACTTGGCTCGGACGACAACTCTACTACCATCCCGATTCCGTCCAAGTTATTTAAACCTAAACAATCGGCTGTGACAAATTATTGGTACCACTAATTCCGCCACATATCCATCCACTTTGATCATTCAAGATGCCGATTTTCATAGTAGTATATTCTGGCCAATATCTTATCGTTAGTCGAAGTGGCTCTACTACTTGGTGTCGTTGTTATTGAAAATCAAAAGTGGTTTGTAGGATTGCATGGAGGCTCGCCTACTTTGTATCAGACGCCATTCTTATTGGATGGAACTCCTCTCCTCCATCACTAACCCTTTATTGATGTCTCGTCAAAAGCTGCGTTTGCTTGGTCTATTATCGTGTCGAGGTTGCCTCTTGCTTCCCAATGCATGAAGGTGGTCTTTGGCGTCTCGTTTATCATATGGTTGTGTATGCCTGTCACCGTCCAGCCATTGTCCTTGACTACCGCGAGGACACCATTCATCTCGGTCTCAAGAAGCGCAAAGTCTCCCATCACGTACACTTGCTGGGAAGTAGCAGGTTGCTCTCCACCGCCGGTTGTAGCATTGCTTGGAGCCGCAGTAAACTCTAGCACGCTATTCATCAAAGTAAACTGCGTGAGGTTCATGCCATCTGAGCCAGTAATCTGTGGACTCTGCCGGACTACTACAACATCACATACAGGACCATTGGGTACAGGTAATCCTCCAAGTCTGCTAGCTATATCATTGCAGTTTAGAGGGTTTTCGGTTGTCGTCTGTGCAGATGCTGATGGTTGTCGGCCCCAGAAAGGAACGGTGGCACTGAAACCAAAAAGAATTGTGCCTGCAATAGCCACTGTCGCAACTGTTAGCAACAAATTCCGTATTGCCATATTAGATTATATCATCTATATTTTATTAATGACTTTCTTGTGTTTTTTCTGCTATCAGATGACAAAATATCGGATTATCATACATTGGACTTAATCCTTTTAGAGAAAATATATTCTGCATCAGGAAGCAGGTGCAGTATAGATTCGCCTTAAGGCTTAGGGGAGGCTCGCCTCAATCTAAACCCGTTTAGATTACTTTTGCGTAATCTTGTCTGCATGACAGATCCAGTCAAAGACGCAAAAAAGGCGGCACAAGACGCTGAAGCCAAGATCAAGACGGATATAGACCATGCCAAAGGCAAGCCAAGTTCAGAGACCCTGAACAAGGCGAAAGTGAAAGTCAAGGACGCTCTAAAGTAAAAAATCCGTCTTGCCTTTTTTATTTATTTGCTCGTTTTGCTTCTCGCCCTTGAGCACCTCGTCCCCGGCTTCGCAAGTCTTGGTAGACTAGGGGTTCAACTGAATTACTTCTTGCTTAAACCTAAACACACTCTTTTATTGTGGTTCTGCGTGTAAACCCTGCCAATGGATTCCAGGCTCAAGCAGCTTGAAAAGAAGCAAAAGCTGTACTCGCTTTTGAAAACGCAGCACGAAGCAGAGGTCAAGGAGCTCATGCACTACATGTCCGTGCTGACGACTGTGGAGAACAACCTTGTGAGAAGCTACCTGCACTCCCTCCTGTCAGACGGCCTGCGCCACATTGAATACATATCGCGCATCATGGCTGACATCGAGGGCGCCACGGGAAGCGCGTCCCTGACGAAAAAGGGGATTCAGGAATCCATAGCCGACGAGCGCGAGTCGCATGACGCTCTTCTGAAATGCGCAGAGATGGCCGACGACCCAGAGACCGCGGCGCTATTGAAGAGCATAAGCGTCGACGAGGAGCACCACATGAGGATCTTGGAGCACCTGTCAGAGCTTGTCGAGTCGGCTTCAACTGCTAAATGACTCTAGCACTTCTTTGCTGTGGCCTGCCGGCTTGACCTTGCCAAACACCTTGACCACCTTGCCGGACTTGTCCACAAGAAACGTCGACCTGATGACGCCCATAAACTCGCGGCCCATGAACATCTTTTTCCCGTACACGCCGTAGCTCTTTGCCACCTCTTTTTCCGGGTCTGACACGAGCGGGTATGGTATGCCCATCTTTTCGCGGAACTTGTCGTGCGAGTCCTCCGTGTCGGGGCTGATGCCTATTATTTCAATGCCGGCGTCCTGGAATTTCTTGTAATCGCGGGTAAACTCGGCTGCCTCTGTCGTGCAGCCTGGCGTAAAGTCTCTGGGGTAAAAGTAAACGACCGTGTTCTTTTTCCCTTTCAGGTCCGACAGCTTGAAAACCTTGTCGTTTGAATCGCGCATTGCAAAGTCGGGCGCCACGCTCCCTTCAGCTAGCTCTGACATGAAGGAACATACCTTGCAGCCGATAAAAAACTTACTTACCCAAACACGAACGTATAGAACACGAAATTGTCCGAGCGCGGTATTATCTCTATCTCGTGCACCTCCTGCTTCTCCGTCTTTACCAGGTTGTGCATGAAGGGCCATTCGATGTCGACGACGCTTGCGCCGCTTTCAAGTTTGACGTCCTTGCCCAGCTGCTCCTTTGCCAGCAGGTTTCCGTCCAGCCTTACCTCCGCCCTGCCCGGCCTGCCGTCTGACGTGCCCATGATGCCGTGCACCCTCTTGGCAGAATTGTATTTCATGATTACTGCAGGCTTTTGCTCCTTGCCTCCCGGCGCAAACTGGACGCCTTCGCGTTGCCAGACCCATTTCCCGCGCAGGTAGACGACGTTGTCAAAGTGCGAGCCGGAATCTACTGCGACGCTCGGCTCGTCCGGCCTGAACGTCTGGTTGTTGCCAAAGCGCCTCATGCGGGAGTAGCCGACGCATATCTCTGGCGCCATGCCTGAAAAGTGCATACCGTACGTGTCGAAAATCTCGTCGTCTGGGTTCTTGTCGTCATAGTCGACTGCCGGCTTGGTCCCTGCCTCTTCCAAAAGTTCAGCGATAACGGGCTCAAACTCGGTAATGTCGCCATAGCCGGCGTGCTCGTAGCGCACAAACCCTGCATGGTCTATTATGACGTGCTTTGGCCAGTACATGTTGCCGTACGCCTCCCATGTCTTGTTCTTGGTGTCAAAGGCATTCGGCAGGCTCGCGTTGTAACGAGCAAGAGCTCTTGAAATATTGGCGTGGTCGGTTGCAAAGTGGTATTCCGCGGAATGCGCTTGCACCACCTGCAGGCCGTGCTTGCCGTACTTTTCCTGCAGGCGCTTTAGTGTTGGTATGGTGCGCAGGCAGAATACGCAGGTGTAGGTCCAGCAGTCGAGTATGACGACCTTGCCTTTCAGCGACTTTATCGAAAGCGGGTTAGAAGAATTGGCCCAGCCCGAGATCTCTTTGAACTCGGGAGCCGGCGCGGCCGGTATGAGTTGCATACGGTCAGTGTTTTGTGCAGGAGATATAACTGTAGATCCTTTTATCCGCGCCTGCACAATAAACGCCATATGAGGTGTTCCGATTGCGGCTGCGATCCCAAGGAATGCGCCCGGGCCCGGTCAGACGGTGAATGCCCAAACTGCACGCTTGTACAGTGTTGCTGCTGGCAATCCGCCAACTCTAACACATTTTAGGCGCAGGCTGCAGCAGATGCCTATGGCAACAACAGCCATAGTGACCGGAAGCGGCCGTGGCATAGGAAAGGCAACCGCGCTGTTGCTTGCAAAAAAGAGCGTCAACGTCGTGGTGTGCTCGCGTACAAAAAGCGAGGTCGACAGTACAGTCAATGAAGCCCGGAAATTTCACGATGGCGTCCTGGGCGTCGTGTGCGACGTCGGGGTTGCATCGCAGGTCGAAGGACTAGCGGAAAAGGCAGTCGCGCGCTTTGGTCAAATCGACATTTTGGTAAATAACGCCGGCATCTTTTACCTCAAAAGACTTGTCAACACCTCTGAAAAAGAGTGGGACGACACGATGAACTCTAACCTAAAAAGCGTGTTTCTCTGCTCAAAAGCGGTCCTGCCGCACCTGGCCAAGACGGGCACGATAATCAACGTCAGTTCCGGAGCCGGCAAGACGGGTTTTGAAAACCTCTCGGCGTACTGCGCAAGCAAGTTTGGCATGATGGGCCTGACAGAAAGCCTGTCTTGGGAGGTGCAGGATAAGATCCGCATCATGGCCATCTGCCCCGGCGAGGTCGACACCAGAATGCAAGAGTCGGATCCCAAGTACTACCGGGAAAACAAGTCGAGGATGCTCACGGCAGGGCAGGTGGCGGAAAAGATAGCCGAGATGATCTTTGACACGCGCTATAGAAACGGCCAGTCAGTAGACATTTAACTACTCTTAATTTCAGTATTCAATAATGCTGAAGGGAAACATCCGCGACATTGCGCCCGACTCGGCGATGCTGAAATATTTTGAAGGGCAGGTAGAGATAAAAAAGATGGTGACTGAAGCCGCAAGCAAGGAGGCCGAGGCGTACCTGGTGACGTTTTTGCGCGGCGCCCGCACCAAACTGCACTACCACGAGACCGACCAGATACTTATTGCAACAAAAGGCAAGGGAATAGTGGCGCTGCAGACAAGAGTGGAGATGGAAGGCGACAACTCTGCCCGGGTGCGGCTGGATGATGTGCACACCCTTGAGGAGGGCGACTTTGTGTGCGTGCCGGCGTACGCATGGCACTGGCATGGCGCGCAAAAGGGCGAGGATTTTGCGCACATACAGGTCAAAAAGCCCGGCAAGACGACATGGCTTGAATAAAGAGCCTAAAAGACTAGTCTACTATAACAACAGGGATTGAAACTATCAAAGTCCGAACGCATAGATTTTCATAATTGCTGGTATCTCTTAAAAAAAGCATATACCAAAGCTCTTGCATTTGGTGTCATGGCAAAAATGCTGACCTGTCCGTGCGGATGGACTATAATCTCTCCCCAGGGAGATGAGGACGTAAAGAAACACATCATGATACATGTCAAAGACACCCACCCTGGGACTACCATGAAGGAAGAAGAACTCGGAAAGATGATCAAAACCGTCTAGACCTTCAGAAAAGCGCCAACTGCCAATCAAGAGCTTGTAGGGTTTCAGCCAGACTTTGATGAGGTCATTATCTTTTCTTCAATGAGTTTGTCCAGCCAATTCGGTCTTTGCGGTTCTATCGCTTCCTTGAATATGAGGACAGAACATGCCCTGACGCCTTCAAGCTCAAGTGTCGTTACTACTGCTTGCTCTGGCTCTGCCAGAGTGAAACCAAAGAAATTGGCTAGCAAGACGCCTCCTTCCGAAGTAGTGCGTATGGACCATAGCTTCTCTCCATACATCTCGCTAAGGAGCTTGACAACTGCGAACTGTTTTGTTTCTTCAACCGTGACTTCTAGCTCGTAAAACAGCAGGCCCTCTTGCTTTTGCGTATCAAGTATTGCCCGGATTAGTAGCGAGCCTGATCCAAAGAGCTTTGTAATCCTGTATTCCGCCATCCTGGGTGTTATCGACAACGCTTGGGCAAGATCCTTTGTACCGCATAACGCGTCATACCTCAGCTTTAGAATTATCTGCCAGTCAAGCTTGTCCGGTTTTGATATTGGCTTTCTGATTGGTCGTCCTCCTAGGTCTATGGTGGTCAACTCAAACCTCTTGGCAATGCTGTCTGCGACTGTCTGGGCCTCTTTGGATGAATTGCCTGCTATGCTGACAGAGACTGCATGGCCAAGATAATCTGCCGCTTCAATGACATGAGGAGTTTGCTGGATGTGCTCCACAACCCTGCGCTTTGTCATGATGTTGATTGCCTCAAACCTGTAAGAGCATATGCTCTGAAGACCAAATAATGCCAGATTGGGAACCACTTGGTAGTATTTTATGAACCCCTCGTCTTCCATCTTCTTCACCCTTACCCGAACAGTCTTTTCGTCTAGCCCCAACTTCCTGCCTATTGCCCCCGGGCTTACGTGCCTGTCCGTAAATGAATCGTAATCAAGACCCTTGAATGCCATTTCACAGAAAATTCTCACATCCATGGCATCCAACTAATAATATGCGCCCCGCTTGCTTTGTGAGGCTGACTAGTCGGCAATAAGGTTAGCGCTGCAGCAGGCATCGTCTTCTGACTGCTGTAGATCTCGGTATTTCAAATTCGCCGTCAAGGAACCTGAACCTTTGCCGCAAACTGCCTACAGCATTTTGTAGAATACGGGTGTCCAACTCCCGTTGACGCTTTATCATCTATGGGCCATAAAATGCTATGACAGACAAAACGGTGAATGGAGTAAACGTCGACAACCTGTTCAAGACAGTGGTAGCAGTCAAAGGCAACCCGACCATCGCAAAGTTCAATTTCAGGGCTAAGAACCGATGGGTCAATGGTGGAAACAACCGGACAACGGTCAACGAGTTTTACGGTGCGTGCCAGACGCACAGCCGGAGCAAACCTTTCGAATACGTAAAGGACGAGCCGCCTGTGCTGTTGGGTCAGGATCAGGGAGCCAATCCGGTGGAATACGCCTTGGCTGCTCTGGCAGGCTGCCTGACTACAAGTCTCATCTACCACGCAGCGGCGCAAGGAATCAAGATAGATGAAGTCGAATCGACATTGCAAGGCGACTTGGACGTGCAGGGCTTTCTGGGGCTGTCAGAGAAAGTAAGGAATGGGTACGAGAAGATTGATGTGGCTTTCAGGATAAAGGCGGATGCGCCAGAGGAAAAGCTCCAAGAGCTGGTCGAGCTTGCTCAAAAACGCTCTCCAGTGTTTGACATCATCTCGAATCCTACGCCCGTGCATGTCCATCTGGAAAAGAATTAGGGCAAAACCGGCTGTCGGGATCAGCAGGGAGATCCCGCATGTTTCTTTTTCCATGCTTGTTCAGGATCTCAGACGTCTGAGCAGCTAATTCGCTATAATAACAAGAGTTGAAACCAACATTCGGCAAAAACATCTTCTGAATAAAAACATCTCGCTCTACTGCCCTGCACCCGTTGTTATCCTGTATATCTTGCCGTCAATGTGCGTGAGCACATACAGGTATCCGTCGGGGCCGGTCTCAACGTCCGTTATTGCAGCAAAGCCCTTGCCAAAGGTTATCGGGGCAAGCTCGCCGTCTAGCCTGCCAGTGTCCTTGTCAGGCACGGGGTCTGCTACGAGGTCTGCAAGGTTGGACTGCTCGTCGCCGAAATAGAGCCCGGTCCTGTTCTGGTTTGCTTCAAAGAAGTAGAGGTTGCCGTTGTTGACGTCTCCTACAAAGATATTGTTCCTGTATTTCTCGCCCAGCTTGTCAGAGTTGAAAAATTCGATGTCAGTCACGCCGACTGGGATGTACCAGTTAAACACCGGATCGCTGTATTTTGCACCTTTTACCATGACAAGGTCGTCCATCGTCGCGTTGCTCTTTGCAATCGGGCCTGTAAACTTGTCCCACCCGCTGTTGAACCCCGGCGGCACCACGTTTATCTCGTCGTACGTTGTCGGGCCGTTCTCGGTCATCCACAGCCTGTTTGTTACGGGGTCAAAGTCCATTCCAAAGCTGTTCCTAATGCCATACGCGTAGGCTCTTTCTAATCCTTTTATCCCGTAGAACGGGTTGTCGCTTGGGGCCTTGCCTGTTTCCCTGTCAATGCGTATTATGACCGACCTGTAGTCCGGAGCCTGATCTGTAAAATGGTTGTCTGAAATTCCCATGCTAAAGTTTGTGTCCCCGATGACTGCGTACAGATATCCGTCGGGGCCGATTGTCATCTTGCCGCCGTTGTGGTAGGGTCCAGGCCCACCTGCAAGGTCGAGGAGGAGCGTGCCATTGACCAGGGTCTTTTTGTCCCAGTCGTAATTGTACTTGTATATCCTGTTCATGGCAAGCGTGTCTTTCCCATCAGTCACGTTTTCTGTAAGGTAGAGGAACACCTCGTTGCCAGTGGCGCTGCTGCCGTTCCACACGGCTATGCCAAGAAGCCCCCGCTCCACGTCGTTTTCCACGGCGACCTGCAGGACCGGCTGTTCGACAAGCTCGCCATTTGAAACGAGCCGCACCTGGCCGTCGTTTTTCTGAAGCACCAGTATGTTGTTTGCGTCCAGAAACGCCATGCTGGTAGGAAACCGCAGCCCCTCTGCAACCTGCTCTAGAACAAGCGAGCTGTCACGCAGAGTCGGCCCGCTGCTGCTTTCAACCTCTGTGGTGCCGCTTGTCCTGAAGGGAAGAGCCACGTCGGGTAAAAACGCAATGGCGCTGATGATTGTGATGCCTGCGACAGCT
>NZ_CAMLDP010000064.1 GCF_946478925.1 uncultured Nitrososphaera sp. | reverse complement strand
TCTCAGGAGCAATGGCAAACACTGAAACACTTCTCTGTTTTCCCTGAGATTCCAGGGTTACGCGCCCCGTGTATGTCGGCATAACGTCGTTCACAAGAGGCAGCGTCTTTAGCTTGGTAACGACTGCGGAGTTAAAGTTGACAGTTGTTCCGGACGATTGCGGTTGGCCACCAAAGCCGCCACCACCCCCGCCACCACCTCCGCCCCCTCCGCCAAAGTTTCCACCTCCGCCAGAATTAGTCAATGTAAGCACATTGCTTGCCAGATTACTGAACTGCTTTTCGATAAAGACGCTAAAGCCGGCGGTAAGGCCGTTCAGCGCAACCATTAGCGAGCTACCGACAACTACCATCAATATAGTCAGGGCGGAGCGGACCTTCCTGTCTCGGAGTGCTTCAAAGGAGAGGGAATAAATGTCGTCTATTTTCACTGTGCGTATACCACCTCTCACTTTGTCGGCGGATCGTCCTTTGTCGTTGCGTCGTTAGCTGGGTTTTCAAGTATGTCTTCGATGTTCTTCCGCTTGTCCGAGCCGTTGTTCGGGGCGTTCAGCGTCTTCATGGCTTTTGCATGCTTCTTTTTCCGGATGACAAAGAAGGCGGCTATGGCGGCGACAACTGCTGCGCCTATGATTATCATCATGAGAAGCGGCCCTCCCGTAGAGTTCCGGCCTCTTTCGCCCGGAGTCACGTTCGTGGTTTGTTGCTGCGCGGCCACGACGGCATTCCCGCTTGCAACAAATTCATGGGCGTTTCTCAAGTTATCCTTGTAGCTAATTTTCACCGTAACAGGGTATGACGTACCAGGCGCAGCAGGCGGGATGTTCAATGGTATGCTGAACGGAAGTGGCGAATTTGCAGTCAGATCTCCGAGGTACTGCGGGGCAGGAGGAGCAGCATTGAATGCGGTGCTGTTGTTGTTATTTCTCCGGAATTGTCCGAAGTTGCCATTGTTATTGTTATTATTATTCTGCCCTGAAAATAGGAAGGCAAGGGGATTGGATTGTCTGTTGTCACTTGATGAGTAATTACCGCCATTCTGTCCAGAGTTAAACTGTTCGTTGCTGCCAGTAAAGTTGCCTCTCTGGATAGCAGGCATGTTTTGTCCAGACGTTTGCATCAGCTCGACTGTCGTGAAAAATGCCGCGGTGTTGCCCTCATTGAGTATGTTGCCGACAAGGGTAGGCGTAGCTCCAACGTAGTTGATTGATAAATCATAGACGCGGAGCACTATTTCGCCGTCAACATATGTCCCAAGGATGTACTTTTCCGTCTTGGGCGACCCGTCCAGTATGTAGTCGATTGTCACGTCAAACGTAGCCGGGTTGCCTATGAGCGAGGTCGATGCAAATACCTGAGTTTCAAGCTTGGCCTGCGAACCCGGGTCAATCTCATCCACTGCCCACTTTGAATCTCCAATTATGTTAAGCGAAGTGGAGCTGGACTCCATAGTCACGACCGCGTTGTTTATGCGGCTCGTGCCCTTGTTTGCGATTTCAAGGATAAAGTTGTCCGCCTTGCCGGCCACTATGCGGTTGTCGGTCTCGTTCTCGTCAGATGCGGCCCTCACACCTATGATAGATGGAGCGTTCTGAAGCACAATGACACCCACTGCCGGCGTCAGGGTCTTGGCATTGCCGGTTGCGTCGTTGTACGTGATTTGCAGTTGTATGCCTGCCGTGTTTCCTCCTGCAGATATGTTTGGAAAGAGAGTCGTGGTGAGCGTAGCGTTTGACCCTGCCGGTATCGTGCCAAGGGTAAACGTGTTTGTCCCAAAGTTTGTTATCTGTGGCCGGATTGTCGCGCCTGAGGAGCTTTCAATAGTGCTTGCCGATCCGCCATTTATGCTGATGCCGGTCATCGACACTATCACGCCGGTTGCAGGTGCGCTGCCGGTGTTCCTTATTGCAATGTCGACGTTGTTCGAGACGCCAGGAACTAGATTGTGGGTGACTGCTACAGGGTCGAGGATGACCCTGCCGGTCAGCCGGAGTGGAATGGTTACTGGGTTATTCCTCGGGCTCCCGGTTTCAAACAGTCTTTGGTACGCCACGTTTAGATCTGTGCTGTACGTCCCGACGTGGACGCTGTTGGAAACATCAAGGTCAAAGTATAGTGTGAACGTCTGGCCCGCATCCACCGCGGTATCAAAAGTGGCGATCGCAGTATCATCAGACGACGTTCTGCCGTTGGCCGAGAACCCTTGCGGCAAAGTGAGCGAGCCTGTGATGCCGGTTATGGCCGAGAACCCCCTGTTCACCATCACCACGGCAAGCGTTGAAGCGCCGTCGCCGGGCCCCACTTCTTTCTTGACATCAGCAGTCGAAGTGCTCGTGCTGCGGTTGACCCAGTATGCGTTGAGAAACGCTGGGCCGCTTACCGACGCGTCGATTATCTGCCTCTCTGACGGCTGCGGTAACTGCTGATCCTCTGCGTCCGCACTAAGTAGGGTGATTGGAAGAGAAGAGAGGAGCACGCCCATTATCAAGAGTGACAGGACTCGCGAGCCGGTGTTGCTATTATTGTTATTCGCAGCTGCTGCTCCTGCGATAAGAGTCATAGGTTCCTGACCTCCTTTTCGATTCTTCCGTCCCTGACGTAGATGGCACGGTCGGTCGCGGCCGCAAGCTCTGAGTTGTGCGTCACCATGATTATCGTCATACGGAACTTGTGCGAGAGCATCTTCAAGAGCGCGAAAACCTCGTTCCCCGTCTTGGTGTCGAGGTTGCCCGTCGGCTCGTCTGCAAGCAGTATCGCGGGGTTGTTCATGAGCGACCTTGCGATGGCAACTCTCTGCTGCTGGCCCCCGCTCAGGTTCGTTGGCTTGTAGTTTGCCTTGTCCTTTATCCCAAGCACTTCAAGGACTTTGAGCGCCCGGTTCTTCCTTTCCTCCTTGTCTATTTCCATCACGATTGCCGGGAGTTCGACGTTTCTCAGGACAGTAGTCCTGTTTATCAGGTTGAACGACTGGAAGATAAAGCCGATGAGCTTGTTTCTCATTGTCGCTATCTCCTGGTCGCCGAGGGAGAAAATGTCCACCCCGTTGATTATTACCTTGCCAGAGGTTGGCTTGTCGATGGCCCCAAGGAGGTTTAGAAGCGTAGACTTGCCGCTTCCCGAGGGGCCGACTATGGCCACAAACTCGCCCTTTTTCACTGTAAAAGTCGCGTGCTTTAATGCCACGACCTTGCCGGCGGCCGAGTTGAACTCTTTGTATAGGTCTCTTGCTTCCAGCGCAACGTCTCCAAGGCCTGCTGCGATGTCTGCCGCTTCATGGAATTCCGGTTCTGCAGGACGCCTCATTGTTTTACAACCTCCTTCTTTTTTTCGACTATCGCAAGAATCGCGATGCAAAGCCCGATGAACGCCAGTTGCGCCGCCTCGACTGCAATCGCCATTGAATTCATGCCGCCGCCCCTGCCGGTGATGGGGTTTCCAGGCACCCTCGTGACGAAATACACTGCTACCAGGACTGTAGTCCCGGTAATGCCCACTGCGTACCACGGCCTGCCCCACCTTCGCACCACTGGCACGACCCAAAAGACCTGGGCAATGCCTCCTATGAGGAAGAATAGGCCGGTGTTAAGGTTGAACCCAAGCATGTTTGGTGCAAGGATGAGGTGAAGGATGCCCCCTACCGCGGTCGAGGCGGCTCCAGCATAATGTAACGCCCTTACTATTATCGTCGACGCCATACCCTGAAAAATGTAAGAAAATCTCATAATAAGCGTTATCTACAAATGAGAAGTAACAATGTTACCTTTGTGCTTTTTAGGGCGCATGAGCGAATCTCGATCCATGAATTACGCTATCTCGTTTCTATGGAAGAAAGAAAATGATCAATTATTTATATAGAGAGATAATAATGCAGGATGAAGAGAATAAGCAATTATTGCATGAGTTGAATTGGTGCATGAATATCGAGAAAGAATCTACATCAGAAAGGATATCATACTCAAGCTGTACGAGCATGGAGAATTGAACCAGAGTAAACTCATGAGTTACTGTGGCCTCAACAACGCAAAGCACAGGGAGATACTTGACGAGATGGTCAACAAAGGCATGATAACCAGAAAAGAAGAGCCGTGGGGGAGCAAGACGATAATAAAATACAGCGTGTCAGAAAAAGGGAGGGAGATACTCAGGGCGGTGCTAGAGCCGTACGAAGAGTTGTTTCCAAGGGGAGATGCTACAACAAATGAATGATGATGAAATGATTTCAGGCCGCGCAGCAGCAATGGAGGCAGAGAGCTGATTGTCTGATGAAGGCAAGGAAAAGGATCGCAAGAACGAGAACCTCTTCAAGATAATAGACGGGATAATTTTCGAGCTCAACAGGACAAAGAGGCTGTTCATAGTCATGGTCCTGACAGGGATGATAGTGCCGACCCTGACGTTTCTGATAGTAAACTCGCTGACGGAGACTTTTATGCCCGGCCCGGGAGGGTTCCGGGAGGTGCACCAAGAAAGGCTGTTCCTTAGGCAGTTGCCGTGGATAGTATCCATAGTGTGGCTTGGAATTGGCATAAGGCAGTGGTTCGTGCTCTCCAAATGGACCAAGAAATACGACAAGTACAAGAAGCTTCAGGAAGAGATTGACAGGAGGTTCGACGAAGACGAACCTCCTGCGAATAATAATAGCAACATGTAAAGCAGGTGCAGCATATATTCTGGCTGCGACGGTTAGTTAGATAATTTCCTTAGCTATCATTTTTTCTCAATTCTTTAAAGGAATAGCTGCAAGAATGTTACCAATGTCAAGCCTAAAGGGAAATAGGAACTTAATTTCTGCCCTGCTGTTGGTCCTGGGCTTTGCGGTCGCCGCGTCGTTGCCAGTGGCAGCTTTGCCCCTTGCTTCCGCGCAGGCCCCGGCCAGTCCAGGAGAAATGCAGACAGCAGCAGCATCTCCTCCTCAGATAACTGGCTCCATAAACACAAAGCAAATTGCAAAGGACTTGTTGAATGAAAACCTGAATGCAACGTTTGTCGATGCGGCTGACATTGCAGAGAATCAGGTTGCCAACGGAACCGTGATTTCAGGTAACCTCGGCCTGGTGCAGGGTTACCTGGTATACAACACCACGGTGGCCAACATAAACAGCAACACCGCCTATAACGTCATCATCGACCCTAGCACTGCAAGAGTGCTTGCCACCTCGCAAGGAATGCCTCTTGGCACGGTCGGAGGCCAGGGAGGAAAGGAGTTTCTGAATAGCGGAAACGTGACTGCGACGCTGGTGGATGCCGCTGCCATAGCAGAGGGGCAATTTGCCAGCGGCATGGCAATTGCAGGCAGCTTTGAGGTTATGGAGGGCAAGCCGGTGTACAGCATCACTGTAGTCGAGCTAAATAACGAAATGCTCTTCAAAGTGATTGTTGACCCGAGCACAGGAAACGTGCTAACTACCTCAGAGGGAACGCGTGTGGGCGACTTGGGCATCAAAGGCGTTTTCTGATGTGATTTCGTCCCTCCCTTCCTCCTATTTTTTTCCAGATTGCTCATTTCTGAACATGGCAGCAAGCCAGATCCAGGTTGCAACAAGTTGTGAAAAATATCCATTGTTTGCTGCAATGAAATAATCTCAAGAAAACGCCCTAGGCATATCACGTTCAAAACAGGTAATTTGCAAATTTTGCTCTAAATATTCCTTATAATCTCACTATCTATCATTTTTGCTCAAGCCTTTAAAACCAGTACTGCGCAACATGTCAGCGATGTCAAGTCTAACAGGAAACAAAAGAGTATTCGTCCTTGCTTTCTTGGCTGCAGGCTTTGCCGTCATGTCACTGGCGCTAGTAACGCCAGCTGCTTTCGCGCAAAATGCAACCATGCCGGGCGGGAACCAAACGACCCCAGGTGGAAACGCTACGATGCCGGGTGGAAACACAACCCAGCCGACTTCTTTTGAAGGAAACGCGTACCAGGCAACTCCACCGATGCCGGGCGGGAACCAAACGACCCCAGGTGGAAACGCTACGATGCCGGGTGGAAACACAACCAGTTAAGGAAGTAGTAAGAAGTAGAACAAATACTTCATAACATCTCGGCACATCCTCGCACATGAGGGCCCACAAACGTCAAGAAGATTATGACGGGCTGGGCGCTTCTTCTCTTTTTTCCAAATCGTTTGTTCATTCTCATGGCCTAGGCCGTGATTAATTATAATTGTCCGCTGCAACAACAGCATTTTAGCATTAGTAACTTTGTTACCTATCAGTTGTAAAGAAGGGTTAAAACCATTTTTCATCTACAACAACCATGGCGAACCCATACCTTCGAAAGGGCATCGTGATCCCGGCAGTTGCGATAGTGGCAGTGCTTGCTGTCGCGCTGGTTGCAGGGACCGCGTTTGCTCAGGAACAGAACAAAACAACAGCCATGATGCCAAACATCAAAGGATCGGTAGATGTCAAGGGAACCTTGCATAACTACATCAAGGACAACCTGAAGGTGTCATTTTCAACAGCTGCAGATACAGCTGCTGCACAGGTCCAGAATGGCACAATAGTGTCAGGCAATCTTGGCATTGTCCAGGGCTACCTTGCCTACAAGTTCTTTGCAGTCAACACTGACACCCATGTTGGGAAGATGGTCATAGTTGATGCAGGAAACGGCCAAGTGCTCTACACATCCGCCGACATCCAGATGAACGGCCACGGAATGGGCATGTTTGGTGGCAACGGCGGTTATGGCCACGGCTTCAAGGGCCACGGATTTCAGGGTCCCGGCTGGCAGCAGAACCACCCAGCTCCTCAACCAAGCCCCCAGGGAACTCAATCCTAATATCTCTGGAACCTCATTTTTCCCCTTTTTCTTATTTTTAGTCTTAAAATATAAGGCATGTTTTCAATACCGAATTACCAGAAGGTGCATTGTTGCTTGTTCTACCTTGCATATTCCCCGATAACAGCGTTACCTATCATTTTTGCTCAAGCCTTTAAAGTTATGACTGCTACATTTTGAACAATGTCAAGTCTAACAGGAAGTAAAACGGTACTCGCACTTTCCCTGTTGGCTCTGAGTTTTGCAATCGCGTCGCCGGCTCTGGTGACGCCGGCCGCGTTCGCGCAAAACTCGACCAACCCGGGAGGAAACCAAACTGCTCCGGGCGGAAATCAGACGATGCCGAGTGGAAATAGCACCACGCCGGTTGCTGATCTAGTCAGCGGTGGCAAGATAGTGACTGTACAGGCCAACCAGACGATGCCTCCAGGACCAGGCGGTCAACCGGGTCAGATACAAGGCAGCATAGATGTCAAACAAGCGATAAAGAACTTTCTAAGCGATAACCTTAACGTAACACTCAGCGACGCAGTCGCCACGGCAGAGGGCCAGATCAACGGAACGGCAGTCGTAGGCCACCTTGATGTGGTGCAGGGCTTTTTGGTGTACAGAGTCATAGTAATCGACATGACCAACGAAGTTGTGCATTCTGTGATTATTGACGCCGGAAACGGAAGCGTGCTTGCCTCTGAGGCGATACCGCTTTCTCAGCTTATGGCTATGCACGGAGGCATGATGATGGGCCCGCATGGCGGCGGAATGTTCGGAGGCAGCCCAGGCGGCGGCCAGATGATGCAACAACCACCAGGCAACGAGACATCGTCGGGAAGTCCGATGGCGGGCATGGGCTTTTAAGAAGCCCGGCCCACATTCTTTCTTCTTTTTTCCCATATTTTCAAAAACATGCATATTTTCTATTTCTGGTCAGTCAGTCAGATGCGCTTCAGTGCAAAACAGTTTTCACGGTAATTTTACTACAAACGGGAGATCTTTTTTGATAAAGATGATAAAAAAGAGAGAGGAAAAAAGAAAGAAGAGGAGCTTATTGGAAAGTCACTCGCACCTGCGCAGAGCCGGTAGCCACGTTGTTGTCCACCTCGCAGGTCCACCTTTTACCGTTCAGCTCGGCCAGCCTTTCAGAGGCAGTCATGATTGTACCGCCGCCTTTCAGTTTTGCAATCCCTCTAGAGTTTGGAGCCTCGCCTGTCCCTTCTCCTTCTCCCACAAGCATGTCGCCCTTGTCCGTCATTTGGATAAACTTGACGTGCCAGCTCGACGTTCCATCGATATTCATCTGGGTCTCCACGGTATCCCAGTGAACCCCACGGTACTTGCCGCTCATCGTGCCCTTGTCAGAGAATTCGGTCTTGACTCCGTTCTGCCCTATTTCGAGAATCCTCGAAGATGTCGCTTTTGCCTTTATGACTATGCCGTTTGTTTTGCTTCCGCCTGCTGACCTTTTGGCCATAATCAGTCGTTATGTTATGTAGTTGATATTGTTTACTCGTCCCTCTCGTCTCTCTTTGTACTTACCGACAGCAGCGATCAGAAAAGATAAATTGCATTTCAGAGTCTCGCATCCCAAATGAATGAACCTGCGAAGAGAGGCAAGCTGTACGTAGTAGGCGTAGGCCCCGGCCACCACGACCACATGACGTACAGGGCAAAGCAGGTCATCGAGGAAAGCGAAGTCATTGTTGGCTATGAAACGTACGTCGGCCTGGTGGAGGACCTGATACATGGAAAAGAAGTGTATCGCTATGCCATGACGCAAGAGGTGGACAGGGCAAACCAGGCAATTGAATTTGCGGAAAAGGGCAGGATTGTTTCGCTTGTCTCATCCGGCGACCCGGGCATCTACGGGATGGTCGGGCTCATCTACGAAATTCTTGCAGAAAAAGGCTGGGACAAGGATTCCGGCATCTATGTCGAGTGCGTGCCGGGAGTCTCGTCTCTCAACTCATGCGCGGCCCTTGTCGGGTCGCCTTTGATGACAGACTTTGCAGTAGTCAGCATGAGCGACCTGCTGGTCCCGTGGGACATGATAGTCAAGAGGGTCGAAGCGGCCGCTCTTGGCGACTATGTCACCGTCATTTACAACCCCGCAAGCAAAAAGCGCGTGCACCAGCTGCGCGACACCCGCGACATTTTTCTGAAATACAGAAAGCCGGAAACCCCGGTGGCGATAATAAAGGGCGCATACAGAGAGACCCAACAGGTAGTCATTACAACTATTGACAAGATGCTTGAACACCAAGACATGCTAGGCATGATAACAACTGTCATCGTGGGCAATTCGTCGACCTACAACTACAAGGGCATGATGATAAACCCGCGGGGCTACACGTCCAAGTACCAGCTGGTAAAAGAAGCGCCGCCGGCCAAGGCATAAACTACAGATACTATTATTATCACATACACACTAGCAGTTGTGTCCCGATCCTGCTCCCTTCTCTCTCCCTCTCCTCGACTCCACCTTTCTTTATATGCTGTTTTTGTAAAGGTCTCATTAGCAAAAGAAAATATGCACTCTGTATGTTATGCGACAACAGCAACAACGAGCCTTGAGGATCTCATCTGGAGCCTAGAAGGCATCTGGAAGTATGCCGCATTGGATTATCACATAAGAGCCAAGGGAGTTGTCAACAACAAGAGTCGCAAGGCTAACGAATATGCCATCACTTTGATGAAACTATGGGATACGCTGGATGGATTTTCTCAGGAAACAATAGAGAGGGTTGTAGTCGAGCTGGAAGGGAAAATCATAGTCTTTGGAAAACCAGAAAATAAGATAGAGAAAAAGCGCCAAGCGGACATGAAGGCGCTAAGGACGCAACTTGAGCAATACCTCCAAGTCAGAGAAGGAGAAGGGGAGGAGGCAGAAAAAGGATAACTATATCGCGATAAAGTCGCGCCGTAGAGATTTTTTTATCTGTAGCCACGTACAAGAGCGAAGACTTTCAAAAGGGGCGTATGGATGTGTTTGTATCGCCCTCTAGTTTTTCAACTCTGTTCCGGCATCATACAATCTTGCATACACATACAAAGATGCTAATTCATCTCTGTCGAGAGGGTATACCGCCGTCCTAACAAGCTGCCGAGTTTATCGCCCTCTTGAATGTGGAGAACATGTAGTCGTCCTTTGTATCAGCTACGTACACGACATAAACAAAGGCGTGTTCTTTATCTCTAAATTTTCGGATTACCCTCCCGATCCTCTGGACGACTTGGTTCATGTTAGAAGTTGACGCAAGGATTATCTCTACATCCACCTCGGGCACGTCATATCCGATCTCCAAGGTATGGACAGAGAGCAGAGGATAAAACTTGGTTCCCCATTGCGACAATATCCGTTGCCTCTTGAATGAGGGCATGCCGCTGTCGATAATCACAGAGTCTATCCCCTTATCCTTGAGCGTTTGCTTTAGTTTTCGGACAGACTCTAGCGTCTCGCTGAAAACCATCACCTTCTGTTTGTTGCGTTGTTTTTCTGCAATCAGTTCCGCGGCTTTTGACAGCTTGTTATCAGCAGAGGCGAGGAGCGTCTTTCTTTTTCTTACGTTTAGAAACCATGCTCTGGCCTGCCAGCTTGGAAACCCTCCTGCCCTCAGTAGCGTCATCATACGCTGAGGGTCATGCGTGTGGAATCTAGATGAAATTCTCTTAATTTTGTCGCTGCATGCGTCATAGGTTTTTTGTTCCTTTTCTGTCAGCGTTACACTTATTGGAACTATGACCGGCTTGGCCAAGCGTCCGTCCAGGACTGCATCTTTGATCAGGTATTTTCTGACAGGCGGCAAGGCCGTCATGATAGTAAAGTTGCGCGGATCGTCTTCGTCTATGGTAGCAGTAAGCCCAAGCAGGGCCTTGTTGCCATCCTCTTTTTTTGCCACGATGTCAAATATCCTGCTAAACGCGCGTGCAGTACTGCTTGCAAGGTGGACCTCGTCAAAGATTATCATGTCCGCGTCTCGTACCAAGCTGGACGCGTTCGCTATGCTGTGGTATGTACTGAGCGTTATCTCGCGGATTTCCTTCTGTTCGCCAAAATACCTGCCTATCTTTTCCTCTGAAATGCCGTAATTGACAAGCCTGCGATAGTTCTGTTCTATCAAGACTATTCTAGGCAGAATTAGAAGAATGCGGAAATGTTGTTTTCCTGAACGGTCAGCAGCCTGCCTTGCGCATTCAAATGCAATCTCGGTCTTGCCTGTTCCGCTACTGTAGATCAGAGACCCTCTTTGTCCATTTGCCATCCATGCTTCCACTGCCTTTATCTGATCAGGCTTTAGAGCAAAAGGAAAGTGGAGGGACTTGATAGCAGGCTCTCCGTACTGCGAGTGCAAAAGAG
>NZ_CAMLDP010000063.1 GCF_946478925.1 uncultured Nitrososphaera sp. | reverse complement strand
TCCAGAATGCAATTGCATTCAGCTTTGGCCATGCCATGTCTTTGTACCTGACCATAATTGGGATCAGGTAGTTGCCCATGCCTGATGCAAAGGGTATCAGCCACAGGAACAGCATGTTAGTGCCATGTACTGTAAAGATTCTGTTGAATGTCTGGGGATCGCCGATGATGTGCATCTGCCCTCCGGGCAGGAAGAGCTCTGTTCTGATCGCGATTGCGAGAGCGCCACCGATAATAAAAGCGGTGAACGAGAGGATAATGTACAAAAGTCCTACGTCAGTGTGGTGGGATGAAAACAATATCTCCCACATTGGGCGGGGTTTCTTAACTTCTAATACCACTACTCATTCGCCTCTGGATTGTTTCTACTTGGAATGGTTATCAAATAAAAGCATTTTGTTTTGCGTGCAAACACGATGTGTGCACGTGCGGCAAGCACAAAATTGTGATGGAAAAATGAAAAGATTAGGAAGAGAGAAAAGAAAGAGAAGGAGGAGGACTTTTTAGCTTGCGGCCGCCTGTGCGCCGAGACTTGGAGTCAAGTCGGCTACCTGTGTCGTGCTGCCACCTGCTGCTGGTGCCGTCGCGTTGCCACCTGCTGGTTCTTCAACGATGAGCTTGGCGCGCATCTGGTAGTGCGAGAATCCGCAATATTCTCTGCATTGGATCAGGAACTCGCCGCTCTGGTCTGGAACGACCCACAGTGTGTTGATCTTGCCAGGGATTGCGTCTATCAGCAGGGTGTAGTCAGGCACGTTGAACTCGTGGTTGACATCCTTTGAAGTGATCTCGAATTTGTACGGTACGCCCTTTACCAAGTGCAGCTCGCCCGGCTTTTCCTTTGTGCCGTCTTCGTGCTCGAACGTCCAGAGCCATTGCTGGCCGGTGACCTTGACAATCTTGGCATCTGGCGGGGCATGGTCAAGAAGGCGCTCAATGTTCCATGCGTCAGCTCCGACATAGATCAAGAGCGCGACGACTACACCAACATAGACCCATTCGATTGTTGCGTGTCCCATTAGTGATGTTCGCCCTCCGTTGTTGATGATCTAACCGGTAGGTTCCGGTTCCTTGGGTTTGATTCGCGGAACCTGTATACCACGTAGAATATCACTCCCATCAGTATTGCGCCGATGACAAAGGCGATGACCATAAGCCTGTAGAACAGCGCCCATATCTCGACTCTGCCATAGATGTACGGTCCTCCTGCCTGATTGGCTTCTTGCGCGAACGCGGTTGAAAAGTCCATGAAAAGTACAGCGACTACAGGAATCGCGAGTAAAAGTAACTTGTACGATGCCATACTCGTCCCTTTGGTTTCAGAAAGTTTCCATATCTTATTTAAGGCTTTGGAAAATCACTCGTGCGGGTATCGGTGCATCGACATGACGTTGACGCCGGAAAGCGAATACTGCTTTTCGTCCTGCCGGAGAATGGTCATCGACGCGTTGCGTATATGCCACCGGTAGAGCGCTTCAGGATTCAATTCAAGTATGGTCGAAATGGCAGCCTTTATCGGGTCAAGGTGCGTCACGCAAAGGATGTTGCGGTCGACGTGTTTCTCCGCGGCTTCTTCAAGCAAGCTCTTGACGCGATTTTTAACGGACGTGAACGACTCTACGCCGAAGCTTTCAAGCGCGGGGTCGTGCTCGTCGTAGAATTTCAGGAACAGGTTGCCGTACTTGCTCACCACCTCGTCAAAGTTCATGCCCACCAGCTTGCCCAGCTCTATCTCATACAGCCGCTCGTCTATCTCGTAGCTTGCGCCTACCTCCTTGCAGACTATTTCCGCCGTCTCGATGGCGCGGATTACCGGCGACACTACCACACGGTCAATCTGGACGCTTTTCAAGTCTCTCGCGGCATATCCTACCTGCTTTCTGCCCTCTTCAGTCAGGTGCGACTCGATGTGCCTGCCCACGAGTATGCGGTTGACGTTGTTGTCCGCCTGGCCGTGGCGCATAAAGATGACAAGTGGCACGGATTCTGTGCAGTCAAAAGCCGTTAATTATTGTTTCATGCGTGTGCACATATGCACGTATTTACATAGAAGAGTCTTCGGCCTAGCTGGTAACCTAAGGTTAATATCGCAAGATTTCCTGAAAGGTGCCATGAAGATTGGAATCGTAGGGGGCACCGGCGGCATGGGCGAGGGGTTTGCCATGAGGTGGTGCGTCAAGCACGATGTCATAGTAGGCTCCAGAGACGCCCAGAAGGCCAAGGAGGCGGCTGCAAACTACATGAACGCGGCCAGGCAGGCGTACGGGCCAAACAACGTCAACATCGCAGGCAGCATCACCGGCGACGACAACATTTCGCTCGCTAAAGACTGCGACGTGCTCATACTGTCTATACCCTACGAGTTCATCGAAGACACGTGCGGCAAGCTCGCATCGCAGGTAAAGCAGGATTGTATAGTAGTATCTCCCATCGTCCCGATGACCAGAATCGACAGCGGCTTTGTCTACATCCCGCTGCTGGAGCAGGGCAAAAAGACCGCCGGCGAATGGGTCGCAGACAAGATGGCTCCAAGGTCCCGCGTGGTCTCGGCTTTTCACACCATATCCGAGATGAAGCTGAAAAACGTCAACCTCAGCCTTGACGCCGACACGTTTGTCTGCGGCGACGACCCGGCTGTCGTAGCCAAGCTGAGCGAGCTTGCTTCTGAAGTGGCCGGCCTGCGACCTGTGTACCTGGGTCCGCTTTCTCTCACGTACCAGGCAGAGGTGCTCACCCCGATGCTCCTCAACGCGGCCAAGCGCAACAAGATGAAGAATCCCGGCGTCAAACTGACATAGCAGAGGAGCTGCAAGTCGTGGGCCGGTGGAAAGAAGAAAGGACTCGACGCGGCCGCAACTGGATGACTGCAATGGGAATACTCTTTCTGGTAGCTGCGGCGATAATCGCGCTGCGCGACATGTTTCTCATATCCACCATGTACACATTTGGGTTCTACATGGACAATTTTACAAATCCCGAAATAAACAACGAAAAGTTTGTAATCGCCATGATAATAGGCGGAGGATTCCTCCTCTTCTGGGGCTATTACAGAAAGAAAGAGGACTATGATGGCCCGCCGGACGAGCACGAATGGCGCAGGTTCAACAGGTAGGCTCTAAAAAATACGTCAATCGCAGATTATATTGATTATATTTGATCCCTAGTGTTCTCAATTAATAAAGAAACCAGAAGAGAAATGCAAAAAATTGCAATACACAGCGATATTGAGGTAGAATTAGCAAAGTTAAAGTCGGAGTGCATATGAAACAACACTATCAGAAGCCATACAATGAAAAAGAAGATGAACAAGGCGAAGGCCAAGACCAAGGTGCATAGGAGGGCCAAGGCCGTCGCAAAGAGCAAACCTAGGCGCGAAAGGAAAATCGTTCGGCGTATGCACAGCAGCAACAATAACAGTAGCAGCAGTAGCAACAGCAAGTCCCGTCCCAGAAAAGCCAAGGCGACGCCGGCTGTCAAAAAAGTCGTGCGGATAATGGGCCACGGCCAGTTCACAGTCGACGCGCGGACGCTCAAGCGCCTTAACGACATCGACACCGCGCTTGTTGAAATGGTCGCAAGCGAAAAGGCCGACGACAGCGAGTTCAAGAAAAAGCTTGCCGAGCTGAACCAGGTCACGATAAAGCATGGCAAGGTAGTCGAGCAGGGAGAAATCGTTAGGTCGGACATAATCCTGCCGAGCGCCGACCTGCCGGTGGACGAAGCGAAAAAGCTGTTCGTAGGCGAAGGCGTTATACCGGAAAACTAGCTTTTTACGAATCTTTCCAGTTTGTCCATCGCCTTTTCAAGCACGTCTTCAGGAGGCAGGTACACTATGCGGAAATGCCCCGAGCCGTACGAGGTGCCAAAGCCCGAGCCGTGCACAGTAAGCACGCCAGTGCTGTTCAAGAGCTCTATCACAAACTGCTTGTCGTCCTTCCACCTGCCGCTGCCAAGATCTATCTTGGGAAACGCGTAGAACGCGCCCCGCGGCAGTTTGCACTGGATGCCCATGCCGTTGAGGCGCTTGACCACTAGGTCGCGCCTCTTGCGCAGCTTTTCCACCATTACGGGTATGTGGTCCTGTGGGCCCCGGAGCGCCTGTGTGGCTGCGATTTGTACAGGCAGGTTTGTCGCTATCCTCACGCGTGCAAGCTTGGGCACGTCTTCTCTGAACTGGTCCAGCTTGCGCGAGCTGCTGTTCATGCAGATGTACCCGCAGCGCCACCCTGTCATCAGGTACGCCTTGGAAAACCCGTTCAGCAATACGACTGGTGCGTCCTTGGCCACCTTGCCGATGCCGGTAAACGCAGAATCAAAGGTTATCTTGTCATAGATCTCGTCGCAGATGACGTACAGATCATGCTCCGTAGCGATGTCGATGAGCTGCTGCAGGCTCTTTCTATCGAAAACCTCGCCAGTGGGGTTGTTTGGGCTGATGATGCATAGCGCCCGTGAGCGGTGGGTTATTTTCTTGCGCAGGTCTTCAAGGTCCGGCCTGCCGTCCTCGTGCAGGCGGAACTCGACCGGCTTGCCTCCATAGAACTTGACGTACGACGAATAGGGCGGATAGTACGGGCCGGGCATGAGGACCTCGCTGTTTGGGTCCACTATTGACGCAAGCGTCATGTCGAGGCCCTCTGACACGCCGTTTGTGACAAGGACGTCGTCCTCCGTCACATCAAGGCCCTTTTCAGACTCTTTTTCGACAATGGCATTTCTCAGCTCTGGCAATCCTTCCGAGTCGGCGTAATAATTCTCGTTTCTGTTCACCGCGTCTGTCAGGGCGCGCTTGATATGTTCCGGCGTTGGAAAGTCGAATTTTACAGGGTCGCCTATGTTCAGGTAGGTGATTTCCTTACCCTGCGCCCTGAACTTGTTTGCATAGGCGGTGATGTCGCGGATGGCGTATTCTACGCCGTGCGTCCTGTCAGAGACCTTCAACTAGCACATTGGGGACTGGCTGACCGAGATAAATTGTTATGCGTCGTGGCTGAATGGGAATAGATTTAAAGCCAGTGGAGCGCCGCCTGCTTTTTGCAATGTCAGATTACGACAAGGTCATGAAGCTGGCCCTTGAGCGCGGTTTCTACTTTCCAAGTTGCGAAATTTATTCCGACGCCCCGGCGGGGTTCTGGGAGTATGGGCCCACAGGCGTCTCTCTAAAGAACAAGTTCATCGAGCTTTGGAGGCGCGAGCTTGTCAGGCGCGACGGCATGATGGAGATAGACGGCTGCCAGATAATGAGCAAGAGCGTCTTTGTCGCGTCGGGACACCTCGGCAACTTTACAGACCCGATAATGAAATGTACGAAATGCGGCTCTATTTTCCGCGCGGACCGCTTTATCGAGGAAAAGACCGGCGAGCGCGTGCCTGAGAGGCTTTCAAACGAGGACATTGATGCCCTGATAAAAAAGCACGGGCTGAAATGCCAGAACTGCAAGGGCGAGCTGGGTAACGTCAGCAGGTTCAACATGATGTTTCGAGTCGGCATCGGACCGGCGGCAGAAGAGGCGTATCTGCGCCCTGAGACGTGCCAGACGATATTTGTCGATTTCAGCAGGGTGTTCAAGACGATGCGCGGCAGGCTGCCGCTTGGGATAGCGCAGATTGGCAAGAGCTTTCGCAACGAGATAGCGCCGAGGCAGTCGCTTTTGAGGCTGCGCGAGTTTTACCAGGCAGAAATAGAGGTGTTTTGCAACCCGACAAAACTGGATGACATGCCGCGCTTTGAAGAAGTAAAGGGCACAACGCTGCGTCTGTTCAAAGACGGCGATTCTGAAATAACTACAGTGACCGCAGAGCAGGCCATAGCAAAGGGCCTCGTGCCAAACAAGCTGGTCGCGTACTACCTTTCGCTCCTCACGCAATTCTACGAAAAGACAGGTATCGACATAACAAAGAGCAGGTTCCGCCGGCTCTCCGACGAGGAAAAGGCGTTCTACGCCTCTGTCGCGTTTGACTTTGAGGTGCAGACGAGCACGGGCTGGCTGGAGCTTGTCGCGTGCAACTACCGCTCTGACTATGACCTTAAAGGACATGCTACCACTAGCAAGCAGAAACTCGAAGTAGTAGACCCGGCAGACCAGCAAAAGGTCCTCCCCCATGTATTTGAGCTCTCGATGGGAATCGATAGGAGCCTCTACACAATCCTGGAGCACTCGTACTACGAGGAGCAGGTAAAGGACGAGACGAGGGCAGTTCTGAAGTTGAGGCCGTACCTTGCGCCGGTGCTAGTGGGCGTTCTCCCGCTCATGACCAAGGACGGTCTGGGGGAAAAGGCCCGCAGGATTCATTCGGGATTGAAACTTGACTTTGACACTTTTTACGACGAGTCCGGCTCGATAGGCAGGCGCTACAGGCGGCTTGAAGAGGTCGGCGCGCCCTTTGCAATCACGGTCGACCCGCAGACTATGCAGGACGACACGGTCACCGTGCGCCACCGCGACAGCATGCAGCAGGAAAGGGTCAAGGCGGCCGAGCTCTCTGGCTTTATGCGCGCCTCGCTCCAGATCAAGTGATGAAGAAGAAGAAACTTGCAGGCGAGGGCGACGTACCTGCCGAAAAGTGGCTGGTCGCGTTCAGGAACCCTTCAGGCAGAGGCCCGGAAGGCTCGATGTTTGTACGCCAGTTCTATGCGCCTGGCTACTACGAGGCGTATGATACTGTTCTGACGCACGCAGAAAAAATGAACCTTGAAGTGCTATGGTTCCGGGAAAAGCGCAACTGCGGGCCGTACATGAACCGCAACTATCCCGAGCTGGAGTCAAGGTGCACTTACTGCAACAAAAAGTTCGGCCACGAGCCGGTCCCGTGCGCAAGCGAGGGTTGCGAGCTGGAATTCTGCTCAAGAGAGTGCATGGCAGAACACACTGCGCACAGGCACAAAAAATAACAACAATAGCCAATTTTCAATACTCACAATATGTGATCACGTACAGTGAGCCAGCTTTTTATCACATCCGGGAGAATGAGAGCCATGCAAGAAGACGTTCGTGTTGAGCACGGAAGCTCTGTCGCCCTTGGAAATATAGAAGGAAACCTGAGTGCAGAGAAAGACTCTAGGATAGAAGCGGCCGAGGGCAGTGGGGGCAAAGTCACGGTCGCAGGCAGCGCGCGTTTCAGGGGCGACTGCACGGTAAACTGCGACCTAGAGTGCAAGTCTCTAAAGGTTGAAAAGGGAACGCTAAGGGTCGCAGGAAGCCTGCTGGTCCACGGAGTTATCGATGTCGAAAACGCGCTCTACGTCGATGGAAGCATCGCTGCAGAAGACGTGGCCGGAGGAGGCATCATCAAAGCAGGTTCGATGAAGTGCAGGATTGTCAGAGTGGGAGGCACGCTCGAAGTGTCAGGCACCTTGGACGCCGAGTCCGCAAAGGTCGGCGGCAAGGTAATCGTGCAGAGCGCCCGGCTTGCCGACCTCAGCGCGGGAGGCAGGGCCGAGATCGGCGGCGGAGCAGTACAGGGCCAGATAAGAGTCGGAGGCGCTTTATCGAGCAAGTCAGAGCTTGAATTTGACAGTATAACAGTTGGAGGCAAGGTGGAGCTCGGCTCTGCCAAGGGCAGGAGCATAAACGTGGGAGGGCGGCTCGCCACCACTGGCGACCTTTCCTGCGAAAAGATCAAGGTGGGAGGGCTAGTGGATATTGGCGGGAGCTGCGCCGGCGGAACGCTTGAGGTCGGAGGCGAGACCAAAATCTCTGGATCTCTCTCGCTGACAGGCAAGCTCGGAGTCGGCGGGGACCTCCAGGTGCGAGATACCTTGACCGGCGTGGATATGGGAGTAGGAGGCTGGTTCAAAGCAGGCAAGGCGATTCTGACAGGCGGGGCGTGGGTCGGAGGCAAAGTGGAAACGAGCGAGGGGCTAAAGGCAGCCGGGATAAGGATAGCATCCCATGCAGAATGCAGGGGGCCGCTTGTAGGGGGCACGGTGGAGCTAGGCAAAAAGTGCAGGGTGCAGGATGTCTATGGGAAAAAAGTTATTGTTGGAAAAGGCGCCGAGGCAGTAAAGATAGTCGCAGACGAGATAGAGATCCACGATGAGGGCACAGTGAGCCAAGCCACCTACACGCGCCGGCTTGAAACTGGCAAAAACGTCACATGCAGGAATCCGGAAAAGGTTGCCAGCCTTGCCGCGTTCCCGCTGTGAACGGAGGTACAGCAGCACATGGCAAGAAAGAACAAGAGAAACAAGCTTGAAATCTACGCGACTATACTTGAGGTCATCAGGCTTGGCACCGACAGGATAACCAGAATATCCTACGGAGTCGGCGTCCCGCTTGACAGGCTCAACATCATGGCCAACGACCTGTGTTCTTTTGGCCTTGCCAGGAAAATGGCCGACGACGAGGGCACGAGGTACAGCATAACCCCGAGGGGTACAGAGTTTCTCGACACATATTGGAAGATGAGGGGCTTTTTGGAGATAATGGGAGGGTATGGCGACGGCGGTTATTAGCTATTCCTTGACAAAGTCGAGCGTCGCTATGCGAATGCGCTCGGGGTCGCCCCGGAACTGGTCGAGGCACCTTGACGAGTATTCTACAGGCGAGCCCTCTGTCATCCCGGCAACCTTGAAGCCGACCGAGCGAAACGCCGAGACTAGCCATATCGACCACCTGTCAAACGCCTCGTTCGAGACAGGCTGAAGGAGCTCGTCAGTGATTTCCGCCACGAGCCGGAACGCGCCAGGCTTCTTTAGTTTTGCATACGCTGCCCTGTAGAGCGGCTTCCATTTTTCCTCCTTTTTTTCGTCAATGAACGCAGGGTCGGGCAGGACTGCGATAAAGCCGTCGACAGAATCGTCGGGCAGGCGCGGAATAATCTCTTCAAAAGAGCCCTGCATGACAAATACGTTCTGCAAAGAAATGCGCGATTTTGCTTGCCGGCACTGCTCGCCATCGATCTCTATGCCGATGTACACGGTTTGCGGGTCTTTTTCCGCAAGCGCCTCCAGCAGCCTGCAGTCGCCGGACCCAAGTTCCACTATTGTCCTTGTGTGCGGCGGGACTAGAGACGGCTCTTCCGACATTACGCCTTCAAAAGTTCTGCTTCAAGCAGCTGCTGCACCAGTTGCACGACTTCCTGCTCCACCTGCTGTCGGGGCATCCCCAGTTTTGCAGAGAACTGGTCGGTCAGCTGGTTTATCGTTTTCGTGCCGTCGCACGTATTCCAGAACTCGATTATCGCCTCGTTTACCATGAACCCCTGGTCCTTGTCGTTTGCAAGTATCATCGAGCCGTCTTCCTGCTTGGCGTACCTGCCCACCTTCAAAGGCTTTGCCTTTTCATAGTCTATCTGAAAGCGCAATTTTGGCTTGCCAAACCCGAGCTGCTCGCGCACCTGCGGGTTCATTTTGTCAAGGCTCCATGGCGGGTCCCACACTATCTCGACGTTGATGTTGCCGATCCCCGGCACCTTGCCCACGTAGCGCTTGACGTCGCTTACCAGCGTGTCATGCAGCGGGCAGCCGCGCGTGGTCATGGTCATCTTGATGTCGACGTTTCTGCCGTCGGCTATGTTAACCCCGTAAATGAGCCCAAGATCTACCACGTTTACCGGGATCTCTGGATCCATACACTTCTTTAGCGCGCCGTAAACCTGGTCCTCGGTGACCTGCTGTGCAGATGCGGACATTGGCGAGAGTACACTTGTGTGCCACACGATAAATACTTGTCGCGCTAGCCCAGAAGGGCCTTCAGGTTCTTTTCAAAGGGCGGCTTTAGCACGCCCCTTTCTGTGATGATGCCCGTTATCAATTCCGGAGGCGTCATGTCAAACGCGGGGTTGAATATCCTGACGCCCTTTGGTGCTACCCTCTTTTTGCCCACCTTTACCACCTCGTCGACAGAGCGCTCCTCTATCACGACATCTGTCGGATTGCTTTCAAAGTCAAACGTGGACAGAGGAGCTGCAACATAGAACGGCACCTTGTGCCTGCCTGCAAGTATCGCTACCTGATAAGTCCCTATCTTGTTAAAGACATGGCCTGTCCGCAGAACCCTGTCCGCGCCAACGATTACGCGCTTTATCGCGCCCCTTGCCATCATGTGGCCAACTGCCGTGTCTGGTATCAGGCTGACATCCACCCCATCATGCCGCAGCTCAAAAGCGGTGAGCCTTGCCCCCTGCATCACCGGCCTCGTCTCTGTTGCAATGACGCTCAGGCGCTTGCCCGATTCCCTTGCCGCCCTTATCACGCCTAGCGCAGTGCCGTACGCGACCGTCGCAAGCGAGCCGGCGTTGCAGTGCGTCAGCACCACGTCGCCGTCTTGAAACAGCCTTGCGCCGTTTGCGCCCATTTCCCTGTTGGCTTTTACATCTTCTTCCCACATCTTTTGCGCCTCGGAAAGCACGGCTTTTCTTGCATCCTCAAGCGTCTTGGCGCGCTTGGCTTTTCCCATCACGCGCTCTAACGCCCAGAAAAGGTTGACAGCGGTCGGGCGTGTCGCCCGAAGCTCCTTGAACGCAGTGTCAAGGTCGGTCATGAGCTCTGAAAGCGTCTTGGCCTTGCTGTTCTGCGCGGCAAGCGCAAGCCCCAACGCGGCACTTACGCCTATCGCAGGCGCGCCCCTGACCACCAGCTTTTTTATCGCGTCCGCAACCTGGCGGTAGTCGGTGCATTTTATGCGCACCAGCTTGTTTGGAAGCTTTGTCTGGTCGATCATGACGACGGCGTTGTCCTTCCATTCGACAGTAAGCAAAAGATCAAGATTCTTGCCTTTAGCCAAGCAGGAAGAAAAACGCCTCTTGGGCGGTATTAAACCTAACTAGGTTTTCTCTTGCGCCTTTCAGCCCTATTGCAGGCAGAGCACTGTGCCGGCGATGTGACTGCTAGGCGCTCTTTTTCTTTCTGCCTATCGACGCAAACCTGCCGGCAAATTTCGTCCCGTCGAGCATTCCCCGGCCGTCGTACACCGCCGCGTCGCCCGTGTCGCTCTTTGATAATTTCTGATATTCTTTGTGATCGGTGGCAAGCACCACGAGGTCAGCGCCCTTTAGCGCAGCCCGCAGGTCCTGCGTCAGTGCAACGTCTGCTGCTAGCGCAGGGTCGCTTTTCACCATCGGGTCGTGGACGCGGATTTCCGCGACACCGGCCTTTTTCAATTCATCAATGACGCTGTAGGTCGGCGAAAGCCTCGTATCAGACACGCCTCCGCGGAACGCAAGGCCGAGGACTGCCACCTTGCATTGTGCCGGCGCAGTAGCCCCATCAAGGAGGCTTAATGCCTGCGAGACGCAGTACGCCGGCATCGAGTCGTGGACGTTTCTTCCAAGCCGGGTGATGTTGCACTCGGCGTTTGCAATATCAGCCGTGTGCAGTATGAACTGCGGGTAGAC
>NZ_CAMLDP010000062.1 GCF_946478925.1 uncultured Nitrososphaera sp. | reverse complement strand
TCCGTGGTTGAAAGCCACCAGGGGTATGTCCTGAAATACGTGGGCGACGCGGTAATCGCGTTTTTCCCTGCAAGCTACAACCGGCTCAGCGCCTGCGACAGGGCGGTCCAGTGCGCCCGGTCGATGATAACCGTCGTGAAAAACGGCATTAACCCGATCCTGAACCAGTACGACTATCCTGAGCTTGGCGTGAAAATAGGCATGGACGTGGGCGAAAACGTCATCGTGCAGTACGGCCACGACAAGAGCTCGCCCATTGACATCCTCGGCTACTGCATGAACGTGGCGGCCAAGATAACGTCGCTGACCGGCTCAAACAGAATATCCATAGGGCAGGACGTCTACGACCTGCTCCACCCGTCGGAGAAAAACAAGTTCAAGGAGATGAAGCTTGGGACCGAGGAATGGAAGTACCGGGACCGCGTGACGGACAAGGTCTACAGAGTCTATACGCTGATGGAAAACAAGTAGTAAAGTGATAAAAGGAAAAGGAAAGAAAGAGAAAAAAGATCTAACGGTACGATTTCTGCTTTCTGCGCCTTGCGCCGGGGCCGCCGAATTTCTTTGATTCAGACTGCCTGTGGTCGCCTGCGAGGAAATGCCTGTCGTACTCTGTCAGTTTCTTGCGGATCTCTTCTCTGATGCTCTTTGGGAACGGGTGCTCTTTCGGGTCCTTGTCGCCCTTGACGTCGCCGGTAAGCGCTCGGGAAATGGCGACTGCGCTCGCAAACGCCTGGCCCATAAAGCCGCCGCCTGCAACCTGCACGTTGATGTCAACCTTGTTGCGCTGCTCGCCAACTAGCGTGAGCGGGGTGAGCAAGAGCTCCTTTGCAACCTCTGGCTGCACGAGTTCCGCCGGTATGTTGTTTATCCTGACTCTGCCAGAGCCCTTGGCGATTGTCGCCACGGCCTTGCTGGCCTTTCTCTGGCCCGGATAAAGATCTAGCTTGCTTGTCATTACGATGGCACTCCCTTCCATCCTATCTGCTTGGCGACGTCGCCAACAGAGATGTAGTAGGCTTCAGGCTTGGTAATCTTGGAATCCTCAAACGACTGCATCTTGGCAGCCTTCATTTCTTCTGGGACCCCGATATATACCCTGAGACGCTGGTGAGCTTCAATGCCCGTAGTCTTTTGCTTTGGTACCATGCCCCTCACCATCTTTGTGAGCATTGTATCCGGCCTCCTCGGGTGGAACGGACCGTGAATCGGGTTGGTGACTGAATTAATCTCAAGGTGTTCCTTGTATTGTTCAATGACTTTGTAGCGGTTGCCCGAGAGCATCGCCTTTTCCGCGTTAACGATTGCGACCTTGTTTCCCTGCAGGAGCAGTTTTGAGACGTGCGAGCACATCCTGCCTGCGATGCAGTTCGTCGCGTCGACGACTATGGTTTGCGGTTTCTTGGTATTATCAGCCAATTATCCTCACGCCCTTTCCATCCGGATACTTCTTTATCAGGTCGTCAAGGCTTACCACCTTGCCTTCCATGTCGCCGATCTTTTTTGCGGCCGACTCTGATATTGAAAACGCGCAGACTGTCAGTTTGTGGCCAAGGTTGCCGGTGCCGAGCACCTTGCCCGGGACCACGATGACCTCGCTTGCCTTTGTGACCTGCGCAAGCTTGCCCAGGTTGACCTCGCTCTTGTTGGACCTCGGGCCAGAAACGCGGCTTTCGAGGTCCTTCCAGATAGGAGCCTTGTTCTTCTTGGCCGCCTTGCGGAGGGTCCAAACGGTATTGTCGACTAGAGTGTTAGCGAACATAATACGTCCTCTTTCTACGCTCCTAAATCTAGAATCCCCAAATAAACGTACCTAGGCTCACTATGGCGTCTTGAGCGAGCCTATGACCTGCTTGAAGTTCTTGATCTTGGACTGCAGGCGCTCTGTAGATTCCTTCAGTATTTCTTCCGCTGTGAGCGCGCCGTTCGTTTCGATTACAAGCACTATCTCGCTTTCGTCCTTGCCGTCCTTGACCACGGCCGCCGAAGTCGGCTGCCACTTGGCGTGCTGCTTGCCGATGCCAAGCCGGGCGTATGCCTCGAATTTCAGTTTCTGGCTCGGTGCAAGAACCACAATCGGAATGTCTCTGCTCACGGGCTTGACCATCTCGTCTTCTGACACCATCTCGCCGGAGGTGACGACCTTGGTCTTGTCAGTCGCCTCTGCGTCGAGCACTAGCAAAACCCTGCACTTGGCACAACCAAGCGTGCTGCCGCAGTCGCACTCGTGGGGCATCACGAACCTGCCAGGATCGGTCCTGAGCGGGATGAGGCCGAGCCTGTGGGCCACCGCCTCGTCGTGCATGACCGACGAGTTTTCGAGGATGACGACATCATCTATTGCAAGCGTCGGGACCTCGCTTATGGCAAGGCGCCTGAGCGCGTTCACGTACTGCCTTGGAATATTGTTAAACCTGGCAACGATCTTGTTATCTGATTTTTCAACAACTTCGACCGAAGGAGAAACCAATACTTCCGAAAGTTCCCAAAACATCCTTAAAAATCTACCGAAACTTGCAAAAATTATCGGGCGTACCCGGCCGCCTGACACGCATAAATATACGCAGAGTCAACAAACTTCCATGACGGAAACAAAGTTCACGGTGGTTCGCCTGGCATTGGAAGGCGACAAGTTTGAGCTGCTGGTCAAGCCGGACCCTGCCCTTGAGTACAAGCTGGGCAAGAGGGCGGACATCTCTAGCGTGCTTGTTTCCGACGAGGTCTACTCTGACGCAAACAAGGGTTCTCGCGCCTCCAGCGAGAAACTCATGAAGCACTTCAAGACTACCGATCAGGCGGAGGTGGCCAAGCAGATACTTGCCCGCGGAGAACTGAACCTCACAACCGACCAGCGCCGCAAGATGGTCGAGGAAAAGCGCAAGCAGATTGTCGCTTATATCCACCACAGCTTTGTGGACCCCAAGTCGCACCTGCCGCACCCGATAACCAGAATAGAGGCCGCAATGGAGCAGGCAAGGGTGAGCATCGACCCGCACAAAAAGGCGGAGGACCAGGCCAAAGATGTAGTCGATGCCTTGCGCGCCATACTGCCCTTAAAGTCAGAGACTCTGAAGCTGATAGTCCGGGTGCCTCCGCAGTACGCCGGCCAGTCGTACAGCGTGATAAAGCCGGCAGGCGAGTTAAAGGGGGAAGAGTGGCAGGCAGACGGCTCGCTGAGAGTGGTGATTGAGATGAACGCCGGAATGAGGGGAGCGTTCATTGACCGGCTCGGCTCTGTGACCAAGGGCACGGCCGAAGTGAAAGAGGCGTAGCGACGGCGCCCACTTAAAATATAAGTCAGCTATTATAATTGCCCACAAGGAGAAGAAATAATGGAATGGAACAGTCGTTTTGCGACGGGCTTTGCCCCGTGGTGAGTTAGCGTATATGAATGATGTGCGCAGAAGATACGTTATCCCCGGCGACAAGATAGTCGAGGGGAATTACAGGCCGATAATGAACGTAGTCAGGTCGGGAAACGCGCTGATTGCAACCCGCATTGGCATTGCAGAGGCGGGCAGGGACGGCGTCAAGGTGATACCGCTGTCCGGAGTCTACATTCCCCGTGTAAACGACCTTGTGATAGGCAAGATAGTCGACCACACCTCGCTTTCGTGGGAAGTCGACATCAACTCGTGCTTCTCGGCTAACCTTCCCGCGTCCGACGTCTTTGGCAGGGACTTTTCGCCGGCAAGGGACGACATGACAAAGCACCTTGCGGTAGGCGACATGATCACTGCAAGGGTGGCAGCCTTTGACAGGACGCGCGACCCGATGCTGACCCTTCAGGACCGCGACCTTGGCAAGATACCAAAGGGCGAACTGCTAAAGATCTCGGCGACCCGGGTTCCTCGCCTGATAGGCAAGCGCGGCTCTATGATACAGACGATAGAGCAAGCGACGCAGACGCGCGTGCTCATCGGCCAGAACGGCATCGTAGTCGTGACGGGAAGAAGCCCGGAAGGAGTGGAACAGGCTGTAAAGGCGATCAGGATGGTGGAAGACGAGGCCCACACTGCCAACCTGACACAGAGGATCAAGGTCCTCCTCAACGTGCCGGACGCGCCAACAGAAGCGCCGTCGTCGGCAAGCAACGGCAGTAGTGGGGCGCAAGCACCGCAGGAAACAGCAACAGTTTCTGCGGATTCTTCTGCAAATGAATCTACCGCAGCAGCAGAAGGAGAAGGAACGGAGGTTTAAGATCAAAAATGACACAGACAAGAAATTTGATAGATGAAAACGGCAAGAGGACAGACGGGCGCACGATGGACGAGCTGCGTGACGTCAAAATAGTCGTCGGCACCGTGAAAAACGCCGACGGCTCGGCTTACATTGAATTTGGCAAGAACAAGATAGTGGCGGCGGTGTACGGGCCGAGGGAGGTGCACCCAAAACACCTCGCGCAGCCAGACAGGTGCGTTCTGCGCTGCAGATACCACATGTCGCCGTTCTCTACCGATACGCGCAAAAACCCTGCGCCTTCCAGAAGGGAAGTCGAGATTTCAAAGGTGATGCGTGAGGCGCTAGAGCCGGCATTAATGCTTGAGGACTACCCCCGCGCAGCAATTGACGTGTTTGTCGAGGTGCTGCAGTCAGACGGCGGTTCCAGGTGTGCTGGCATCACTGCTGCTTCTGTTGCATTGGCAGACGCCGGCATCAACATGCGCGACATAGTCGCTGCGTGCGCCGCAGGCAAGGTCGACGAAAAAATCGTCCTTGACATCAACGACACCGAGGACAAGGAAGGAGGCGCAGACATGCCAGTCGCGTACATGCCAAGGCTCGGTCAGGTGACTTTGATGCAGCTGGACGGCAAACTGACAAAGGAGCAGTTCAGCGAATGCCTCGACAAGGCAATAACTGGCTGCAACATGGTCTACGAGATCCAGCGCCAGGCGCTGATGCAGAAATACTTTGGCAATGAAACGGAGGTCAAGGAAGAACAATGAGCACATCAAAACGTTCCTCGATAATAGTGGAGCACCTGCGCAAGCAGCAGATGCTTGACTCGATGGCAAAGGGCAAGAGGATTGACGGCCGCGCGTTTGACGAGCAGAGGCCGCTTGAAATAGAGATAGACGTGATAAAGAAGGCCAACGGGTCTGCCCGCGTAAGGCTGGGCAACTCGGAGGTTATTGCAGGCGTCAAGGTGGACACCGGCGAGCCGTTTGAGGGCCTTGAGAACAAGGGTGCCCTCATCGTGTCAGCCGAGGTCCTGCCGACCGCGTCGCCGCATGTCGAGCCGGGCCCCCCAGACGAAGAAGTGATAGAGCTTGCACGCGTCGTCGACAGGGGAGTTCGCGAGTCAGAGACCGTCGACCTTGAAAAGCTGGTGCTTGTCGAGGGCAAGGTCGTGTACACGATATTCGTGGACTGCAGCGTGCTAAACGCCGACGGCAACCTCTTTGATGCAACATCGTACGCGACCGTCGCGGCAATCCTGACTGCCAAGATACCCATCCTTGAAATGCAGGACGGCAAGGTGGTGGACACTGGCAAGACTATGCCAATGCCTGTCACTACAATCCCGATATCCATCACGCAAGTCAGGATAGGCGACGCGGTGCTGGTCGACCCGACGGCAGAAGAAGAGGGCGCCATGGACGCAAGGATTACAATAACGACATCGGACGAAGGCTATTGCGCGCTGCAAAAGGGCTACACGGGCTCGTTCACGATAGAGCAGATAAAGAAGGCTGCCGAGACAGCAAGAATTAAAGGAGAGGAAGTCCGCGCCAAGATGAAGGAGATAACGAAGTATGGCACGTAAAAAGAGCTCTACAGCACTGAAGGGCCAGGGCGTCAAGTTCGGCGCCACGGTCCGCAAGCGCTACGGCAAGGTCTATCGCACGCTCCACAAGAAGCGCCGCTGCCCGTCCTGCGGGTCGCTGAGGTTCGGCAGAATCGCCTCCGGCATCTGGGAATGCCCCAAGTGCAGCTTCAAGATAGCGTCGGGCGCGTACGACATTGACCTCGAAAGCCTGCAGAGCTGAAATAAGGATAAAGGTCAAGGGGCCAAAGGCACGGCCGATTTATTCCGCGCTGGCTCCAGACCTGAAAAAGCTGCAAGGAAAAAACGAAAGGCTGGAAATAAAAGTTTCCGGCTCTTCTCTCACCTTTTCCGTCGAAACGGACGACCTTGCGTCTCTGCGCGCAAACGTCAACTCGTATCTGCGCTTGGTTGATGCGGCGCACCGGTGCCTAACGCTATGATTTTATGTTGGTGTGCTTAACGTTTTTCGAATAGCAACATGAGTGAACAGGAACTTCCACCGTGGCTTAGAGAGCAAGTATCACGCTTACAACAGCTGCAGCAGAATCTGCAAGCTATAATGATGCAAAAGCAGCAGCTTGAAGTCGAGGCGGTGGAGACAGAGCGCGCCCTTGAAGAGCTGAATAAGGCTGGCCCGGAAGACGCCGTCTACAAGGCCGCCGGCTCTGTGATGGTCAAGGCAAAAAAAGACGAAGTGGTAAAGGAGCTTGAAGAAAAGAAAGAGCTGTCAGCCACCCGCGTCAAGGTGCTTGAAAAGCAGGAAGGGCGCGTCAAGGACAACCTCAAGGAAGTCGAGACCAAGATAAACGAGATGATCCGCGGCGGTGGCCCCGGAGCCGCAGGCCCCGGTCCAAAGCCAAAGGCTGAATGAGTGAGCAAAAGAAAGAAAAAATATAGCCCCGACTGGCATTTCCTATTTTCGTGCCGGCACGCATCGTAGTCGACGAAAGGGAGCGCCCTAGCGGCATCCCTGACATCCTGCGCAAGTCCGGCATAGTTGTCGATTTTGCGCAGCTAACAGTCGGCGATTACATCGTTTCTCCGGACACTGCAGTAGAGCGCAAGACCGTGCACGACTTGGTTCATTCGATTTACGACGGCCGGCTGTACGTCCAGTGCGCGCAGCTGGTAAAGCACTATCCAAAGCCGGTTGTCATAATCCAGGGCGATCTGACACGACTTGCGGAAATCCCTGAAGATGTCAAGGAAGAGGAAAAAAGGAAAAAAATGGAAGAGCGTCTGCCGCTTGCATTTGACGCACTTGCGACCGTGGCGATAGAGTTCCGCATACCTGTGTTGCACGCGCCGGATGCCGAGCATACAGCCGTCCTGCTCGGCACGCTTGCCGCAAAGGGCTTGCAGAACGGAATAGCATCTGGCCCGCTCTTGAAAAAGATCCGCAAGGAAAACCCGGTTTATCTGCAACAGCTATACGTGCTGTCATCTGTCCCCGGAGTGGGAGACAAGCTTGCCGCAAGGATGCTTGAAAAGTTCAAGACGCCACAGCGCGCGCTCAACGCGTCGGCGGCGGAACTTGCGACAATTCCCGGTTTTGGCCTTGCCCGCGCCCAGCGCCTGAGAAAGATCCTCGACTCTGCGGCCAAGGCGGACAGCGTGGTGCAGAGGACGCTCTTTGAAGAAGAAAGCCAATGAATTATAAAATCAAGATGCAAAACCCTGCCCCGTGACGCTGACCGTCGAAAGCAAGTGGCTTGCAGCCAACCTCGACAACCCTGACGTAGTAATACTTGACACGCGGGGCCAGACGCCTTACCGCTTTGGCCACATCAAAAATGCCCTTTCACTCGGCATAGAGATGGTGACAACAGTCGCGCCAAACGGCGCTAACCTCGTGATAGAAGGCGCGCAGGCAGAAAAAGTGTTTGGAAGTTACGGCGTCGACGATTCAAAAAAGGTGGTGGTGTACGGCGAGCAGGATGACCCGACAGCGGCAAGGGTCGCCTGGAGCATAATGTACCACGGCCACCCCGACGTCGCGCTCTTGGACACCGGCTTTTCGGTGTGGAAGCACATCGGCCTGCCTGTCACGAGAGACGAGGCGCAACCTAGGCCGGCGCAGTTTACATCAAAGCCGAGGGCGGAGATAAGGATAGACGCCGAGGCCATCAAGGCAAAAGCCGGCGACCCGTCGTTCGTGGTGGTGGACGCAAGGACTCCGCAGGAGCACATGCAGGCAAGGGTGCCGGATTCCGTCCTGCATGACTGGGAGCAGGGAGTAGGCGAAAACGGCGCTGCGTTTCTCTCGCCGGAAGACCTGAAAAAAGAGTTTGAAAGTAAGGGGATAACGCCGGACAAAGAGGTGGTATGTTATTGCCACTCGGGCATGCGGGCGTCGCACAAGTACATGCAGTTTCGCCTCGCCGGCTATGAAAAGGTCAGGCTGTACGACGGCTCGATAATCGACTGGGCTATGCGCAGAAACCCTATCCGGTAATCTTTTTGTATCTTCTCTTCAACTTGTTGCCGCACAGCGGGCACTCTTGTTCTGTGGGAGAAAACGCCTTGCTGCACGCGCTGCAGTACGTTATGTATCTGCGCGTCTCTTTGATGCCCTTGCCGGACGACGCTACTACCTTGACTCCAAGCGTCGCGGCGACGTTTGCAACCGCATAGTCGTCTGACGCTAAAGTAGCCTTGCGCTCCAGGGCAAGTGCCAGTATCGAAACATCGGCGGCTGAAAGTTTTGTAATATCGCCTGTCTTTTTTGCGGCTGCCGCGACTGCATCGATGCTTTTTTTGTCCGGGTCGAGCACCTGCAGGTTTCCTGCGTGCACCAGAGCGTCAAGGGCCGCAGCCTTGACGTGCTTTATTTCGTCAAAGACGGCGCTTGTTGTTACACATTTTGCGCCGGACAGAAACGCGATTCCAGCATAGAACGCGCTTGCATCAAGCGCAAGCTCTTCTCTAGAACCCGAGTTTTGCAAGCTGCCTCATGCCCTTCTTGTTGAGGCGCAGAAAACGCACGTCGTGGGGATACCGCGCGATCCTCACCTCCTGCCCTGCCTTTATGATATGGTTTTCCTGCCCGTCTATCACAAGGTGCGACTTGTGGCTGCTCTTCACCACTATTTCCTCTATCGGTATCACGAGCTGCGGCATCTTGTTTACCGGAGCTATTGGGCTGAGGATGAGGCAGCTCATGCCCTCGTGCAGGACCGGCCCGCCGATTGAAAGGTTGTGGCCGGTCGAGCCGGTGGGAGTCGAAATGACGATGCCGTCCATCCTGTGGCTCTTTTCGTCTCCCATCAGCTTTATGGAAATGGTCGGCGTGCGGGAAAGGTCCGCCCTCGTTATCAGTATCTCGTTGAGCGCCGGAGGAAACGCCGTCCTGCCTGAAAACGCCTGTATTCTTATCCTTGAATCGTAGAAACCTTTGCCGTCAAGTATGTCTCTGATGGCGCTTTCCATGCTGTCCGTGTCGACTTCGGACAGTATGCCCCTGTGGCCGCCGACGTTTATGGAAAGAAGCGGCACATCGCCGGGTATGCTACGGAACGCCTTTAGCGTGGTGCCGTCCCCGCCCAGGGCAAACACGAGGTCGGCTCTGTCCTTCACCTCTGCCGGCTCGATAGTGTCGATGCCTTTAATCTTCAGGGGCGAAATCGCATACGCTGACACGCCCTTTGAATCGAGCATCCTTGCTATGTTTTCAGCAGCCGCCTTGGCTTCGGCGTTGTTCCTCTTTGTTATCATAGCCACGGCGCGGACCTTGGCCATCTCTCTGCTGTTATTGCTATCTTGGCGTCTTAAAATGCGTTTTGCGTAGCTACGTATCTTCCAAAGATTTTAAGTAGAACTGAAAGGCATCTCAAATATGGCAAGCTATTCTCATCCCGAAGTCCTCACCGAGACCGACTGGGTTGCAAGCAACCTAAAGAACCAGAACATCAAGATACTCGAAGTCGACTATGACCCGGAAAACGCCTACAGGCAGGGGCATCTGCCAGGCGCCCACCTCGTCTGGTGGAAGCGCGACATCAATGATCCTGTCAGGCGCGACATCATCAGCAAGCAGCAGTTCGAGGCATTGATGAGCAGGGTTGGCGCGACTGCCAACACCGAACTTGTGCTATACGGCGACTTCAACAACTGGTTTGCGGCATTTGCGTTCTGGGTTTTCCAGTACTATGGCCACAAGAACATCAAGATAATGAACGGCGGCAGAAAGAAATGGGAGCTAGAAAAGCGCGAATACACAAAGGACGAGCCGGCGCCAGCGTCAAGCAAGTACATGGCAAACCCCGCCGACGAGGGCGTCCGTGCATTCATGCCCGACGTCAGGCGCGCGCTGGAAAGGGCCCAGGAGATAGTCCTTGTCGACGTCAGGTCTCCAAAGGAATTCACGGGTGAGATAACCGCCCCGCCAGAGTACCCGATGGAGCACGCCCAGCGCGGAGGCCACATCCCCGGCGCAAAGAACATCCCGTGGGCTCAGGCAGTCAAGGACACCGATGGCACCTTCAAGAGCGTGGAGGAACTAAAGGCGCTGTACGAGGGCAAGGGCGTGACGCCGGACAAGGAAGTGGTGTGCTACTGCAGGATTGGCGAGCGCTCGTCGCACAGCTGGTTCGTGCTGAAATACCTGCTTGGCTACCCGTCCGTCCGCAACTACGACGGCTCGTGGACTGAATGGGGCAACATGATAGGAAACCCGATAGAGAAATAAGCCCTTATTTCCTCCCTTTCTTTTGTGGGACACGTACAGATAGACCCTTCTGATATGGTAAAGCGCGGCCAGTTCTACTTTATCTACGACAGGCCGCCGCATTTCGTGATGGAGGACAAGACAAAGAGAGGCCTTGAAGTGCGCGAGCGCATCATCGACGAAAAGCACGGCGTTGAAGTCGAAAGGGGCATGATATACGACATGGATGGAATAGGCCACAGGGTCGGGATACGCTGGTACTTTCCAAAGTCGCAGTATTCGCTAGAGCAGGTTGTGACAAAAGCCGAGGAGATGGAGAAGCGCTACAAGGCCATCCGCGAGATGACCTGCCCGGACGACTCTGACTAGATAGAAAAAAAGAAAAGCGAAATGCTTTTAGGCTATTCAAAATCCTAGTTAAGACATCAATGTCCGCCCTGCTCAAGGACCGAGTATGGACTATGCTGTCAGAGACTGCCAAGAGGGGCGTCTACCCGCTCCACGGCAGCAAGCTAGGTATTTACAGGATTCCAGTTGAGATTACCGACAAGGCCGACATCGCAAGCATTCAGAATGACTTGCGCCCAGCCGGTTTTACCATGCAGACCCACGCAGACAGGATATACGTCACTTACAAGTGGACAGAGAAGGGTGTCGACCCGATGACCGGGGAAGACCTTTCGGCGGACCTCAATATCACGGTTGAAATTGTTACGGGCGAGGTCGTCGACCTCATTTACCAGATAAGGCAGATTGAATACTTTGGCGATCCCTACTGGATAAAGAACTACCGCGCAACGGCGGACAAGAACGCCAAGATGATTATCGACACTATAATCCGCAACACCAAGATTGGCGACAAGATGATTGCCCAGTACCAGAAAGTGGAAAAGCTGACGCTGGAGCAGGCGATAAAGAAGCTCGAAGAGCTCACGCCGCTTGCCAAGAACCCCAAGGCGAGGAGCGCGATTGCGCCTCCACCAACGGCGCAAGCGTCGGCCGCACCAAAGCCGGCGGCAACTCCCGCAATGGCCGCGCCGCAGGCGCCGGCAGCAGGAGGAAGTGGCGACACCACCGTCTCGCTTTCAGGCACCGGCACCGGACATTCAAAGGTGGAAGGGCCCATTGATGTAAAGTTCAAGGAAAAGAGGCAGCAGGCCGGCAAGTA
>NZ_CAMLDP010000061.1 GCF_946478925.1 uncultured Nitrososphaera sp. | reverse complement strand
GCATTGCACTGCAACCTATTTCTTGAAATATGATGCTGTTTCGCATTTTCCTATGGCTGAACACATTCTTTCTGCAAGGATCCATGAATATCAAAAACCTCTGGTCGTAGAATCTGTTCAGATGCCAAGGCCACGAGGCGAAGGTGTAGTCGTAAAGGTGGGTGGCGCCGGACTGTGCCACAGCGACCTCCATCTGATAAACGGTGAGTGGAGAGATGCAATACCGTTGGCTTTGCCAAAGACACCGGGGCACGAAGTTGCGGGCACAGTAGAAGAGATAGGCGATTCCGTGCCCAAGGGCATTTGTGAAAGAGGGGATCTAGTGGCTGTGTTTGGCGGGTGGGGCTGTGGTTCCTGCCTTGCATGCAAAAGGGGCGACGAGCAGATGTGTCCTGCTGCCAAATGGCCAGGGTTATCGCAATACGACGGCGGGTTCTCGCAATACATTGCGGTTCCTTCCTACAGGTTCTTGATAAAAGTGGAAGATACAAAGTTGAAGGCAGAAGAGATCGCGCCGTTGACAGATGCAGGTTTGACACCGTATCGCGCCATCAGGAAGTTTCGCCATTTGCTTGTACCTGGAACAACCATCGCAGTAGTGGGTATTGGCGGCTTGGGATCCTATGGTATTCAGTATGCCAAGCTACTTGCTCCAAATTCAACGACGATAGCAATCGACAGAAGTGACAAGAAGCTAAGGTTTGCTAAAGACCTTGGTGCCGAGCATGCAATTCGGCTATCCGAGAGCACTAGGAAAGAGGTGATGGAAATAACGCAAGGCAGGGGTGTCGACATTATTATCGACTGTGTAGGCGCAGAAAATACTACTTCAATGTCAGTTAACCTTCTTGCAAAGGGCGGTGCTCTTGCCATAGTGGGACTTTTTGGCTCAAAAGTGCAGTTGCCGTTGATGCCTACTGTGCTAAACGAGTATGAGGTGACCGGCTCGCTATGGGGTAATTACAACGAACTTCGGGAAGTCATAGAGCTGGCAAAGCAAGGCAAGTTAAAGCACATGCTCCAAACATTCCAGCTAGAAGAGGTCAACGATGCAATAGACTTGTTGAGAAATGGCCAGATAACAGGAAGGGCCGTAATAACGCCTAACTGATAAACCCAGAACCTTTCATTACTAGGTCCCAGGGAGTCAGTATCCTGTTGCCTGCAAAAAGGCACGACGTTCCAATGTCGGTAAAGAGATGTGCAACAGAACCTGCAGAGCCCTTTGGATCCACGCATATTCCCTTGGTCGCATCAAGGTCTGTTAGCTTTGAATTGGCAAGCACTTCGAAGCCTGAGCGCGAAACAATCTTTCTCGTCAGAGGTCGGAGTATGTACTCGAGGACCTTTCTATCATTGATGACATAAGGGACATCCTCCCTTAAGAAGACAAGATTCCGCAAGCCCTTTTCCAACATGAATTCAAGTGCATCCAGCACGCTCGCATCATTATCAATAGTCAGCAGAGGAGATGTCAGGTCTTGTATCAAGGCCTTTAGTCTCGTGGCATAAATTATCAAGTCACGGAGAGATAGCGAGGCAGTTACTTCGTTATTTGATGATGCCACCGGCATGAATGCAAACCTAGTATCTTTGAATATCCATAGCGCCTTTGAGAGAAGATCGTTATCCTGCAGCGGGTGCTCAAGAGGCTCCAAAATTGCGGAAGCCTTGCTATCCGTCCACTTTTCCCGTGTTTGTAAGATGTGGTTTGCAAGGGCATACCCGCCTATTCTGCCTGCAAGTTTCTTTTTTTCGTCTAGGACAACCAAGCCATCCACGTAGATCTGGGGCCCTGTTGCAAGAAAGGTAGCGACTTGAAGCATTGAATCAGAAGGACTCACATACAGCAACGGCCGCATAAAAATCCGAGGCGCCGCCTTCCTTATGGTAATATCTTGCATTTTAGAATCCCCTAGTCGGCGACGGCGTACCCCAGTAATTCCAGAATTCTCCTTGCAGATATTGCGCTAATATCAAGCTGTTCTGAAATCTCTTTTATCGACAGCCCGGCCTCGTACATTCTTGCAAGTCGCTTCAAGAGTGCCGGATCAACGTTGATGACTTTTTCGCTGCACATACAATATGTTACGGATAAATCAAAGGAATAAAGTACGGGACTCCAGTGCATGGCAGTGCATGATGAAATAGAGTCGCCATTTTTGACGTGCAAAAAATACTACGCGCGAGTCGGCCGGACGGCGGTTGTGGTTGTGATATCCTATATCACCACTTGTGTGACAAAAAATAGCTACTGCTACCCTTCATGTCTTGCAAGAAATTACTTTGAAGTTTTTCGAGTTATGGTGGCGATGCTGTAGCAGCAACAACAGCAACAACAACAAAAAGAAACGCTACTTCCCTCTAAGTACTAGGTACGCCAACAACCCTGACGCGGCGGCTGCCGCCCCTGCTACTACAGTTACTATGTCAAACTGAGTTAGTATGGCGACTGAGGTTAATAGCCCAAGACCTGCAAGAATGGGAAACCTCCCTATGCTCAAAGGGGAGCGAAAGGGCCTTTCAATACGGGGTCTTTTGTACCGGAGCCATATTAATGCGAAATTAACAATGACATAAACCATGAATATTCCAAAGACCGCAACCTTCGCAATGACGTCTAACCTGCCTGAAGATGCTATTACAACGCCTATAACAAGCGCCATGATCACGATTATGGCGCCTAGCGGCGTCTTGGTCCTCGGATGAACTGACGCCAGAGCCGACGGGATTGCCTTGTCATTTGCCATTCCAAACAGTATCCTGGATCCGGAGACAAGCATCATTAGCACTGTGTTGCTCGTGGCAAAAAGTGCGATTGACGATAGAATGATAATGCCCGACCTGCCAAATGCCTTTTCAGCTGCGAGCGCAAGAGGCGCATTTGTCGACGAAAGAGCCTCCCATCCGACAAGCACAGCAGTTGCCACTGCGACCAGTATGTAAATCCCTGTCGTGATTGCTATAGATGCAATAAGTGCAAGCGGAATTGTTCTGCGAGCGTTCTTGGTTTCCTCTGATATATTTGCCAGGTTTTCAAAGCCAAAGTAAGCAAAGAACGCAAGGCCCGCCGCTCCAGCTATGGCACTTAGCGCTAGTGCAGAGGAGTTCACCGATGGTGGCATCTCGTAAAAGTTCGTTTCAGTAGCAGAGGAAAAGAGCAAGCCTGTACATATGATGATCGCAAGACCTGCAATTTCTATGAGCGTGAATGCTGTATTCATCCACATCGACTCACGAATGCCAATAAAATTCACGCCGGAAAGTACTGCGACAAGCAAAATTGCGGAAATCGACTGTCCAAGGTCTGGAAAGAAAACAGCAAGATAACTGGAAAAGCCGATGGCCACAGCCGCTGCGGACACCACTGCGACGAATACAATGAGCCATCCAGAGACAAACGCTAATGATTTGTTTCCAAAAGCATTCTTGACAAACAGATATTCCGCTGCACTTTTTGGAAAGACCGAAGTCAGCTCAGCATAGCTGAGCCCTGTAAAAGTGGCAATTGCCGCGGCCAAGGCAAATGAAATCCACATTGCGTTGCCCGCGATGCCCGCGACATCTCCTATCAGAACGTATATTCCGGCCCCAAGGATCAAGCCGGAGCCGTACATGATTGCCTGAAAAAGGCTTATGCTCCGCTTCAGGCGCAAGTCGCCAGACTTTCTCAATTCAATCCCTGTCATTTGGTGATCAGGACGGGAATCTTGGAGCCATGCACTATTGCATTTGAAACGCTTCCAAGCAGGAGTTCCTTGACCCCTCCAAGACCTCTGCTTCCTATGACTACTAAGTCTGCATTCATTGCCTTTGCTGCGCTCATTATCGCTTTTGCAGGACTGCCCTTTACTAATAGGGTCTCGGCCTTTATTCCGTGCGATTCGGCTTCGCGTTGCTGTTCCTCGAGAAAAGCCCTCGCATCTCTTCTATAGACTAGAAGAATCTCTGTAGTTAGCTTTTTTCCAAATCCAGGCGTACTTGGAACCTGAAGAACATGCATGATTGTAAGGGAGCCGTTGGAAGCTTTGACTATGTCCATGGCTGACTCTAATGCCCTTTTCGCACAGTCTGAGCCGTCCATAGCAACGAGAACCCTTGAATACAATTCATCTGCCGCCTTGTGGTTGATATATCTCGCTCAGCATGAATTCGGAAAGCCGCTCGTAGATCGGCCTATACTCGATAAGCACGCTGTCACTTACTACGCTCGAGACGAGCGTCTGGCTTTTCAGAATTGCCCGGAAGATGTCCTTGTCCGTGATTATGCCAACCATCTTGCCCTTTTCAACAATAGGCAATCTGCGGATGTTTTTGGACTGCATAGTCTGGAGGGCGTCCTTTAGCGACGTTATGGCATCAGCCGTTATTATGGGCTTTTTCATCACGCTTTTTGCAGATGCTGCAAAGGATGTTTTTGGAGAACCTACGAGCCTGACTATGTCGCGTTCTGTGATTATGCCCGAGGGCGAACCGTTGCTGTCTATGATCACGACACTTCCAATGTCATGTTTGTCCATCATCTCTGCTACCGTTCTTATGGTCTGATCCTCTCCTGCAGTCCTGACCACCTTGGTCATGAAATTCGATACGGAAATGGACTCTATACTCACAGAAAGAACATGGCTATGGGCAATATTTTACGTCTAGGAATCTTGTGCATTGCACTGCATACATCCATGATATATTGTTCCTTTGCAACAATCATTTCATGCAAGCCAATCTTGGGAGGAAGGTCGGGGAACTGGCAAATCCCGATATGTTGGTGATGGAGGAGTCAGCCACAGTGATACAGGCAGCAAAAGCTATGAAGAGGAAGGATTCTACGTGCGTGTTTGTATCTCGAAACGACACGACAAAAGAGCTGATCGGAATTATCACCGAGAGGGACATCCTGTACAAGGTGGTGGCTGAAAGCAAGGGGCCCTTCAAGATAACCTTGAAAGAGGTCATGAGCAAGCCTTTAATTTCTATAGATGAATCGGCAACTGCAATGGAGGCGACCCTCCTAATGAGAAAAGCGGGAATAAGGAGGCTTCCAGTCAGAAGAAGTGGGAAAATAGTCGGGTTTGTAACGTTGTTATCGGTCATTGGCAACAGCCCAAGCAAGAGTGTTGAGACTGGACAGATCGAGACAAGCTCAATACTTACCGGAGTAACTTGCCCGTATTGTGGTTCAGGATTTGAGAGCAAGCAGGATCTCTCCAAGCATGTGGACAGACTTCACATTGGAAGCGGATTGTTGGAAGGTGACCTGAGGCAGATCTGAGCGCATGTATCGCAGCATACTTGTCTCATAGGACGGCTCATAGTTCTCTGTAAGGGCTGCCAAGTACGCGGAATATATTGCCGAGTTATCCGGCGCCAAAATTACGTTTCTGACCGTCACGGGGCTCCCTTGGCTCGTTTACACGTACAATGAGGCAATAAACGAGGCCGCCGAATTTGATACAGAATCGCCTCGCGGGTCCGTTGTAAGATCGTTAGAATCACTTGTTGATAGCTGCAAAAACACACGACGTGAATGCAAAGCTTGTGCATGCTGTTGGCGACCCTGCGGCTTAGATATTGGAGACAGACTGCAAGAAAACAGAAGATTGACTTGATACTTATGGGGAGCGAAGGACTCAAAGCATGTCCAAGCTCAAAGCGCTCGGTAGTGTTGCACGCAAGGTCGCGGAGCTCTCTAGTTGCCCGGTTCTCATAGCGCGTTGAAAAAGCCTTTTTAAGCCGAATTTCACAGCTGGCACTGTATCTACACATGTCTGGAGACTCTGAAGGCATAGAAGCATCTTCCTCATCACAGTCGAGAAAAACTCGAAGCGTCACATTCAGAATTGACTCGTCGGTAATAGATGAACTACAGGGCGAGGCAGACACGCGCGAAATTTCACTCAATGTCCTTGTCAACCAAGTGCTCAAGCGCTATGCAGAGTGGGACAGATATGAGAGCAAGATTGGCATGATGCCTGTACCCAAATTGATGCTCTCGACGCTCATCGACAAGGCAATCTCTTCGGCCAAGGCTGGCGGTATAAAAGAGGTTGAGATCTATAGGGACCAGATAGTGAAAGAGGCGGCGCAGATCGCCTTTAATCTAATGAAGGACTCTGTGCTTTTCATGAAAAAACACTACAACCTCTGGGTGGTCCTCTCTGTCCTGGAAGAGTACATGAAGGTCTCTGGAATAAAGGCCGACCACCGAATAGAGGGGTCAAGCAAGCACGTCTTTGTAGTGCAACACGAGCTTGGCGAGAACTGGTCGCTCTTTACCAAAGAGCTCCTCAACTTGATATTTCAAAACCTTGCAAAGGTAAAGGCCGATATTCACGTCACGCCAAACACCACCGTTGCCGAGGTAGTGCTGAGGTAAGTACTGAATAAACTGCATTGCACTGCAATCCGATAGGTTATCTATCAACAGATCATACTAATGGCAAAGGTGAACACGTGTCATGATGCGTAAAAGCAAGGTCAAAAGGGCCGAGAGCCGCGAGGACATTGTATACAGATATTTCAGGCTAATATCGGACCGAGACTTAGAAGGCCTTCTTGACCTCTTTGATGACGACGCGATAATCTATGAGCCTTTTAGCACGTCCCAGGTGTTGCATGGTCGCTCGTCAATCGAGCCATTTCTCAAGGTGGCCTTGATGGCAAACAGCGACATGCGCCGCAAGATCAAGATATCAAAGGAAGCAGAACCCGGTCAGCCCGACGACCGGTTGACCGCCCTTGTCACTTTCGAGAAAGGTGACAAGACGAAGGCCAGATTTACATTCGGGCTTGAACCGGACGAACAGAGAGGGTGGAAGATAAAGACCCTTCACATCAAGTTCGTAAGATAGAATCAATCAGGGTATTATCATAACTGGCCGGTCTGCGGTCTCTGATACCTTCCTTGCGACGCTGCCCAGTGCACCTATTCCGCTATGAAGCTGCCTGCTTCCCATAATTATCAGGTCTGAATTTGTATCGCGGGCAATCTTGACTATCTCGTCAGCGGGAGAACCGACCCCTAGGATAAAATCGACGCCTATCCCCTCTGCCTTTACCTTTTCCATCTTTTGCTTGAGCATCTGCTCCGAGCCGGACTTTAGGATGCGGATAAGCTCCGTCTTGGCTCCCTCGAGCGACGTCTTGTCGCTTATGAATCCAAGCGTGGCGCTTGGCGGCACGAACCTGCTGTCTACAATATGTACAATGACAATCTCTGCTCTGAGCGCCTTGGCAAACTCCGTCGCCTTGGCCAGTGCTCTGTCGGACATTACAGTCCCATCATGCGGTACAAGAATCCTCGAAACCATGGTTGTAATTTCACGAGGGAGTATATACACACACATACACACACAACATGGCTTTACTGCAATGCACTGCATTCTTGAAGCTTAATTACGACAAGTTGAGACTGGTATACATATGCCCCGTAAAAGAGAGCAGAGGGAGAAGGACTCGCCTGAAATCCAGGTCTTGCCTTATGATGACCTGAATACACGGCAAGAAAAAATCACCGGCGAAACCTTTCCTGACATTGTGCTTGAAATTTGCGATAGTTGCAAGTGGTGTGCAACCTGCATCAATGAAAGAGGCATACAGTTAACTTGCCCGATATGTCAAATGCGGACTTCAATGATCCCGATGGCAGTTGATGAAATGTGCATACTTGAAAGGGATGAAAAACGAGGAATCACGCTCCGCTTTGTAAGAAAACTTCCGCTTCGCTGACTATTCGTACGCATTGACTTTTACTGCCTTTATGCTCTAATGCAAAATCGCCCGCCCTCATGAGCGGAGGCGGGTTCTCGCCTGTAATCCCTTTCATGCATACGATCTTTACTAGACCGTCAACATTTCTAAACGCTATGATGTCTCGGGTCTTTTCTTGCAGGAATCTGAACACCTATCTAACGGCGGCGGTGCTTACCGCTGCAAGAAGGATGGCAAAAGCGGCCAGGCATCATACAACGGCTATGAGCACGAATGCCCCATCACTCATTTTTGGCTTCGATAGCCTGCTCATTGTACGATGTTATGTTCTGCGCGTATTTACAGAACAAGTATACATTGCAATGCACTGCGTACCCGGGTTTCAAATACCAACTGATTGAAGATGACGCATATGACAAAATCTGGCAAACTTGCCAAGAGAAACATACTTGCAAAAAGAAGTGAGATGGATGACATGTTTGACGGATTTAGGAGAGAAATCGCTGCCATGATGAGCGCCTGGCCGGGGCTGAATCTCGGAAATATGCGGATTCCGCTCTGTGACCGGGCAGATAAGGGTGACAGGTACCAGATCCATGTCGAGGTGCCGGGAATAGATAAGGACAAGATTGAAGTCAAGGCGACAGGCAACACAGTCGAGATATCTGGCAAGTCTGAGGAAAAGCGCGGAGGCTACCTTTACAGCGAAAGGTCTGCCAGATCTTTCTACCGCAGGATACCTGTTCCTGAAGAAATTGAACCATCCAAGGTTTCAGCAGACATGAACAATGGTGTATTGACTGTCAGACTCCCAAAGGCGGAAGAAGGTGCGTCCCGACAAGCGATGAAGGTGCCAGTCAAATGACACGCATGCGCCAACCGCATAACTACCACGAGACTCCTGTCCACAATCCAGAAACAAGGTGCGTCAAGTGCAACATCGAGACGCCACATGTGTGCGAGTGGTGCGGAGCATGCCAAGCCTGCCACAAGGGCGCAACCATGGACAGGTATTGAACTATTGTTATTTACAATTCAAGAGCCGCCCTAAGGGAGCGGTATCTGTTGTAATCATCGGCCAGTATCTTGGCCAGCTTTTTGGCAATGTCTGTCGAAGATATCATCCCTACAATAGAGCCGTCGTCCTCCAAGACTGGCAGTCTTTTTATTTTGTTCTTAGTCATGGCTTGGGCTGCAGTATCTATGGAATCATAAGCCTTTACGGTTATCAGAGGCGATGACATGATGTTCTTGGCAGCAATATCCTCCGGTTTTTTGTTATGAACGGAGACTTTCTTGAGGATATCCCTCTCGGTAATAATGCCCGACGGCTTTCCATTTTCAAGAATTATGACGGCGCCCACTTTGTTCTTGACCATCATATCAACAATCTGAAGAACTAATGGTTCAGAGTTGCCGTCGACAGTTATGACTTTTGCACACATTATTTCGCTAACTGCACTCATATCTCAAGTATTAGAATAGCTTCTTCTTAACGAGTATGTTTGCAGAGCAGTGCAACTAGTTTATCATTCGCATGTAGAAAAATAACATTCATGAAAAAGCTTGACATAATTATTCCGCAAGAGCACTTGCCCCAGCTTAATGAACTGCTGCACAAGCATCAGGTCGGAGGGATGTCGTTTTACGATATTAAGGGGAGAGGGCGTGCAAGACAGACTCCTGTGACAGTAGGGAGAGGGGTCATGACGTATGTGCCGGAATTCGGGTTCCGCACCAAGGTCCAAGTGATAGCATCTGATGCCATGAGCAAAGAGATCGTAAAAGACGTTCTCCAGACTTTTGGCACGGGCGCTTCTGCAATAGGCAAGATATTTGTCTACGAAGTGACGGAAGCGTATGACTTGGGCAATGGTGAAAAGGGAGATAGGGCGCTTTAGACTAGCCGCAAAATCCGGGCAGAGCCCAAACTCTTGCAATTTGGACGACAAATCCAATCCTGCGGCAACACTATGTGGAGAGAACCTTATTCGAATAATATTCGAATAACTCATTATGTTTTGCGACAATTAGAAAAGAGCGAATGGCCGGCATTAAACAGCCGAGTTATCATAGACAACCACAAAGTGGAATTTTATCAATGGTCTGTGCGATAGTCCTGAATCCACGGCCACCATAATTTCATCCACGGGTAAGACGCGAACAACGCCGTCAAGATCGTCGGTATGCATAGATAATCGGCTATCATCATCACGTACCGGTCATATGCGGCACTGCGATTTTCTATTGTTCTTGTTTCGGCAACATCCTTGTTCTTTCTTTCCAATTCAGTTAGTAATCGTTCAAGGACGGCATCCTCTACCGCTTGGGCCATCGGCTTGAAAACAACGCCGTATTTGTTCTCCAAATCTGCAAGCATCTTTTTTCTATTTTCGTCAGAGCGCAATAACGTTGTGTCCATGTCGAGAATTCTTACCGCAGGTTTGTTCTTAATCACCGGGTATGCACCGCCATGCACTGTACTCCTTATAAAAACTCGCGGGATTTTCTATTATAGCGTGGCAGCCTCAATGTTATTTCGCACGGCAATCTTGCATTTAATTTCAGAAGAACCTTCCTTAAGTAACACAATTGGAATGCCTTCCTTCGTGCTTTCTACTGCGGATAGCTAGATATTTCTTATTGGTATCAGGAACTCGCTGCTATTTCTCCTCGGGGTGTGCCCTGCAATGCACTGCATATTCTTCTTCATTCTCTGTTAAGAAATTGCCTCTCTATACTCTCCATATGACACCTTCATGACACAAGCCGATTCAGCAAGTATCCCACAATGAAGGCTACTGCTGCAGCAATGCCTCCGAGGCCCAGGGTACCGAGGCCGGAGCGACCAAGTGGCTTGCCCAATATTCTTCCTTTCACTGTGCCAATAATGAAAAATGCTACCGCGGTTGAGATGCTGGAAAATACGAACGCATCTTGGGATACTGCTATGGCACCCGTTGCATATATGATGACAAACGGCAAGAGCGGTATGAAGCCTATCGCATTGAAGGCAGTAAATGTTGTGATTGCTGTATCGATTGGTCTTTTTTGATCCTCGATTAGTCCGAGCTCTTCTTTCATCATTGTGTCAAGCCACACCTTTCGCCTAGACGTAATTATGCGTACGATCTCTTCTAGCAGTTCATCCTTGAAACCCTTTTTTGCATAAATGTCGCGGATTTCCTGCTTTTCCTGATCAGCAAGGTGGTCAATCTCCCACTCTTCGTGGTGACGTGCTCGTTCAATGGCCTCCTTTTTGGACTTTGTTGCAAGATAGTTTCCTACTGCCATGGAAAACCCATCTGCGAAGAGATTGGCAAATCCGAGAATGAGCACTATGGCAGGTGAAAGCGATGCACCCACCACACCAGCAACTACGGCAAAGGTAGTGACAGCGCCGTCTGTTGCGCCATAGACAAAATCCTCAAGTGTCCATTTCATGTGTCGCTGCCGTTACCTACAGAGTCTTTGCTATGACTTGTATGTTTTAGTCCTTTTGATATGCCCAATTAGATCTGCAAGTGCATCACATGAAAAGTTCTTAAAATAAGTTCTGGAAGCAAATCATGGCGGCGTCCTAAAGGTGAAGAAAGGTATGATTAAGTGCAATCCAATCGGCATAGATATCGAAATAATGGCATTCATCGGAGAGTATTAATCGCAAACGTGGTCGCTACCATGAATTTCAACCAGATTACCATATTTACCTATCAGAGGTTGAACGGTTCAAGGAAGAAAAGATATTACTTTTACTACTATCTTCACTCCTACATCCATCTGATCAGCAATTTCATCTACCGAGAATCCGCCTCCGTACAGATGGATACCTGCTCCGGCTTCCACTAGTCAATCCCAAGGTGCATGAATTTCGGATGTTCACGGTGATCATTAATTTAATACGTGCGAGATTTATCTTTCAGGACTGCATTGCATTACAGATCTGAAAGATCTGTAGGAAAAGATAAAGCATTTAATGATTAATCTATTGTATCACCGGCCAAGCACTTGCTCAACTTGATATTCTTCCACTTGAAGCGAAAGACAGGACTGGAAGCTACTACTACT
>NZ_CAMLDP010000060.1 GCF_946478925.1 uncultured Nitrososphaera sp. | reverse complement strand
TTCAAGAGTTCTTTTTGCTTCTCTTGTCTGTTGTTATGACATGCCTGCAGTATTCATTACCAAGAGCCATGCATTCCCTTAACTCAACATTGACATTCGGCGACTTGCCGTCCAAAGATCTTTTGATTATCATGTCGTGAAGTCCATGACAGACGGCGTCTTGGTTTTCCAGCGCGACCCTGTGAAGGATGCAATTTTTGCTTATGATGGAATATGCGTTATCCTTGTCCACATCCGTGTTATCTCCGGTTCCTTCAGCAAGCATAGACGCGAATCCTAATTCGTTGGATACTAGGTTGAGTATTTTTAGCGAATCTTTAAGGTTGTTGGAATCGCCGCTTTTCTCTATTCTGTCCCTGACATCCATTGCCAGGACATCAGCAACAGACTCTATTATCTTCCTAACATGCTCTTCCCCGTCTTTTTCTGCAATTTTCTTCAGGACGTAATTTAGGATTAGATCATATTTTCTTGGAAAGAGTTCTCGACCGTATTCTGTCAATTCATACACTTTTCTCGGCCTTCCGAACCGTTCGCTCTTGAAACTCGATTTTACAACGTGCTCTGCTTGAAGTGATTCGAGATGGACCCTTGCGGCGCTTTTTTGAATCCTTAACTTTTCTGCGATACCGGCGGCTGACGCAGGTTTATCCAGCAATAATTCCATAATTTTCCGTTTTGTGTCGCCAAATCCAATGTCCTTGGACGCGTCGCTGTTACCTGCCATCATATTTACTTTGTTTAACAACTATTAAGTCTTTATAGTATCCATATAGTCTTTAAGGCGCTTTCAACTTGCCGTCTGTTAGAGTATGTTTTAGAGGCGATTTTTCAACTTGATGGCGTCATGTGGAATTTGCTCTTGAAAGCCGCGGTGGCAACTTAGTCCGTACTAAATTTCCCACAATAATGCCGCAAAAAAAGCCAATTTTCTCGTATAGAACGAAAGCTGGAAGATATAAATAAGAACATCGTAAAGTACCTCATCATATGCCGATAAAGAACGGGGCTGAGTACATAGAGAGCCTCAGGGGAAGGAAACTCAAGGTATACCTTTTTGGACAGCTTGTAAAGGAGCCGGTGGATCATCCGATGATCCGCCCCTCCATTAATGCAGTGGCCGCCACGTACGACCTTGCAAACGCCGAGCCAGAGATGGCCGGCGCAAAATCATCCATATCCGGCCTGCAGGTAAACAGGTTCCTCCACATTGCCGAAAGCGCCGAGGACCTCGTGAACCAGAACAAGATGCAGCGCCGCCTGGGTCAGCTGACGGGCACCTGCTTCCAGCGCTGCGTAGGCATGGACGCACTCAATTCACTGTATTCCACTACCTACGAAGTCGACCAGAAGCACAGCACGAAATACCACTCGCGCCTGAAAGAATTCATCAAGATGATCCAGCGCGAAAACCATGTCATCGGGGGCGCCATGACCGACGTCAAGGGCGACAGGAGCCTCTCGCCGTCGCAACAGCCAGACCCGGACATGTTCGTGCACATTATCAAGAGAGACAAAAAGGGGGTCTACATCACGGGAGCCAAGGCCCACCAGACCGGCTGCATCAACTCGCACTGGATACTGGTCATGCCTACCATGCGCCTGAAATCAGAGGACAAGGACTATGCAATCGTGGGCGCAGTGCCAGTCGACGCCCCTGGCATCACCTACATCTATGGCAGGCAGTCGTGCGACACGAGGTCGATGGAAGAAGGCGACATTGACGCCGGCAACAGCAAGTTCGGCGGCCAGGAGGCCATGATAATATTCGACAACGTGTTCATTCCAAACGAGCTCATCTTCCTTGACGGCGAGTACGACTATGCGGCAATGCTCGTCGAGCGCTTTACATGCTACCACAGGCGCTCGTACGTTTGCAAGACCGGCCTTGGCGACGTGCTGATAGGCGCCGCGGCAGCAATCGCAGACTATAACGGCGTGGCAAGCGCTTCTCACATCAAGGACAAGCTCGTGGAGATGACGCACCTCAACGAGACGATATTCGGCGCAGGAATCGCGTCTTCCTACATGGCTCACCAGACGGCGTCTGGAAACTGGCAGTGCGACGACATGCTGGCTAACGTCTGCAAGCACAACGTGACGAAATTTCCCTATGAAATCAGCAGGCTGGCGCAGGACATAGCCGGCGGCCTCATGGTCACGCTCCCGTCGGAAAAGGACTTTCGTGGAGCCGAGACAGGTCCGCTCCTTGAGAAGTACCTCAAAGGTCGCAAGGGCGTCTCGACCGAGAGCAGGATAAGGATGCTTCGTCTCATCGAGAACATGACGCTTGGCAGAAACGCGGTAGGCTATTTGACAGAGTCGATGCACGGCGCCGGCTCGCCCCAGGCGCAGCGCATCCAGATAGCAAGGCAGATGCAGCTGGAATACAAGAAAAAGCTTGCCAAGAACCTCGCAAGCGTCAAGGAAGGCGAGACGGCCGAGATGGCTATGGAAAATCCGGAATATTTCAACAAGATATTCGGGGTCAAAAAGAAGGGCAAACAGCAGTAGTAACCTTCTTTACTCTGCTTACTTTTGGTAAGCGTCCTTAAATATTCCAGCGATCTACTCGGTGCCATGCCAAGACCGATACACTTTGACATGACGGCAGACAACCCCGAAAGGGCAGTCAAGTTCTACCAGAGCGTGTTTGGATGGAAGTTTGAGAAATGGGACGGGCCGATGGAATACTGGATGTGCACCACTGGCGACAAGAGCGAGCCGGGCATAAACGGCGGCCTCTCAAAGAGGGGCGAGTCCGGAATGCCTGCCATGAACACGATAGGCGTGACAAACGTTGACGAGTTTTCAAAAAAGGTGACCTCAAGCGGCGGCAAGGTGGTCATGCCCAAGTCGCCGATACCCGGCGTCGGCTGGTTTGCCACCTGTCAGGACACCGAGGGCAACATTTTTGGCATAATCCAGGAAGACAGGAACGCCAAATAGAGCTTTTTTGGTCGCGTACACGAGTGCGCGGCCGAAAAGGATTATTTATCAGTTATGCGTCAAAAGAAGCATCTTCGGGGTAGCTGTGTTTGAAACTAAATGAAGCCCAGATCGAGGATCTGACAGGCAAGGTCTTTCGCACGATCGTCTCAAACGGCAAGGGTGGCATACTGCAGTCAGAGCTCTGGAAGGAACTCGACCTGACAAGCCGCGACGGCTCGCGGGTCGCAATCCGCCTGGAGCGCCGGGCCCTTATAAGGAGGGAAAAGATGCTGGAAAACGGCAGGTGGACCTACAAGCTTTTCGCCACCAAACTGCCGATTGACACCAGCAGCGTCGAAAACGCGCCCTGCCTCACATGCCCCGTGGAGCACATGTGCTCCCTTGACGGCTCGTACAGCCCAATTACCTGCAATCTCATAGAGGACTGGCTGGTGCTGTCTCTCAACGTGGCCAACCAAAAGAGGCAGGAGCAACCGACGGCGACGGCTGTGGCCTCCGGGGCAGAAGATCAGGCCAAATGAGGCTTGCAGATGCCCGCAGGGACCATTACAGGCGCCTTGCCAAGGATCAGGGCTACAGGAGCAGGGCCGCGTACAAGCTAAAGCAGATAAATGATTCTTACCGCATTCTAAAGCGCGGAAACAGGGTTATCGACATCGGCTGCGCGCCCGGCGGCTGGGTGCAGGTCGCGACAAAGGAGGTCAGCCCGGGGGGCAGAGTGGTAGGAATCGACCTCAAGGAGGTCGAGCCGGTGGCCGGAACGACGATATTTCAGGGGAGCATCGACGATCCTGCCGCGGTAGCCAAGATGGTCGAGGCACTGGGAAATGAAAAGGCTGACGTGATACTGTCCGATCTTGCGCCAAACGTCAGCGGCATGTGGGAGGTGGACCACGCCAGGCAGATTGACCTCACGAGGAGTGCCCTTGCCCTTGCAAAGCAGGTATTGAAAGCAGGCGGCAACGCCGTCTTTAAGGTGTTTGAGGGCGAATTTCTCAACGAGCTAAAAGGAGAGATGAAGGCAAGCTTTGGCAAGGTGCTCGTGAGCAAGCCTACCGCAAGCCGGCAGGAAAGTTCCGAGCTGTACCTGGTGTGCATTGGATTTCACTGATCTTCTCTCATGCGTTTCCGATCAAACCAAATAACCACTGCAAAAGTTGATTAAATTAATTAAGCTGTGACGGCAACCTGTAAAATATCCCCGGATGCCAAGCCAGCCTGACTACTATGCCCGCAACCACAAGCTGGAAGTCCCAAAACAGGACTCTACACAGAGCAGGCTGCTCGTACTTTGCATCGACAGGGACGACGACATCGGCACAAAGGGCGGCATCGAAACGCCGATTGTCGGCCGCGACCAGTGCATAAACGCCGGCACCCGGCTTGCAATCGAGGACCCCGAGGACGCCGACGGAAACGCCATTTTCGGAGCGGTCAAGACCTATGAAGAGCTAGTAAGCAAGGGCTACAACGTCGAAGTCGCAGTGGTGGCCGGCAAGTTCAACAGGGGAGTTGAGGCGGACGAAAAAATAAGCCGTGAGGTGCAGGCCATACTTGAGAAATACCAGGCGACCGGCGCGGTGATAGTTTCAGACGGCGAGGACGACGAGACGGTGCTACCTGTCATACAGTCGAGGGTGCCCGTCGTGTCGGTCCAGCGCATAATAATCCGCCACAGCAGGAGCGTGGAATACTCGTATGCGGTGCTTGGTCGCTACCTAAAGGCGTTGATGTACGACCCGCAGTACAGCAAGTTCTTCCTTGGAGTGCCCGGGACTTTGCTTCTCGCAGGCGGCCTTGCGGTCGCGTTTGACGCGACAAAGTGGCTGACAGTGATGATACTTGCAATCCTGGGCGGCGCGTTCATGGTGCGCGCCTTTGACGTCGACAGGGCGGTAAGCTCGCTAGGCAAGATGGGGCCGACTGACTTTATCAAGATATTCTCTGTAATCGGGGGCGTGCTGATGATGCTTGCGTCAATAGCAAACGGCGTCTCTAGCATACCGCACGACATACCCGTGTCGCAAATGGACGCGCTGCAGCTGATCACCAACAAGGCAATCGTGGGTAGCTTTGCCAAGGGCATGATAACGATGATGTGGATAGGAGTCGCCACGATAATGGCTGGCGTGCTCTTGAGCAACTGGCTGAAGGGTAGCTCGCACGCCATGGCAGACATACTGCGCCTCGTAGTCCTCGGCCTGCTCTACATACCAGTGCTCCAGTTCACCGACGTGCTCACGCTGTCCACCAGCCCGTTCACGCTGGTTTCATCTCTCCTGATAGGGCTTGCAGTGTCGCTCGTGGCGGCCGCGTTCCTGTACCAGCACTTCAGGCACAGGCGCGGTGGCGAGCAGGTAAAAGCAAACGACGGCACCGGCGGCAGCGGCTGAAATAATAATAATAATAAAAAATAATAACTCGTCTTTTCTTCCCAACCCTGGTTATTACAATGCCTGAGCACGGCGAGCTTGATCCGCAGTCGCAACAAAACAAGTGGTTCTGCGGCTACTGGATGACGCAAGAAGAATGGGAGGACGTGCACGACTATGCGCCGCCAAGCAGCGCCATCGTAGAGCAGCAGGAAGAAAAGGAAGAAGAACAAGAGGAAGAAGAAGGGTAAAACATACAAACAACCTCGTTGACCTGATCGTGTGGTTGACGAGAGGTCCGCCGGCGCAGTGGTGGTTTTCATGTCGGACAGCAAGCCGGAGTACCTCCTCCTGCATTACACCGCCGGCCACTGGGACTTTCCAAAGGGAAACATCGAGGCTGGTGAGACCGAAAGGGAAGCCGCGGTGCGGGAGATCCGCGAAGAGACAGGGATAGCCGACGTCGAGTTCGTCGAAGGCTTTAGCAACACAATATCGTACAAGTACAGAAGGGCCCGGAGGCTCGTCGACAAGCAGGTCGTGTTCTTTCTGGCCCTGACAAAGACAAGGGACGTGACGATATCGCACGAGCACATCGGCTTTGCATGGAAAAGCTACGACGACGCGATGGAGCAGCTCACTTACAAAAGCGCAAGGAACCTGCTTGAAGCCGCCGCGCAGTTCATGGAGAAGGAGAAGCCGCCAGCAGTCTGAACCAGCGCGCCGCCACCGCCTGGTCCTTTGTCTGGACTATCGACCTTCCGATTATCAAATAGTCCGAGCCGCTTTCAACTGCCTGTCTTGCGTCGCCTCCCTGGGCGCCGACGCCCGGCGAATACACGGCAAGCGAAGAAACCTTCAGCTCTTTCTTTTTCTCGGATATCTCGCTCAGTATGTCAGTCTGAGTCGCGCCGACCACGATTCCGTCGACCCTGGCCTTGACTGCCCTGTCAAGGAATATCCTGTACATCATGTCGCCGTGCGTCTGCAGGCCGTACCCTTCCCCCGCGTCCGGGTGGCTCATGTACACAAGCGCAATGACTCCCATCCCGAGCGCGCGCGCCTTTTTTGCAAGCGACGCAAGCGTGTTTGCGCCCATGAACGGGTTTGCTATCACGGCGTCAAAACCCATCCTTGCGAGGTGCTCAAGTGCCACTTCGTTGGTGTCGCCAATGTCGTTCAGCTTGATGTCTGCTATGCACAAGAGCTGTCGGCTGTGCGCCCTCTTTGTCACCTCCGCGATTTCTCTTGACGAGAGCGGAAGGAGCAGGTGAAAGTTCATCTTGACTGCGCAACAGTCGCCTGCCACCGCGTCTATGGTCCTTATCGCAAACTGCTTCAGGTTGCGCTTTACTGGGGCAGGGTCAAGCGCCACTATTATCCTGCTCTTTTTCTTCCTTGCCAGCTGCGTCATCCGGCGCGAAAAGGGGGGCGAGCTAGTCGCCATAAGCCTTTACCAGCGGGTGGCCCGCTGCAAGCCTTATCACTTTCAAATAGATGTAGCCGTGCTCGTCAAGGCTCGTGCAGAACGCCGGCTGCTCCGGCCTCTGGCTGGCATAGCGCAAAAACGGCTCTGCCGGCTCGGATTCCAGCAGCACGTAGTAAAAGTAAGACAGCGAATCGTTCTCGTTGACGCTCATGGTCGTGCCGATTATTGTTGTCGCCTTTTTCTGTTGTTTTGCAAGGAACAGCGGAAGCGGCGCCTCCTCATAGAGGGTCTTGTACGCGGCGACTTTAGCCAAGCTCGCCATGTCCTTCAGCTTTATCACGGTGTAGCCCGTTCCCTTTTCCACCTTTGCAACCTTGGCGAGCGCCGGCGGGAACTTTTCCACGTTGAGGATGGGAGAATACACGAACGTCGGGTTGCCGACAGAATCGGCAAGCACGACCTCCTCGACGCCGTTTGACACCCTGTACGCCAGGTATTGAGAATTCCCTCCTACCTCGACTTCGGCAGTGTATATGACCGGCCTGCCGTTCATGACGTCCAGTTGCGCGGCAAGCACCTGCTTTCCACCGACCGTGAGGGCAAAGGACGGCATCGGGGCTCGCTCTAGCGCGCACACCAGCCTGCCAAAATCCTTCAGGCCGGCAAGCGGTATGTACACCGGGGCTTTGAGGCGCAAATCGAATCGCATTATGGTGAAAGCATACAGTATTAAAGTCATCCGCCTTTTTTACAGTGAGAAATGGCCGAAGGCAGCAGCAGGAGGACGTACGACCTTGTCGTGCAGGCGCAGGCTGTGCTTGCAAGGGCCGACGACCCTGTGTCGCTCTGGCGCGCCTACGTGGCAATAGAGTACGCCATACTTGACATGAAACTGCGATACAACCTTGAGCACGAGCAACCGCCCCCTGCGCCAAAGAGGACTGCCAAGAGGGAAGACCTCCTTTCCGCCGCAAGGGGGAAACTGGCGCGCCTAGAGTTTGAAGAAAAAGAAGACAGGAAAAAACTGCTCTATGAGCTGCGCGAGTGCCGCGATGCGCTCAAGGCGCTTTTGGCAAAGAATCCCTAGCGCCTTCTGTCGACCACGTCGTCAAGGTCCGGGCCGGTGCCGATCAGAGTCGCCTTTACTCCCAGCTCGCCCTCTATCTCCTCGATGAATTTCCTTGCGTCGGCCGGCATCTTTTCGTACTGGCGCACGCCTGCGCATGACGGGAACATAACGTCCAGCTTTGTTATCGCAATCTGCGTCGCGCTGTTTAGCCTTGTCGACTTTTTCGCAAGGTCGAAATCAAACGGCGCCGCCCTCCTCTGCCTGCCAGTCACGCTGCCAAACTCCATCCAGCCCCGCTTTTTCGCCTCGTCTTCGGCAAGCTCGTTCGCAAGCGGCCCGCCTCCGACTCTGGTCACGTACGCCTTGAACACGACGAGCACGTCGTCCACCTTTTTCGGCCCGATGCCAATGTCGGAGCAGATGCCAGACGCCGTGACGTCCTTTGACGTGACGAACGGGTATCCGCCGTGGAACAGCGAAAGGTACGTGCCCTGCGTGCCTTCCACCAACACCTTCTCGTTACTCTCAAGTGCATAGTTGACCGAGTTGCTGACGTCCTCCACGAATAATGACAGTTCTGGCACGTCGCGGGCAAGTTTCAGCGTGCGAAGCGCCCTGTCCGCGTTTGCCGGGCCAGTCCCAGTACCTGTCGTCCCGATCTTGCCCTTCAGGTGGTCCTCGCTCTTGTCCCGGTCGATGTGCGCCTGCTCTATTACGCCGCACTGGGCGTCGACGTAGGTCCTGTCGTCAGCCTTGAACATCTCGATCTCCTTTAGCAAGACCTGCGGGTTTACCAGCACGCCGGCGCCTATCAGGAGCCTGGTGGCCGGGTTGAGCGCCGCGCTTGGAAGCATCCGCACCTTGTACTCCTTGCCCTCAAACGCAAAGGTGTGGCCGGCGTTCGGGCCGACGCCACCGCGCACCGCAATTACGGGGTTGTCCTTCTTTGCCAGGTACGCTATTATCTTGCCCTTTCCCTCGTCGCCAAAGAATCCGCCTACTGTCACAAGGCACGGCATATGTACGAGAATTTTGGCAGCCCGTCGTTATTTAATTCCACCTGCACACGGATTAAATTAAGCCGCGGTAAAAGATGGGCTGTTGAGCGGGCGGCAGCAGGACCTTGGCGGGGCAGCGGGAAACATCATCCAGATCCTAGCAAACCTGCCAGAGTTTTTGCGCAAGCCGATGCTGCAAAAGAGGCTCACTGAATTTTTCGACATGGCCGAGCCGGAAAGGCAGGAGACAATAGCGCTCGCACTTGCAGCGGCGCCGACTATAGATCAGCAAAAGCTGTCAGTCCTTGTCAAGACGTGGCTTGAAGTCCTTGCAGGGTTTGACGCAGAAAAACGCACCGCAATTTTTAGCGTCTACTGCAGCCAGATAACAAAGCAGCCGGAATCATTGCAGCGGCTCAACTTCCAGTCGCTTACGAATACTTTCATGTCGCTTGGCGACAGAGAGCGAGAGATATTGACAGACTCGTTCAAGGAGGTGCTCTTTATCTTTCCAAAACGCGAGATGGTGCTTGCAGCCATCCCTGATTATTCCAGAAAAGCGCTCGGCCTCTAGTGTGACGGTGGCTGCTCGGGTTTTTTCTCTATCTCGCCGATGCCCTTCTCAAGTCCAAAGAACGCCCTCTCGTACTTGCGCAGCGCCTTTCTGTGCTCTGGTAGTGACATGTCAAGTCTAAGCTCGTTCATGACCATGATGGCGTACGTGGTCCATTCCTTCCAGCACGCGTTGCACGCGGGATACTTGTCGGCGGCCGGGTCTTCTGATGGCGCGTCTATCGGCTTGCCGCATTTCAGGCAGGTCTTGCCGCTCATGTGTGTGAGGATCCTCCGCGCTAGCCATTATTATACGTTAAAAGAGCGGCTTTTTCATGTTCGAGCCGCAGCTGGAGCATCTCGTGCCCTTGACCTCGGTGCCGCAGGACAGGCACACGTACTTTAGCTTCACTCCCTCGCTCATGTGGCCCCTTCCGGCTGTGCCGCTTCCAAAGCCAAACGACCCGAGCGCCTTTGACTGGCGGTAGCGTATGAAAAAGATGGCGCCTACAAATATCGCAATGTTTGCAGCCATGCCGACCAGAAAGCCGAAAAAGTATGTCAAGACCATCCCTATTCCCAGGCTTGCCGCCAGGAATGCTATCTGGCGCTTTAACACCGGCTTTAGGCTGCCGTCCATATATCTCACTGTACCTTGCCGCCCATTGCTTAAGAAGGTTTTTCCAAATCCGACCTGATTTTTCCCAAAGTTATTATAGTTTTGCCATGAAGTATGTACGGTTGTTATGAAAGTGCACTGCCCCGACTGCAAGGCGATAGCCGAGCTGGCAGACGACTTTACGTACGTAAAATGCGCCAAGTGCGGGTTTGACATGACCTACGGCGAATACGTAAAGTACATTGCGTACAAGGACGCGCGCTACCGGGATATCCTCAGCGACTACAAAAAGTAAATAACTCTGCACGCAAACCATTAGCGACCGGCCGGTTGGTAGAGATTGTTGAACTCGCGATAAACCTCGTTGGCCTCGCCATTTCCGCGATGATAGGCCGGTTCGCCTACAGTGGCTATGCGACAATCGTAAGCCCCAACCTCCTGCGCCTCACCCTTGCGTTTGCATCGATAGCCGTCGGCTTTGGGCTGATAATAGGCTCCCTCTTTGCTCCTCTCGACTATTCACAGGCGATAGACACCGCCGGCCTCGCTGCGCAAGCAGTCGGCTACTTTTTCATAGCCATGTCTCATGGCTTGAAATCGTCGTTTGATTTTGCGCCAAAAGGATCTGCCGCCCTTGTCCTCGTACCGTTAGCCACTACTGGATTTGTAATACCTGGAAATTCAATAGAACATCTTGTCAGGTCAATTTCTTTTATTCTATTAGTATATGTGTCGATTGAAACATTAGCGTCATATATGCAGACCATGAGGACCAATACCCTCATGATTGGCTCGGGACTTGGCACGCTTGCCGTAGCGGAGCTTTTAGCCTGGTACGATTTCATATTCCCCGGCACGTTCAGCTATCCCGCCCTGGCGGCCAAGGTGGCCGGCTTTGGCCTCATGTTCATACCGTACTCGAAATTCGGTCTGGCAAGCGGTTTTGGAAGGAGGATAAAACAAGATGCCGAATAGCAACAGGACGCACATCAGCATCATAGCCGACATACTGGACACGGCGAGGCAATACAGCTACGAGGGGTACAAAGGCGCTCCAGTCACGCACCTCATCCGCAAAGCAAACGTCCCCCACCGCCGTCTCTCTTCCATCGTTTCGGAGCTAAAGGCATACGGCCTCCTCAACGAGGTGCCCGACTCGAAATACCGCATCAGCGAGAAGGGGATGGAATTTTTGAACTCGTACAACCAGTTCAAGGGCTTTGCCGAGAACTTTGGCCTAAAGATCTAGCATATTCCTGCCTCCTGCCAGCTAGGTAAGTAAGTTATTCCTACCATGCTTAAATCCCGCTTTTGCCCATACTATCTTGTATGACGACAGCGGCAAGTGCGCTAGACAGGGTGAAAAGCGAGCTTCTTTCGTGGCCCGGGGTGGTCACAAAAAACCACCGGTTCGGCGGGACCGAGTTTGACCTGAACGGCCGCGAGATGGGGCACATGCACGGCTCCAGCTGGGCTGACCTGCCGTTTCCTATGGATGTGAGAAAAGAGCTGGTTGAAAAGGGCACGGTGTCACCGCACCACATCCTGCCCGAGTCCGGCTGGGTGACGTTTCACATCAAAAGCGAGGAGGATGTGCAGACACTTGTCGAATTATTCAGGATGCAGTACGAGAGGCTGGGCAACAAAAAACTGCAGCAATAAAAATCGCGGGGACTTTCTCTCTCATTCGTCCCCTTCGTCGTCATCGTCGGAGGATTCTTCGTCGTCATCGTCTTCAAAGTCATCCTCAAAGTCGTCGTCTTCTGACATATGCGTCACCAATAACCGACTAGAGGCTTGTTATAAGGATTACTTTACTTGATACAAGCGAA
>NZ_CAMLDP010000059.1 GCF_946478925.1 uncultured Nitrososphaera sp. | reverse complement strand
TCCTGCGCAACGTAGATGACAACACCAATGTAAAGCTGGAACTGTACCGCGACACTACCGGCGGCGTAAACGGCGGCAACTGGCAAAAGGTGACAGAGTTTATGGACAACGGCAAGAACTTTGGAGTTGGCAATGAACCATGCAAGTCCTTTGTAAATCCCGCACTTCAGCTCATACACTCATTCGTCAATGCCAGCAGCGAGACAGGCAAGCCAATGCTTTCAGTGTACGTAAGGCATGAATTCGGTACTATGGCATACTCTAACTTTACAATCCGAGAGATCAGTCCGCTTTCATGATTTTACGCCGTCGTCTTTGTTTCAAGGGAGCAAAAAAACAATAGGCGCGTATGTGTGTACGCGTGAGAGAAAAACACTCTAAGTTCCTTCTACACTATCTCTCAAGAGGCTGGAATCATGGCTCTTTATTATTTGTCGGTAGATCGTCATTGTAAGCGAGAGAAATAGCAATGATGATCGAGGGTGAGAGTAAAAAAGATAATAACAATGGCAACAGCGTTGCCATAGACAAAAGAAGAAGATGCACAGGGGTAATAATGTCTGCAGCCGTGTTCTTCTCTCTGGCGGCCCTTTTGATCTTTGCTACCGTTCAGTCATCGCCACATGAGGCATCTGCTACTGCAGCAGGGGAACAGGCAGCCAAGATGATTAATAATAACAATGTTGCCATTACTGCAAAGCAACATCGGCAATATCAACAACAGTACTGGCAGGATTTCTTGAAACTGGAAAAGGAATCCTGGCATTACAACTATGACCAAGTGGAAAAGCAAAACGTCAAGGCATATCAAAAGTGGTACTGCGCAGACTTGCGCTCGCAAGGCTACAAGGACTTTACCCATGCCTGCGATCGATCATCTTATCCCAAGGATGCAATGTGGCAGCACGAGCAGCTTAGGGACGAGATGCTCTGGAACAAGGCCAATCACCAGCCGCATCATGAGATAAAAAAGACAGACGAACAGCTAAAGTATCTGCAGAAACGGACAGAGATGAGAGACAGCATGGCTCAACACAGCAAGGCCGGCGACATGATTTGGCGCCATTATCTGTCACTGGAAAAACAAGCTTGGCATTACGACTATGCCAAGACTGAGCAGCAAAATCTCCAGACATTCCACAAGTGGTGGAACCGAGGAGGGGCAGTAGATGAAGGACCTGAAAAAGCGCGCAAGATGTGGTTTTCAGAACAATATGGACACGAAATACTCTGGGACAAGACTGCTGCTAACAACAAGGGTGCTTCCGACAATGGAAGCAACAAGGGCCACATGCAATCATGGTTTGAAGAAGCGTACCGTCAACATAAAGCAGAGATAGCGGGAAACAAGTGCGTAAATCCGTGGGAAAGGACCCCAAGTAATGCGGCGCCTCTGTGGTCTGCGTGTTTGGATGCAAAAGGCCCTTCCACACGTCAAGCGCCTATGTAAGGTGCAAAACTGGAAAAGAGTTTTTGGTGGAGGCGGCAGGACAAGGCGACATTTGCTGTTTTTCAAAAATGTGTGTGTACTCTCTGCAGTTTTATCCTCTTCGCATAAAAGAAGCGGCTCAACCTCGGCAACGCCTCGTCAAGTGCAGCGAGTCTTTACTTTATGCGGCCTAAGAAGAACCTGATAAAAAGTTCCGGTATTGTGTTTACAATTGACATGTTTGTAGATATATCGTTCTGCCTGTACACTCTGATAACCGGGCCGTTACGCGCACACACATGTGTAATACAACAAAGCATGAACCGAAAGACTGAAGGAGATAAAAAAGTTGACTATAGGAGACGCCAATGAAAGCGGCAGCAAGGGCAACCGCATAAAGCGATCCTTACTATCGTTGCTGCAGTCGCAAAAAACCCGCAGGCGGCTCATCTTTGTCATTATTGCCGCGATAGTGCTGACGCTAACTCTGGTACTGACGGCCGGCATTTTTAAAAATTTGCCCTCAACCATGCCCCCAACAGCTGATCTGTTGTCGCCAAAAGACAGGTTTGGCATTAACAGGCTGTACCCGACTGCTCCCGAGGGAATCGAATGGTCGGCAAAATGGGACGACGGACAGGCGCGGACACTCGGCAACGAGGTCGATCCTGCGGACGCCTGGTTTGACACGACGGACGGCGACGGGATGTACACGATAGACGGCAAGGGCACACTGACTGCGTCCGGCGATGTCGTCAGGATGTACGTGCGTGACCCCGCCAAGGAGCGCGAGTGGTCGGAGAATCTAGAGATAACTCTGTACTTCAAGAGGCTGGACGAGACGCAAATAGTCAGCTATTCCGGCCTGCAGGTGTTTGCGCGCACAAACCACGGCATGGTTGGCAATGAAAACATCAATTACTGTGACGACCGTGGTTATGGCGGCCTGGTGGGCATCAACGGTTCGTGGGCGCTTGAAAAGGAATCGGCGCATCACCTGGACAACGGCTATACCGACGTGGCAAGGCAAAGGCCGTCGGGGGCGCTTCCCGAGGACACTTGGATAGGCTTCAAGTACGTCCTTCGCAACATGGACGGAGGAACGAAGGTAAAGCTGGAGCTGTACCGCGACACGACCGGCGGCGTAAACGGAGGCAACTGGCAAAAGGTGACAGAGTTTGTCGATGACGGCAACAATTTCGGTGTCGGCCGCGGCGAATGTCGGCCAGGCGTAGATGCGGGGCTTCCGCTCATACACTCGTTCATAAACGACAGCAGCGAGACGAAAAAGCCCATGCTTTCCGTCTACGCAAGGCACGAGTACGGGACGATGGAATACTCTAACTTTAGCATAAGAGAGATAGGTCCCCTCCCGTGACTGCATCAGGGGCGTGCGCCATCATCATTATCTGGCTTGAGCTCAACAATCAAGCCGCCGTCCCACCGGTACTTGGAGTCCATCAACCCTGCGACCTCCCTTGCCAGCCCAGGTTCCTCCTCATGCCTGATGGCCCTTGCGGTCCCCTCGAATTTCCTGCCGCCTACGCTAAAGGAAACCCTGGAATTGTGCGCGATGTTCTGGACCCAGTGGGAACGCTCTTTGTGCTCTGACATTATGTAATACCTGCCGCCGTGCTCGACAAACCATATTTCTATCTGGTGCCTCCTGCCCGTTTTCCATCCGCTGGTAGCCAGATACAAGAATTGCGGCTGGTTATCTGCTGCGGACGCCATATACCTAATGACTTTGCATATACACGTACGTCTTTTTCCGTTTTTCGACGGATGTGCTGTAACGGCTACTCAGGAGTGCGACTCGCAGCCGCCTTCTGAATCGGGGTCACTCTGCTGAGCCTGTTCGCAGTCGGAGCGGCTGCCAAAGCACACGTCGACGGTGCGAGTCTTGCCGTTGAGCGGGTTGGTGACGGTGACGCTGTAGCAATACTGACCTCGTCCGTTGTCATTGTTGTTATTATCGTCTTTGTTGTCCTGCTGATGTCTGTTTCTTTCATCATTGCTTCCAGAGTCCTGTCCTCCCTTGCCATCGCCACTGCCACCACTGCTGCCGCCATGATCGCCACTATCACTACCGCTATTGCTACCACCATCGCCACTGCCACCCCCCTTATCGCCACCGCTGCCGCTTCCCGGATCCTGCACCTGTATCTGAAGTAACGGTATCTGCACCTGCACTTGCTTGCTGCCAGCCTCTACCGCGTATGCTGCCTGAACGTTCAACATGTACCCAACCGCCACTGCCGTCGTTCCGAGCAATATCATAGACATTAATGCAACAGCAGCCAACCTTGCTGAAGTATCGTTCCTCACGTCGTCAAATATCGGATTTTACTATTAAAGTAGAGTGCAAATTCCCGCTATATCTATGCTATATTGGAGGGTATGAGAATGTCTTTAGCTTACGGTGATCCGGACGTAATGGCCAATGCCATGACTGGCCGTCCGGGTCCGCACATCATGTATGTGTATATGCCTGAGGACTTTAAAGCAAAAACTGCTCCATCGGGCCTGAAAAAACACATACCCTGGCCGCCTTTTCTCGTCTGCATATCGCCGTGGATGGTAGTAGCGTCTACCTGTCATGCCAGTACAGAATTACTATATGTGATTGCCATATAGCGTACGATGGTATACTATGTTATAAGCAATAGTTACTGCCTGTAATAGTGCGGGACAAAAAAATGTTCAAGCAAGGTCTGCACAAACCGACACGGGTCCAAAAAAACACCGTACGATTCTCTACGGCGGTTGCCCTTGCAGCCATGTTAGTTCTGTCGTTCGTGTCTCTCGTCAGTTATCCAAAACCAGCTTTTGCGGCCACCTGCAACTGCGTGGTCTTTAGGCTTGACGACGTACAGGATTACTGGATAAACAGCGTCCAGGCCGCAGTCATGGACAAGTTCATCAACAAAAACGCAAAACTCACCTTGGGAGAGATAATGAACTTTTTCGGAAACGACCCGCTTGTGGTAGACAAGACGCGGCAGGGCCCCGGGCTCTTTGAGTATGCCCTGCACGGCTGGAACCACGACGACTATACGACCTTTTCTCAGAGCAAGCAGCAGTCAGAGCTGCAAAAGGCAAACGACAAGATGCAGACCCTGTACGGGAAAAAGTCGAGCATCTTCATCACCCCCTACAACGTGTTCAACTCCGACACCCTGGTCGCAATGCAAAACCTCGGCTTGAAGATAATTAGCGCAGACACGTTTGCAAGCTACTATGAAGATAACCCCTCGACTCCATTTGCGCCCACCGCCGACAGCCGCGGAATCTACCACGCTCCTGAAACGACGGCGTTTAGCGAATGGACCAACAACCAGCATTTCCAGCTGACATCCAGCCAGATCCTTTCAGAGATTGATTCTAGCATAGCGGACAGGGGCTGGGCGGTAGTGACCTTACACCCGCAGGATTTCAGCAAATATGATGGAGATACCGCTCTGAACTCGGTGGACTCGACATCCATAGCGCGCATAGACTCCGTCCTCAACGGCGTCAATTCGCGGGGATATGCGATCAAGTCCTTTAGCGAGCTCACAGGAACAGTTTCGTCTCCCACCGATACTACACCGCCCGTGGTGACTGCCATGCCCGCCGGCGGCTCTTACTCGTCCGCGCAGTCTGTCGTGCTGGCCGCAAACGAGCCGGCCACCATATACTACACCACAAACGGCAGCACGCCGACAACGTCAAGCCCCATCTACTCCTCGCCGATCTCCATCACTGCCACCACCACCCTGAAGTTCTTTGCAAGAGACACAGCAGGCAATTCCAGCCCGGTCAAAACAGAGACCTACCTCATCAGCCCGGGCACTTTTCCTGTGACCCGAATGTCGGACACGACTGCGACCTACGGCCTCAGCCTGTACTCTGCCACCCAGTCGCACGTTGAATTCGTGTCACCGACGTCGCAGCTGATAGGCAAGACCATAAACGAAATAACGCTGAAACTGAGAAAGACCGGCGCCCCGACAGGAACGGTTCAGGTCGGCATCTTTAACTCGGATCTGACGGTGAAAAAGCTGTTTGGGACAAAAGACGCCACGACCATCACTTCAACGTACGCCGACTATGCCTTCTCGTTGCCCAGCGAGCTGTACACCATACAGGCCGGCGACAGAATTGGCATCAAATACACGGGCGGCAACTCTAACAACTATGCGGCAGTGATGCTTGACCGCGATGCTGCCGACCCATTTGACGGCGCAAACACGTACCGCCAGCAGTACAACACCTCGTGGCTCAGCTACACGAGCGACGACATGTACATGATGTTGAGACAGACACATGGGTAGGGAGAGAGCTAATCAAGCAGTAGCAGCCACGCCCCAAAATAGTTCTCTTATCGTTGCAAGACGTACTGCCGTGTATATGCCGCAGCGACCCTATGATGGGCCGTTCTTTTCCCAATTATGCACAAGCGTGCTCAAATTATGCATTTATGCACACTCGAAAAAAACAGTCTTGTGCACAGTCTTTCGACCGATTTTTATATTCGTAAAGCGATCAAAATATCGTGCGCAAGGATGAGCAGCCGCAACAAATGCTCAAGTCCATTTCGGTTCTTGTGCCGCTTGAAAGGGTGGAGGCAAGCCTCTCCGAGATAGGCTTTCTTTTGCAGGATTCTGCGACTGTCGTAGCTGACGGCAAGTTCTGGAAGCGCCTGCTGTACGTCCGGGGCGACGAGACGATAAGCGTCTCTGAGGAAATCGGCGACGCGTACCCAAAGGACCCTATCATCACAATCTGCGGCTCTAAAAGCACGATAACGCACGTCGTCAAGGGCGTGGGCGGATAGTGCCACTATACGAGTGCAACGAGCACCAGTTCGTGGAAAACCTGCGGCGCCTGCTTGAGGCCGGGGAAAAATTCGTGGTAAACCGTCGGACGACGATGCACGACGACGCCAGGTACGGGCCGGCGACGCTCCCTGAGGAAGAGTTTGCCCGGTACGAGACTCTGTGTACTAGAAAGGCGGTCAACTCGACCGTCTATGCAAAGGTGCCCTTTATCGACGCGTACCACGGCGGCCGGATGCACGATGCTGAAGAAAACGTGCACTCGTCAACCGCGCTGATGTTTCCCAGGATGTCGATACCGTATTACCGAATAGAGTATTCCGTGAACGTGTGGGGCGGCACCTACTTTTTCGCGTTTGACGCGCTGTTCGACCCTGAGATAGTGATTGAAAAGAGGAGCGGAAGGAGGCTCGGCAAGGGCGCGCTGGTGCATGTCCTGCGGTACAGCCCGCCCAAAGAGCAGGTGCTTGCGATAAACCTGCCAAAAGGTGTGGTGGTGCTAGACGTCAAGCACATGGTGCGCGTCATCGACCACACGTCGAATTTCTAGTGCGATTTCAGCCACGCAAAAAAGGCCCCTAGCGAACTGGCAAAGGGGAGCTCCTTGGCGTTTTTCGCGTTGTAGCCGAGCAGTATCATCCTCGACTCTAGCCTTTCTTGCAGCGACGGCGGCAGCTGGTATTTTTTCAACGGGCCGAAAATCTCGAAATAAAACTCTTGCCTGTAAAACGCGACGTGCTGCGCAAAGCAGTCTGATAATATGGTCGGGTCACCGGCCACGCGCTCGTTTACCTCTTCCTGCTTCAGCCCACGTGTGTCGACTGCAATCTGCAGCATGCGCTTTGTATAGTTTTCACGTGTGAATGCGGAATCTAGCCTGCCTGGCATTGACGCGTACATGCGTATGTCTTTTGCGGCCTGCTCCACAGTCCTTTTTGCAAGGTCCCTTGCCTCCGCTACTTCAGAGTCGCCGTGCACGCCGTGGTCCTTGCCGAATATGAAAAACGCGCCGACTGTCTCTTCTCGCTTTATGTACGGGAAATCGGCCTGCCCTGCGATAAAGCGCGTTATCCTTGCCGGGATGTCGGCTGGCATAAAGAGGCCCATGTACGAGTCAGAGAAGACGGGCAACTACAGCGAGAATAACGCGCGTGGCGTGATTTAATCTTAAAGAAAATGAAAAGAAAGAAAGAAAGGAAAAAGAAGGAAAGGCTAGTGCGCGTGCGGCGGAGCCTGAGAGCTCTTTGACAGCGCTTCGTTGAAGGTGCCTGCAGCCTTTTCGTGGAATTCCAGGTTGCTCTGGTCTACCTTTACTGCCTGAGGCGGGCACACTGAAACGCACGCCATGCACCAGATGCAGTCGTGCTCCCTTATCGGGTCTGCCTTGTCAGTGTAGTCCTTGCGCTCTTCCTTCACCGAGCTTCCTGTCCCTGCAAAGGTCTGTGTGATAGCATCTTTTGCCGGGATGTCTTGCTCTGTCCTGTACCACTGGTACACCTGGACCGGGCAAGCCTCTATGCAGGCGCCGTCTGCGACGCAAGAGTCCCAGTCGATGGCGACCATTGTGCCACTCACGCCCAGCGGGACCAGCTCCTCGCCGTGCGACTCGTAGGCGTGCTTGACCTCCTCGTTCTCGGCGGCCTCGGCTACCTTGCCTGGGCCCCAGAAGAAGTGGAAGTGCTCGCCGTCAGAGTGGTTAATCCTTCCAATCACTTGATGATTCCGCGGAAAGTCTGGATCTATCGGCATTTTTACTCTGCAAGAGTGAGGGTTTCAAATATTATATAAACTGTTTGCGGGTACAAACACTAGTTCGCAGCTCCGATCCATAGTCAAAGAAATCCTCTGTACGAAGGGTAGTGTACAAAAACATCTTGCTACTACTGCTACTTTTCAAACAGCACCAAAAGCTGCCTGTCCTCCAGTTTTGCCTTGGCTAGCTTCATGCCGGCGGTTGCCAGAGGCAGGGGCACGATGTTGACGATCTTGCCTGCGGCAGTCCTGACGCTCACCGTGAGCGAGTCGCCGTACCGCTCGATTGTAAAGTCGTCCTTCTCTGAAAAGGGCACCTGCACTGTCATGCGTATCATGGCATCTTGCTTTTCAAACACGTACGGCTGGCCCCTGTAGAACACCCGTGCGGGGTCCTCGCCACCGAACAGCAAGTCGCCGTGCCTTTCTAGCATCTCTATCCCCCGGAGTTCCGTCGCGTACAGCTGCACCTCCTTTACCGGCAGCGGATAAAAGTTGGCCTTGGCCTCCTCGACCTTGCCGTGCTGGAAGCTGGCCCACTTTTCGTAATACGCGTCGGAAGAGCTGGCCATTATCTTGTTGATTATCGCCATGTCCACATTTATCCCGTACAGGCTTGCCGACATCAGGGCGCGCTTGGCGTTTTCGATGCTGAACGTGTCCGGGTTTGCCACAAGGCGCACGCTCGTGGCGTCGTTGTCCTTGATGATGTCGGAAAGTGCGTCGAGCCTGTCAATCAGGTCCATCTCGCTCTTGATGACGCTCCTTGAGGGCGCCGGGATCTTTGCAAGCGGCTGGAACACCTTGGCAAACCCTGAGAATAGTCCGGCAAGCCCTGTCAGCTTGCGGCCGATGCTCCCTACCAGCTTTGGGAAATACAGATAGCGCAGCGCCTCGCCGGACGCCGGCATGTCAAGCACCACTGCGTCAAACTCGCCCGTCTTTGAAACCTCCTCTATCTTTAGCAATGAAAAAAGCTGCGTCATGCCGGGAAGCATCGCTATCTCGTACGCAAGCGTCTCGTCGATGCCCTTTGCGGAAAACACGGAGGCCATGTACGAAAGTATCGTGTTGTACTGCTTGCTCATCTCTGTCACGGGGTCTATCTGCTGCGCCACCAGGTTCTCTGCTATCTTTATCGCTTCATAGCTCACTTCCGGCATCATGAATGCGTCTGCAAGCGTGTGCGCCGGGTCTGCCGACAGGACCAGGGTCCTGTGCCCGCGCTTGGCCAGTTTCAATGCCGTGGCGCATGAAGTCACGGTCTTGCCAGTGCCTCCCTTGCCTGTGTATATGATGAGCCTCAATGTATGCAGAACAAAATCGGCGTTTTAAAGATAAAAAAGTTTGGAAAAAAAGGAGTGAAGAGAGAACCTACGTGACGTAGGCCCTCTCTGCGTGCTGCGTAATGTCGAGGCCGATATCCTCTTCCTCTTCCTTGACCTTGAGGCCGATGGTCTTGTCTATTATCTTCATGATGACGACCGTGCCTCCAAAGCCAAGCGCGCCGGCGATTCCTACCCCGAGCGCCTGTATGGCAAACTGCATTGGGTTGCCAAAGAGGAGCCCGTTTGGACCTGCTGGGTTTACCACCTGCGTCGCAAGTATGCCTATCGCAAGCGAGCCGACGATGCCTGTGACTCCGTGCACCGAGCTGACGTCCAGCGCGTCGTCTATCTTCCAGTGCTCCTTGAGGAGCAGGATGGCATAGTAGGACGCAAAGCCAAGCACGATGCCGAGCACGAAGGAACTCTGCGGATCGATAAAGCCGGCGGCAGGAGTCACGCCAGCAAGGCCGGCAATGGCGCCGTTGATTACGGCAGTAGTCGACGGCTTGCCCGACCTCTTCCACGAAAGGAATATCCACACCATCGCAGAAGTCGCAGAGGCAATGTGGGTTACAAGGAGCGTGTTTGCGGCAAGCGCGCCTGACGCAAGGGCGCTCCCCGCGTTAAAGCCGAACCAGCCTATCCACAACATCGCGGCCCCGATGACTGCAAGGGGGATGTTGTGCGGGACCATGATGTCCGGCCCAAAGTTCTTTCTGCGGCCAAGCACGAGCGCGGCCGCAAGGGAGGCCATGCCCGCGCTCGTGTGGATGACAATACCGCCGGCAAAGTCAAACACGCCCAGATCTGCAAGCCAGCCTCTGCCCCAGATCCAGTGGGCAAGCGGGTAGTAGATGAATATGCTCCACGCGATTATGAAAACGAAAAACGAGCTCCACTTTAGCCTCTCTGCAAACGCCCCCGTTATGAGCAGCGGCGTGATGACTGCAAACATCATCTGGTACGAGCCAAACGTGACTCCCGGTATCGTGGGCGCATAGTCGACGCTGTCTTTGAATGGCACGTTGTTGAAGAACAGCCAGTCGAGGCCGCCTATCCACCCGTTCTGGGAAGGAGAGAACACCAGCGTGAACCCCAAGACGAACCAGAGCGTGGAAAGGATGGCAAGGCCGGAGAAGGTCTGCATGAGGATGGACAGCGCGTTCTTGCTGCGTATGAGGCCAGCTTCAAAAAAGCCAAGCGCAGGCGTCATCAACATGACGAGACCTGTAGAGATGAGCATCCATGTAGTATCTCCAGTGTCAATCGGCATTTCCAGCCTCTACTTGTGATGAGAATGCTATAAAAAGTCATCGAAATCATGATAATATCATAATATACGATTTTTATGATATGATCTTACAAGTTGCGATAATTACCTCTTTCCCTCACATTGAAATCATGACAATGAGGGCAGGGCAAGCATCATCCCTGCCGCCGTGCGCCTGATGTCTTCCTCCTGCACGCCGGGGTGGACCGGGAGCGAAAGCACGCGCTTGGCGCACCAATCCGTGGCCGGCAGTTTTGCGGCAAAGTTGCCGCTGTAGTAGGGCGTCTTGTGCACCGGCGGGTTGTAGTAGACGGTCGCGCCGATCCCTTCCTTCTGCAGCCTTGCCATCATCTCGTCCCGCGCTGCACCCTTTGCAAAGCAGACCGTGTAGAGATACCAGTTGAATATCTTGTCGTCGCTTTCCTGCGGCAATGAAACGTCCTTTGCGCCCTGCAAGAGCTCTGACAGCAGTTGCGCGTTCTTTCTCCTTGCGGCAAGCATTGCAGGAAGCTTTGCCATCTGCACCTTTGCTATCGCTGCCGCAAGCTCTGGCAGGCGCAGGTTCAGGCCCAAGATGCGCGTGTCATAGCCTTTGACCATGCCGTGGTTTCGTATCATCTTTAGCTTGTCTGCAAGGCGCGAGTCGTCCGTGGTTATTGCGCCGCCCTCGCCGGAGGTCAGCACCTTGCTTGCGTACATGCTAAAGCACCCCATTTCGCCAAAGGTGCCTGTCTGCCTCTTTTTGTAGGTGGAGCCAAGCGACTGGCACGCGTCCTCGATGACAGCAAGCGAGCGTTTCTGCGCAAGCTCGTCCAGCGCGTCCATATCGCACGAGTGGCCGTACAGGTGGACGGGTATGACCGCCTTGGTCTTTTTCGTCACCTTGCTTTTTGCGTCGGAAACGTCGATGGTATAGTCGCGCTTTTCAATGTCAACGAACACCGGCTTTGCGCCAGAGGCGACGACCGCGTTTGCGGTTGCGACAAACGTGAACGACGGGACGAGCACCTCGTCGCCCGGGCCGATGCCTGCCGCAAGGAGCGCCGCATGCAAAGCCGCGGTGCCCGAGTTGACCGCTATGACGTGCTTGCAGCCGAGGTACTCTTTCATGAGAGACTCAAAATCGCGGACGCGTTTTCCGCCGTCCGCCGCGGCGCTTGTAAGAGCGTTTTCCTCCATCACGCTCATCACCTCGCGTTTTTCCTCCTCTCCTAGCTGCGGCCTGTTTATTGGGATCAAGATGGAAACAAGGTGTCCTTTGCGGTTTAAAAGAATAGTGGCGTACGACCATATACACACATACTTCATACTTACGCAGCGTCCTGCCGCGGTTTCTTTTCGCTTTTTTCCATACAAGCAAAAGCCCTGCATCCTATAGTTTTCTGGACTAGAGCAAGACTTCGTATCAATCAACTAAAGCAGTTCTGCATAATGGCTTTTAATTTTCTGGATAGGTTGACTCCAGATGAACAGTAAAAAAGTTCTAGTTATTGGTCTCGGTCAGATAGGCTACAGCAACGCAGAGTA
>NZ_CAMLDP010000058.1 GCF_946478925.1 uncultured Nitrososphaera sp. | reverse complement strand
GATGGGGTCGGCCGGATTCGAACCAGCGACCTCCAGCGCCCAAGGCTGGCATCCTAACCAAGCTAGACAACGACCCCGCAGTCTGCGGGCGGCAAGTGCAATTTTAACCTATACGAACTGGAAGCGCCGCTTTTGCTTGTGCAGGCTACCCACTATTGGCAGTTGGTAGTCGCAGGATTTGCAGCGGTTGTCAGAATCAAGGTTCCATTCGTCAATGTAAAAACCATAGCGCCCTATTGCGACGGCGTTGCAGCCGGGGCAGTACGTGTCCTCAAGGGGATGCCCCGGCACGTTTCCAAGGTACGCGTATTTTATGCCCTCGCTCTTTGCGACTGCATAGTGTTTTTCAAGCGTCTCTACCGGCGTCGGCCCGAATTCCATCATCTTGTAGTCAGGGTGGAAGCGCAAAAAGTGCACGGGCGTGTCAGGCCCAAGCTCGTCATGTACAAACCTGCACAGTTTTTTTGCCTGCTCCAGGTCGTCGCCCACCCTTGGCACTATCAGGTCCGTTATTTCGACGTGGATTTTCGTCTTGTGCTTTATCTCTTTTAGCGTCTGAAATATCGGGTCTGCACTTGGAATTCCGATGTACCTTCGGACAAACTCTTGCTTTCCGGAACCCTTGAAATCGACTGTGATACAGTCGAGGAACTTGGACATCTCGTTCACGGATTCGGGCGTGTCGTAGCCGTTTGACACAAAGATGTTGAATATCCCTCGCTTGTGCGCTTCAATCCCGCAGTCGCGGGCAAACTCGATGAATATCGATGGCTCGTTGTACGTGTAGGCTATTCCCTGCGCGCCGTGCATCTCTGCGGCTTGCGCGACCTGCTCCGGCGTCATTTCTGTTCCCTCTATCTTGCGCCGCTGCGAAATGTCATAGTTCTGACAGTATGCGCAAAGCCAGTTACAGCCGGTCGTCGCGATAGAAAATATCGACGAGCCCGGCTGGTAGTGGGTGACTGGTTTTTTCTCTATCGGGTCGACGTTGCCTGCTATCACCCTGCCGTACACGAACAGCCGCAGTCTGTTGTTGGCAACTCCCCGGATGCCGCAGAGGCCGGTCTTGCCCTCAGGTATCTCGCAATAGCGGGCACACGCCGTGCACCTTATCCTGCCGTTTGGCAGCGCAATGCCAAGCTCCGCGTCCCTGCCGGGAACCTCACTTTGCATCATATGAGGCAATGTTCGTGCTTTAATCTTATAAATCCACACGGATCTTTGTCATGCGGCGCGCAGCGAAACCGGCAGTTCTTTTCTCAAGAGCACCGATATCACCACCGACAGAACCGCCATGGCCGCGGCGCCGACAAATATCATCGTGTAGGTCTCTGGCGCGGGGAACGTGCCGGAAACCCCGTTTGTGGCTATAAGGTGGGTCTGCATCAGCACCCCGGCCACGGCAGGCCCGACAGAGCTTCCGATTATCCTAAACAGCGTGGTGTTGCCTAGGGACGACACCATCTGGCGCTGCGGCGTGCTCAGCAGTATGATGTTCATGATGCCCACGCTGCCAAGCGACAGCCCCGTGGAGATTATCGCAAGGCTTATGGACACCATCCAGGGAATCGAGTGGAACGTAGCAAGCAGTACAAAGCCAAGGACGTTGACTGCGCTCCCGATTATCGCTGGGCGTATCGAGCCCATCTTTGACACGATAAACCCGGAGGTCGGCCCAAATATCAGCAGGATCACCGCAAATGGAAGTTGTATGGTTGCCGCCTCTGTGACGTTTGCGCCAAAGCCTATCGGCTTGGGGCTTTCCGCAAGTATCGGGATAGTCTGGAACACCATGAACATCGAAAAGCCGATGACTACTATCATGACATTTCCAAAGAGCAAAGTCTTGTTCTTGAAGAGGCGATAGTCTACAACAGGGTTTTTGGCCTTGCGCTCTATGAGCACGAGCGCCACAAGCGACGCGGCGCAGATTCCGGATACCGCGAGCAGCGTCGGCATGCTGCTACTATTGTTGCCTCCGGCACCGGCGTCCGGCCGGATGTATGTGAGGAGGAGCAGGAACGACGTTATCACCACGGCAAGCGCGATTGCGCCATAGATGTCAAGCGATGGCTTGGGTCCGCCGGCCTGCTCGGCGCTGCCTTGCTGTTGTTGCTGCTGCCGCCACTGCGGGTGGACCTGGCCCTCTTGTATTGACCTCATGATGACAATGAGCAAGAGGCCCGTGATGGGCACTATTGAAAGGAACGTCATCCTCCATCCAAACGCCTCTGCAATCCCTGCTCCTACGAGCAGGCCCAGTATCGACCCGCTTGCAAACATGGACGTGATTATGCCCTGCCCTATGGCAAGCCGGCTCCTAGGGAACTGCTCTCTTATTATGCTAAATGCAAGCGGGAACATCGCCATGCCCACTCCCTGCATTCCCCTCGCCACGATAAAGCTGTAAAAGTCGTTTGTGACCCCGCCGAAAACCACGCCTGCGGCATAGACAAGCATTATGTACAGAAGCACCTTTTTCTTGCCGTGCAGGTTGGCAAGGCTGCTGGCAATCGGCGTCATCACCGCGCCGGCTATCAGGTAGGTAGTCAATATCCACGGCGAGATGCTGTAGGGAAGCAAGAACTCGCGCATGATGTGCGGAAGCGACGGCACGAGCATCGTCTCGACGTACATCACCATCGTGGCGATGGAGCTGAGGATCGCAAGCGTCTTCCACGCGGAAAGTGGGATCTTGTCTGGGTTTTGGCTTTTTTCTTTTTCCATGAAAAATCACGCTACTATCTTGTTTTTTGAATCCCTTCTACTGTTGCGGCGGCCCGCAACTCTAGATAGTTAGAGGCGTTTTTGGTTATAGTTTCTAGGACCTGTGTGGTGGTTTCCAGTTCATCTTTTGTTACGCCCCTGTACGCCACCTTTCTTACCCGCGCTATGCTCTCATCTATTGCATTCTGGAGCGACCGCGATCTGTCAGTGAGGTATACCCTGTTGTTCCTCCGGTCGGCTTCGTCCTGCCTCCTTTCGACCAGCCCCTCGCGCTCCATCCTGTCTATTATCGGGACGAGTGTCGGGGCCTCGATGCAGATTCCGTCTGCAATTTCTTTCTGGGCCATTCCGTCCTTTTGCGCAAGCATCATGATCACTTTTGCCTGGCTCCAGTTGATCCCCACGTTCTTTTGGAGATCGAAATCAAACGCCTTTTGCATCACAATAACAGCGTTTTTAATAGTCAATCCAAGGTTAGCCTGAATGTTCTTTTGCATTAGTTAGTAACCTAACGATTAATGACCAAACCAACTAATAAACATTGGCTGCTTGCAGCAACAATGTAATGAAATCTGCTACGCTGAGAATTTCAGGCAACGGCGCGCAGTTCGACTTCGTTCGACTTGGCCGATATTTCCACCGGCTCGGTGTATTCGTGCTTGCCCCAGTGCACGCGGACATCGGCAGACAGCCGGTGGGCACCTGACGCAAGCTCGGTTCCCGACAGCTCTATCACCTTGTTGACGTCAAACAGGAGCGACTTGGCCTCCTCCTCGGAGAGCGGGTAAAACGGTGTGTCGTCTTTTACTACGGACACCCATATCCTGTGTGGGATCTTGGGGTTTCTGGTCCAAAACAGCGCGGCCTTTCTTACGAATTTTAGGGGCATGACGACCTTTCTGCCCGACTTTATGTCCACTTCTATTGTCATGCGGAAGCCGTTGTCGTGCTTGTTGTACGCCCTTTCCCAGTTCTTTTGCGAAAACGCCTCGCGGATAGCCCCGTCTATTTTGAAGCTGAGGCTCAGCGTGAGCGGCTGGTCAGCCTTGACCGTGTCTTGGGATTTTTCAAGAGTTGCGCCGCTGATGTAGCTCGACAATGTCCGCCATGGTATCATTTATATCCTCAATAAGTAGTTGTCTCTGTTGCGTCATGCTTGCAGAGGTCAGTGATTTTAAGGACAATGAACTTGAGCTGAAGGTGCGCGAGGAGGACATCTCTATCCTCTACATCGTCCAGCACGAGCTCTTGAAGGAAAAAAGCGTTGATTTCGCAGGAGTGATGCTCCAGCACCCTCTCACGAAGGATTTCAAGATGAGGGTCGCGACAAAGAGAAAAGATCCTGTTGAAGTCATTCAGGATGCAGCTGTCTCGGCTGCAGACTACTCTAAAGAACTTGCCGGCCTAGTCAAGGCGGCGCTAAAGTAGCACAGGTGGTTTACAGTGCGTTTTTGCCCAGAATGCCAGACTAGGTTAAAGCCGTCAGGCGACGATGTCGTCTGCCCAAAGTGCGGATTCAAGGCGAAAAAAGGCGCCTCTGACGGCAAGAGCGTGACTGAGGTCAAGCAGGTCACCGGCAGGAACGCGTCACTCAAGGTCATGGACGACGACAAGCAGCAGGACCTGCCCACGATAACCATCCAATGCCCGACCTGCGACAACAACACGGCGGTGTGGTGGATGCTCCAGACGAGGTCGGCCGACGAGGCTACGACCCAGTTTTTCAGATGCACCAAATGCAACCATACTTGGCGCAACTACTCGTAGGTTTTTCCCTGTTTAAGCAAATTCTTCTTTTCGATAGAATCAGGTTCTAGTACATTTCTGTTTACACAGAACGTACGCTGCTTATCAGGGTTTGTAGAAAATATTTTTTGCATACAAGAAGAGGTCAGCAGGATTTTTGTTTGCTGTACATTGTGTTGAAATAAATGGCAATTTGCAATTTCCAATTGAACCCGCTTCCAGATTTTGGGCCAGAATTAAACTAAATCCATTGAAAGTTGCAGGTATTGTCAGCCTCATCAAAACCGTCAAGAATCATGGAATTTGTCTCGTATTGTCGTACGAAAATTGAAAATATGGTGCCGCCAGACGGATGCACAGAGGTCGAGCGTGACGCTTTATAAGCACGTAGGCAAAAAACTGCCCGGCAAAAGTGCCTTTTTGAAAATCCGAGCTCAAAAGATGACAGTCCTCCATCAGCACGAGCTTTTGGCCATATAATTTCTTGCAAAAATAAAGACTAAAGATAAAGGTCTTCTACAATTTTGTTTTCACAACCCTTTAATATTCAACGTCGTTGATGCGCTTTAGACGATCTAATTGTTCAGGATTTCTTTGCTGTCAGATCTCGACTTTCATCTTCTGTGCCAGACGAGGAGGCAGTAATAGTAGTTTGGCAGAACCAGTTGTGCAGCTAGCAGTACTGCTTGGAAGCGCCGTTACGATGGCGGTGCTATTTGGGACGTACATGGCAAGGATGATAACGTACGAGAGCAGGCCGCTGGAAAAGACGCTGGCAAGGGTGGAAAACGGGTTTTACAGGATGGTAGGAATTGACAAGGACCAGCAGATGGGCTGGAAGGAATACCTCCTTGCCCTTGTAGTGACCAACGCCATTGTGGCTGGATTTGTGTTCGTCATGTTGATGGCCCAAGGCGTACTGCCGGCGTCGCAGGGTTTGAAAGGCTTTAGCCCGGACCTTGCCTTCCACACGGCGGCATCTTTTATCACAAACACCGACCTCCAGCACTATGCAGGCGACCAGCAGCTTTCGGTGCTGTCGCAGATGGTCGTGATTACTTTCATAATGTTCGTCGCGCCAGCGTCCGGCATTTCCGCCGCGTTTGCTTTCATCCGGGCGTTTATCAGGAAGAATTTCGGCCTGGGCAACTTTTACGTCGACTTTATCCGCGTCATCGTGACGCTTTTGCTCCCCGTGGCGTTTGTCTCTGCACTGCTCTTGATGTTCCTTGGAGTCCCGCAGACCTTGGCCCCGTCGGCGACAGTAGGCACGCTGGAGGGCAGCCAGCAGACGATGGTCATGGGCCCGGTGGCGTCATTGGAGTCCATAAAGCAGCTTGGAAGCAACGGAGGCGGCTATTTCGCTGCCAATTCCGCGCACCCGTTTGAAAACCCTAGCGGGCTTTCAAACATGTTTGAGACGTTTCTGATGCTTGTGATACCGCTCTCGTTTCCAATCGCGTTCGCCAAGCTGGTAGGAAAGGGAAGGGGAGTGTCAATACTGATAGCGATGCTTGTAGGGTTTGGAGTGATGTTCGGGATAGCGCTTGTGCAGGCAAGTGGGCCGGCGCTCCTTGAAACTAGGGTCGGCAATTTTGGAAGCGTGCTGTTCAACACAGCGTCATTGGCCACAAACACGGGCGCAGTCGCGTCCTCCCTTTCGGGCATGTCCCCGGGCGCGGTCACCGGCCTCTTTCTCGGCATGTTCGTACAGGCTATACCCGGCGCCGACGGCACGGGCATGATGACTATGATAGTCTATGTCGTCTTGACGCTGTTCATAGTCGGCCTGATGGTGGGCAAGACGCCAGAGTATCTGAGCATGAAGATAAGCGCGCGTGACATCAAGCTGGCGGTGTTCATATTTCTGATACATCCTGCGCTGATACTCATCCCGACCGCGATATCGCTTGTGAGCGGGGACGCGCAGGCAATGCTTGGAACGCACGAGCAACAGCAGACCGTCACGGCCACAGGATACACTCAGACGCTCTACGAATACACGTCTGCCGCGGCAAACAACGGCTCGGACTATTTCGGCACGTCTGCCAACACGCCGTTCTGGAACTATTCGACAGGAATCGTGATGCTGCTTGGCAGGTACGTCCCGATTGGCCTGATGCTTGCAATAGCAGGCTCGTTTACCGTCAAGGACAGAAAGGAGGTCATCGAGCCCATCAAGACGCAGGGGCCTCTGTTCATAGCCGTGCTGGTCATCATGACGTTTTTGCTCACTGCGCTGACGTTCTTCCCGTTCCTTGCGATAGGGCCGTTTTCAATGGGGAGTTGAATGATGATTATGATGAGCAAAAATAACAATGTCCAGAAAAAAGAGCGCGGAAAAAAAGAATCCGCGCTAAAAAGCGGCAGGGTGATCCTCGGCTCCTTCACAAAAATGAGCCCGTACTATCTGGCCAGAAACAGCCCAGTGATGTTTGCAGTCGAGGTCGGGTTCTTGTTGGTCCTGGCTATTGCGGTATTCCCCGACATGTCAAGGGAATACGTGAACCAGAGCAGGACGTTCTACATAGAGATCGCAGTAATTCTCGTACTCACGGTGTGGTTTGCGACGTTTTCAGAGTCGCTCTCGGAAGCCCAGGCAAGGGCAAGGGTTGATTCGCTTAGGAGCCTTGAGAAAGAGGTTCCGGCGCGCAAGCTGGTAAACGGCAAGGAGGCGATAGTCACCTCGACCAGCCTAAAGCCGGGTGACGAGGTCGTGGTCCACGCAGGCGAGGTCATACCCAGGGACGGCCTCGTCAATGAAGGAAAGGCGTTCGTCGACGAATCAATGATGACAGGCGAATCAAATCCAGTCTTTAAGGAAAAGGGCGACCGGGTGATTGGAGGGACGAGGGTCGCAAGCGACAAGCTGCTGGTTGAAATCACTGCAGAGATGGGGCGCAGTTTTCTAGACCAGATGGTCGGCCTGATAGAGAGCGCGACAAGGCCCAAGACAAAGAACGAGATCGCGCTGGCGATACTCCTTGCAGGTCTGTCAATTATATTCATCATGGTCATAGGCACCCTGCTGTTCTTTGCCCGCTTTCTCGGGTACCCTGTGGACATTGCCACGCTCGTGGCGCTCTTGGTGGCGCTGATGCCCACCACTATCGGGGCACTGCTACCCGCGATCGGAGTCGCCGGGATAACGAGGCTTGGGCGTGACAACATTATCGCAAAATCCGGCAAGGGGATAGAAGCGGCTGGCGACTGCGACGTGCTAGTGCTTGACAAGACTGGCACCATCACCGAGGGGAGCAGGAGCGCAGTAGCGTTCATGCCGATGCAGGGCTTTACTGAAGAGGACATTGGCCAGGCGGCGTTTGCGGCGTCCATACACGACACCACCCACGAGGGCAAGTCCACGGTGGACCTTGCAGAAGCCAAGAATTTCGTGCCGCCGCTTTTGGAAAAGATAATCACCGCAAGGCCGATAGAGTTCAGCGCAGAAACCAGGTACAGCGGGATAGAGCTCATCCCGAGCAAGAGGGCGACCCTTGAGGAGATGGAGGCAGTCAAGTCGTTCAATGGCCCGGTGAGCAATAACAGCAGCTGCAAGGTCGCGGCGATGCTGCGAGAGATCACCCGCTCCAACAGTAATGCAAGGATCCTGAAAGGCTCCATAGACGCCATGCTCCCGATGGCCGACAACCTCAACGAAGCCGAGCTGAAATGGAAGTCTCAGGAAGTGTCAAAGACAGGCGGCACGCCCCTCATTGTTATCATTGACAGGACTGCAATTGGGCTCGTCGCGCTAAAGGACAACCTCAAGGAGAACATTCGGCAAAAGCTCGATGAAGTCAGGGCGACGGGTATAAGCACGGTCATGATAACAGGGGACAACAAGCTGACCGCGGAGGTTATTGCGCGAGAAGCCGATGTTGATCAGGTGATAGCAGAGGCCAAGCCCACGGACAAATTGAGAAAGGTAGAAGAGGAGCAGGGCAGGGGCCATGTCATAGGCATGGTGGGCGATGGCACCAACGACGCGCCGGCGCTTGCCAAGGCAGACGTGGGTCTTGCGATGAACAGCGGCACCGCTGCCGCCAAAGAGGCGGCAAACATGGTCGACCTTGACTCTGACCCGTCAAAGATACTGAAGGTGGTCAAGCTCGGCAAGCAGCTTCTCATGACCAGAGGCGCCATAACCACGTTCAGCATCGCCAACGACGTGGCAAAGTACTTTGCGCTATTGCCGGCGATGTTCATGGAGAGTAACCCTAGGATGCAGGCGCTAAACATCATGCAATTGCACAGCGCCGAGACGGCGGTGCTGTCGACTCTGATATTCAACGCAATCATCATACCGCTTTTGATACCGCTGGCGCTAAAGGGGACGCGGTTCAAGCCCGAGCCTCCGCAAAAGACGTTCGTAAGAAACATGTTCATCTATGGCATGGGGGGCGCAATACTGCCGTTTGCAGCCATCAAGGGGATAGACATCCTGCTGTCCATGTTTATGAAATAATAGGAGAAGATAGAGAAATAATATGGAAATAAAACCAGGAACGCTCAAGCCCGCAATCAAGGTGGTCGTGCTGATGCTAGTCGTAACAGGGGTGGCATACCCGCTTTCGCTGGTCGCTATAGGGCAGAGCGTGCTTCCATTCAAGGCAAACGGGAGCATCGTGGAATTGAATGGAAAAGAGGTTGGGTCACGGCTAATCGCGCAGGAATTTTCATCACCCAAGTTTTTCCATCCCCGGCCCGCAGGAGAGACGGTATCAGGAGTCGACCCCCACATAACCCCGGATGACGCCTATTCGCAAGCAAAGGGCGTGAACCAGGCCACAGGAATACCGGAGAACTACCTCATTACGATGATAGAACTCAACATTGAGAGAAACAGGTCGGCAAACCTCGTAGCTTTTGCCCCCAACTACGTCAACGTGCTAGAGCTGAACATAGAGCTTGTCAAGCAGTACCCTGACATATACGCAGAGTTCCAGGAAGCAGGACGGGGATAAGGAGAAGGAGGGAAAACAACCGATGGACATGGCTCTTGCAATATTTATCGCGTCGCTTGTAGTTTCGGCAGCAGTGCTGACCCACTCCCTGCTCAGGGCAGAAAAGCAGTAGGCACCGCAGATGACGTCTGCATTCGTGTTCCTCAACTGCGACCCCAAGCTCGTACAGGCTGCCAAGAGCGAACTTGAGAACATGGCCAACGTCGCGGCCGTGTACGAGACGTCGGGGATAACGACATCGTCGTAAAGGTAGATGCCAAGTCAGAGGAAACCCTGCGCGATACCATAGTCAAGATAAGGACGCTGCCGGGCATGACATGCACGACAACTACGATAATAGCCAGCACAAAGGGCCGGCAATAGCAGAGTAGATACGCAAAGATGCTGCATGTGCGTGTGTGCGCGGTTCTTTGTGGCTTTTTGCGTCTAGGAATAATATAATAGTCCACTTAACTCTTTTATCCAGCGCATCTCCCTACAATATCCATAGGCTCCTCTAAATCGAAACGCAAGGACAAGGAAGGAGAAGATCATTCTGGCCTGACTTACCGTGAGCACATTCTGGCGCATTTAGGATCAAGGAAGGTCGAATTTATCGCCACCGCGGTGATCTGCGCTGTCTTTGCCATCAGCTTTGCACACCTTGAGTACTATTACATCAAGGACCCTGCACTCCAGCTCTCAAACGGCAAGGTCGAAGAGACGACCGCAAGTTCCGCCAGCAGGGAAACTAGGCCCATCATCGGCAACATGTACCAATACCACCTCTTTCCCATGCTCTTCATATTCATCCTCATCAGTTTTGTCGCGCTGTGGGACGACATGGCCTTCAAACTCTTGGGCAAGCACAAGAGGAGAAAGGCGCTACTCCTGGGAATTGCAAACCTGATAGCAGCCATCCTTATCGAGGACTTTGCGTGGTTTGTCAACAGGTGGCTCGTGCCCCTCGCAGACGACCCCAAGGGAGGCAAGCTTATGCAATTCAGTGACTGGACTTCGATGCACATAGGCGCAATAGATCTCGGAAGTTTCGTGATACCAAACTGGTACCTGATTGCCCTGACCATAGTCACGCTGGCCTACTATGGAGCGTTTCGCAAGCATGACCGCGTGAATTAGATGAGGCCAAAAAGTTTTTCACGTTTTCAAGTGCCTGCTGCGGTACGCATAGAAGATTAATCTACGGCGCTTAAATTGCATGGCGTCAATCTTTTTCAGGGTTATGCGATTTTGCAGGATCTAAACCACTGGCTGGATGCCCGGACAATTCTGCTTGGCCCGATTCTGCGAAGAGCGGATGCCAGCCAGGTGTGCATCTGGGTTGCCTGCAGCAAGCCCGTAACCGTAAAGGCACAAGTTTTCCTATTCTCGGACTTGCAAAAGCAGGACACAAATAAGCCTCTGGCGATTGGGTCGGGGATCACCAAGTCCATCCAACTGGGAGAACGCCTGCATGTGGCTCTTGTAATTGCACGCCCCAGATCTGAACAACAAAAAGCTGCCGGCCTGTTTCCCACTGATACGCTGCTGGCATATGATCTTGAAATTTTCACCGGAGAAACAGAAGAGGAGGAGGATGATGGCAATGGCAGAGTTGCTGCCGCCGGCAAGAGGTTGGCAGATTTTGGCCTTGCAGGCAGCATAGCATACCTGCAATACAGCCCGCTTCCGACCTTTTTCATAAAGGGAGACGGAGGTTCCCTGAACCTCATACACGGGTCGTGCAGAAAGCTGCACGGCAAGGGCGAAGACTGCCTTGCCGCGGCTGATGAAGTGATATCGGCGTCATTTGCAAATCTTGGCAAGAGACCAAGCGCCCTCTTTCTCACCGGCGACCAGATATACGCCGATGACGTGGCGGCCCCTCTTGCGCGCTACCTGACAGAATTTGGCATCGCGCTCCTTGGATGGCAGGAGCGCATAGAGGGCGTCGACAAGTGGATATCAGACATTGCGCCGGGAACGCGGCAAAAGGTGGTAAAGGAACACGCGGGATTTACTTCTGGCCATGCAGGGAACCACCTGCTTGCTTTTGGCGAATTTGCCGCAATGTACCTTCTGGCATGGAATGCCGAAAACTGGCCGGACGAGTTTCATGATGTTGCGTCCGTTCCAAATAGCGAACAGGGCAAATACCGCGACCAGTCAAGGCGGCTAGAAGAAACACGCAGGGACCTTGCCGCAGTGCGGAGGGTCATGGCAAACACCCCCACATACATGATCTTTGACGACCATGACGTGACTGACGACTGGAACATCACCAGAGAATGGCACGACAACGCAAAATACAGCAAGTGTGGCAAGCAAGTCATCTCCAACGCGCTTTTGGCTTATTGGGCTTTTCAGGGATGGGGCAACGACCCTTCGCTGTACGACCCGGATTTTATAGCAAGGATTGCCAGCTACCTTGAAAAAAAAGGCAACGCAACGGCAGAAGAAAAGACGTCGTTTGAGGACTCGCTATTGAATTTCCACGGTTGGACATTCAGCGCGCCGACAAAGCCGCTGGCAATCTTTGCAGACAGCAGGACGCAGAGGCACTATGACAGCTTCAAGGGGCCGCCGCAACTGATAGGCCAAGACGGCCTGATGGCAATCTCCAGAGCGGCGCAGCTTGCCGGATACAAAAAAGGCGATCCGCTCATCATAGTGTCTGCCGTCCCGGTCCTTGGCTTTTACCTGTTTGAGGCGCTGCAAAAAGCAGTGGCAATGGCCACCAGCATCTATGCGCTTGACCTAGAGACATGGTACGCAAACACCAACGGCCGCACAAGATTTCTTTCGTTTTTGGCGCAAGAGTTTGCGCCACGGCACTGCATCGTCATGTCCGGAGATGTCCACTTTGGGTTTACCACAAGGGCTGCTATTGCATTTTCGTCGCAAAAAGGCCCAAAGGACGTGGCGACTATCAGCGTGACACAACTGACCAGTAGCGCGTTAAAGACGACAAGTCTGGTCAAGATCGCGTTTATCAGCGACATACTGGGGCGGATTCGCCAGTTGTTCCCCTTCAAGC
>NZ_CAMLDP010000057.1 GCF_946478925.1 uncultured Nitrososphaera sp. | reverse complement strand
GTACTATAACCTGCACCTGCATGGACTATCTCACAAGGCGCAGGTTCAAGGGCGAGGACTGCAAGCACATTCGTCAGTACAAAGAGGAGGTCGGCGCGTAAATGCGAGGCCAAAACCAAAACGGCGATGAATGGCTGCAAGAGCAATTCGAGTTCGAGTACTGCGCAGAGTGCGGAGGCGACTGGTACGATCACTATGCGGTCATGCTTTGTCTTGGAGCGTATGGCTGCAATCTGTTTGCATACTGCAAAGTTGCAATAGACGCGTCGTACAAGGTCAGGCAAAAGGAGGCCGGCGCGTAAAATGAGGCAAAAGATGGTCTGGCCTGAAAAGCCTTTGCTGTACACGCATGTGCCGGACGTACCCGGCCAGCCGTTTCCGCTAAGATTCAACGTTCAGGCCGAGCTATGGCGCGAGCAGTACCATGACAGGCACGTAACTTGGAAGATGGATACTCGTACGCTTGCAGCCGTGATAATGGGCGAGCGGCCGCTGTACGTGGCGTCATGGGGCGCGGGCGTAGACTCGACATTTATGATAGTGTGGGCGATACTGGAAAAGAAAATCCCGCTTGACTTGGTGGTTTTTTCTGACACCGGCGACGAGCTACCGGAAACGTACGCCACTGTAGCTTTCTACAAGAAATGGATTGAAAGCAGAGGGGTTCCTGTGGTCATAACGGCCAACAAGTACGGCAAGACTCTGATTCAGTACCACTACGACAAGGACATACTGCCGAGCATAGCGACTAGAGACTGTACAAGCAAGTTCAAGATTAGTCCGGTGAGAAGCTACCTGCGTCAGTCCTTCACAAAGTCTGCAAAATTCATGCAGTACATTGGCTATAACGCGGACGAGTCGAAAAGGGTCGATAACTCTAGCAGAAAAGAGATACCCAAGTACACGAGCCTGCGCTATCCTGTGCATGAATTTGGCTTTACAAGAAAACATGAGGTAGAGTATCTGCAAGCTCAAGGTCTGCCAGTGCCGGAAAAGTCGGGCTGCTATCACTGTCCATACACAAGGGTCGCGGGGTGGGCTATGCTGGATGCAAAGTATCCGGGTCTTTATGCCGAGGCCAGAATAGTCGAGGAAAACTCGCGAGAATATGCGTCGATGTTGATGACGCGGGGCAAAAAGCTCGCAAGGGCACGGCGCGGCATGAAATTGCGCAAAGACGAGAGGAAGGGGTTATGCTTGGCGGGTAAATCGTTTACTCTAGCAGAAAGGCAAGCCGAGTTTAGGAAAAACCCGCTAAGGGTCGTGACAGGGCCGGACGGAAAACAGGAGTTTGTCACGGCAGAGGGCGAGGTCGTGACGATGGACGTACGCATAGGAGCAAAGTCGTAAAGGTGGAAAAAAAGAATGGGAATAACAGAAAACAACAACGCAAAAAACGTGAGTCCGTACAAGTGCCTAGAATGCAAGGCCAAGTTTGCAACCCGCGACGAGTTCAGAAAACACGTAAAGAAAACTGCGCACAGGGCTTTCACCGTCTCGTCTAGCGAAGTTGCAAGACTCGGTACTCTGTCGGCCAGAGAAATAGGAGGATTTGATGATTAATGGTCGTCAATGACGAGGCCATAGAGTCCGAGCTGCAAAGGCTGCGGGCGAGGCTTGGCATAAACTTTGCAGTAGACGTTAAGGTGCAGCGCGGAAACATCTGGTGGTTCAATCTGAAAGACGCGGACAGTGGACGGCTGCTGTCAAACACGGCCATGAGCAAGCAGCAGTTTCACAGGATGCTCGTAGTCTTTAACAAAGTGCTGGCCGAGCATGGCCGTCGCGGTGGTAAGGTGACTCCGGTAACAAAGGAGGAAGGAAAAGCCAGGTAGAAGGTTCCTCCTTACGACATGGTTCCAAGTGGCCGAGAAGAGCCGTTCCGAGCTTGAGCGCGCGCTGGGCGAAAATTCGCCTTCATGCCACAAGCCAAGTTCAACGGGAATCGGGTAACGCCAAGACTCTTCATGGCAAACAAAAAAAGATGAGTGAAAAAAGAATGGGAATAAAAAACAACATAGACGAGGCTTTTGAGGCGGCCGCAGGCGCGGTTGACTCGAAGGCGGCAGGAACAAAAGCACCGCGTACAAGCTGGGTCGGCCAGATTGTTTTGAAATGTCCGGCAACGCTTGAAATGGAGTACCAACTGTACAACGTCAAGGGAGCCAAGGCTGTCACCACGACTCAGGCAGAAACTTCGCCTGTTTTGAGGGTAGACAAGAACAGCAGGCGCGCAATAGAGGGCAAGTACGTAGGCGCTGCATACACCTATGACCCTAACTTTCAGGGTGAGGAGCGCACGCTTTTGCCTGTCTCGTACGAGGAGCTAAAGGAGCGCGTGCGCTTTAACAGAGTTGACGGAACGCAGTGGCCTGTCTCTATCAGGTCGGAAAAGAAGTACTTTGTTTCAGAGGAGCTTGCGGCGGGCAACTTTGTCGAAGTCAGGCCGGAAGATATAATCCATGTTCAGGACGGCGAGGAGGTCGGCATGTTTGAGCGCACAAAGACGATAGAGCTGGAAGATGAGAACGTAATTTCTCTACAGCAATTGCCTCAGTACAAGGTAAAAGACTACTACATGCTGAAAGCAAACGTCGATCCAAAGGTCGGTGAAAAGTCGTTTAGAGTCGCGGACCTGGCAAGCAAGCTCTACGAAAAGAAAATTGGCATACTCTGCTTCTTTTCCTTCGGTCGGGGGTACGAGTATTACACGGCCATAGTTTTCCCTCACCACGACGCGGAGGCCGACAAGACTTGGCTTGTGTTGGCATTGACGGAAGGAATAGTGCGGTTCGATAGCTCATGGGCGGTCAGATTCCACGACGACCTACAGCCAACAGCTCCAAAGATGGTACAGCCGGCAAAGAAGGCAAAGGTGAAACTCGCAAGGGCTGCGGGAGGAGCCTAATCCTCTCTTTTTCTTTGGTGGTCAAAATGGATAGTGGATTATCTCAGGGTCAGTACACGGTATTCTATGTTGATGAAATGCTCGCGCTGACTCACAGGATAGAGCTGACCATATTCCGAGTCGAGGCCGGCATGATAGCCTTTACACAAAGAAAAGGCAGGAAACCAAAGGCCATGCGCCTCAAGCCAAGCATGTTGTTCTTGAGAGGGTGGGATCTAGGCTTGAAGATAGACACCGACTTTTCTTCGTACGCCGGCAACGCGTGTCTGAACTTTGTAGGAAACCCGGACGAGCTAAGGGCAAAGATAGACGAGCTGAACGCGTACAAGCCGGCAAACAAGGGCATAATCACATACGTCGAGCAGAGTGAGGCGGAAAGAATTAGTGCTGCAAGGAACAAGCGCATGTTGTACGCAGAGATTGCAGACATGGGTCACGCGGTGGTGAATCGGATAATGAAAGAGTCCGGTCAGCTTGCCGAAGAGACGCCGGCTTTAATCAAGGTCGAGGTTCCTGACGGTGAAGTTATCTGCGATGTCTGCAACGCGCAGCTAGCAAACGAGAGGGGCACGAGAGAGGCGGAGGAAAAGAAAAACCCGGAAGAGAGAGGCGGGGTCGCGCTTGAGGATTGCTACCTGACTGACTATGGGTTTTACTGTAGCAACTGCAAGGACAAGTACTACGACCCGAAAACCAACAAGATTAGCGGCGGTGAGATAGAAAAGTCGTTCAAAAAAGGAGAGGAAATAGTCTTTTGAAATTCGACAAGCTAAAGGCTGACAAGTATGCAGACCTAGAACGCGAGTTCCTTTTCAGGTTCGGGTTTGCTGTTGCCAATGACCAGAGCGAGCCGGACATGGACTTGTATGAAAAGGGAGCCATAGTCCTTGCGGTGAACCAGAAAGGCCACTACTCTATCTTGCACACAGGATTTGGGTGGACTGTACACGGCGACGACCTAGATTTGAATAACTACAACCCTGAATCAAACGACCAGATTGCAGCGTCAATTACGCTGCAAGGCAGGTTCAGGCTATTGAATGACTTGGTACAAAGAGCCGGCGGAATTAGCCCTAACCTCTTTGCAGACTATGCCTACCTAGATGTTGAGGATATTCTGCGCGAATTGAAGCAGGCGGTAAAGAAAAAGGAGTTGATTCTAGAATGATATTTGACTCGTTCCTAGAGTTCCTTGGCATACGGTACAGGCAGAGACCGGAGGAGCAGCAAAGAAGGGTTGCGGCAAAATGGGAGGCGCTAAACATTGCAAGGCGCACGGCCATAATCCGAGAGATAAACCATGTGGCGACTCTGCATATTAGCGAAAAGCTTGCTGTAAGGTCATACTATAAACTACCTAGCTTTGTTCGGGTTCAAGTCTGTATATTTTACGAGGTCGAGGAGCAGTACGAAAGAGAGGAGGGCGACCAGTAAATGAAATACTGTAGAGTCCACCGACCGCCTTTCGTCTGCCCTGACCAATACGAGATAACCGAGGACAAAACAGAGTGTCCTTTGTGTGTCTATAACGCCAAGCAGGGAGACCATTAATGAGTCAAGAAAAGCTCTGCATGTTTGTCAAGGACACCGCGCAAAGGGCTGAAAACATGCCTCTTGGAAATTGGGTAATGAAAAACGGCCTGCCGGCAGTCGCAGAGCCAAAGATTGACGGTCGGCGCGTCTTTGCTTTCTGCACACGCGATTTCCGAGTCCTTGCAACAAAGCATAACGGAACGTACGGAAGTGAGCAGTATCCTGACATGGTAAACGAGCTGGCTATTCTGACTCAGGCATACAAGAAGGTAGTTCTGGACTGCGAGCTAGTACCTGCAAAGTGTGAGCTGTGGGTGTTTGACATACTGCATCTTGGCGAGGCAGAAACCATGTCGCTGACCTACAGACAGAGAAGGCGGGAATTGAAAGCCCTGTTCGGGGGCGGTCTAAAGCATGTCAAGCTGGTTCCTTCTCAGAACGTGGACACGTTTGAGGACATTGAGAAGTACAAGGAGGACATGATCGACTCTGGGTACGAAGGGATTGTAGTAAAAAATCCCAAGGCTGCATACGGCCAAAGCGACGCCTGGTTGAAGGCCAAAAAATTCGACACGGCCGATGTCTTTGTAACCGGCGAGGAGCCGGGTCATGTAGACGGAAAAGCATTCTACATTGCTACTTACCGCGGTAAATTCGTTCTGCCGTTAGGTAAGGTGGGGTCGTTCTCAAAAGGAATTGACCTCTCAAAAATCACGGAAGGGTCTGTCCTTGAGGTACAGTACCAAGAGGTTAGTTCTGGCCTCAAGCTCAGACATCCGTTTGTCACAAGGGTACGAGAGGACAAACGGCCGGAGGAATGCTCGTACGACGAAATCAAAAAAGAGTAAGTGAAAAAAGAATGGGAATCAAAAGAACGGGAATAGGTAGAAGGAACGACCGCATCACCATCGCCGCCACAGCAATGGCGGCCATTTTGGTTATGGCGATTGCAGGTCAGACACAGAGCGCGCACGCTGCCGTTGCATCATCCTGCAATTGCGTAGTATTCAGGCTGGACGATATTCAGGATAGCTGGCTGCACAATGTACAGCTTGCGACTCTTAACCAGTTCAACAATACAAAGGTAAGCACAGGACTCATAATGAACTTTTACGGAAACGACGCGCCGATAGTCGCCAAGATTCAGGCAGGCCACGACGCAGGATTTACGGAATACGCACTGCACGGCTGGAACCATGTCGATTACGCGCAACTCTCCCTTGCAGACCAACAAAGCACTTTGCAGCAGGCGTACAACAAGCTCGTACAATTGCACGGAGTAGGCACCAACATCTTTATCGCGCCTGACAACTCGGTCAATTCAAACACACTGCTTGCCATGCAGAGCGACAACCTCAACATCCTCTCGGCCGATGTCGTCCCGGACAATGGATACTTGCCAGCAACTTATCCGCCGGCAGACTCGACTACAGGAGTAAAGTCGCTTCCAATGACGGTCAACTTTGTTGACACCCACAAGGCGGCAGGACACAACGGCCAGACAGTCTCTCAGCTCAACACTCTCATAAACAACTCGCTAGCGACAAGGGGATTTGCGGTAGTAATGTTGCATCCGCAGGACTTTGCACAGTACAGTGGAACCACTGCTCTGAACATAGTCAACGCGACGCAGATAAACACCCTAAGCACTCTGATAGCCCAGCTCAAGGCAGACGGCAAGACCATGACAGACTTTAACGGCCTAGTGGCTGCAATCGACGCACTGCCTCCACCGGCCGACACGACAAAGCCGACAGGGGCAATAACTTCGCCGGCGGCAGAGTCAGCGGTAACTACAGACACACCCTTCACAGTCTCAGGAACGGCCAGCGATAACGTCAATGTCGCACTTGTCGAAGTGAGAATCACAAACGCGGCAGGAACGGCGGGCACTCCGTACGTGGCCGCTACCCTTGGTGGTGCAAATTCGTGGACCTCTGTACAGACAACTTCGTCAACTCTGTACGACACGATAAGGGTCAGAATCACCGACTCGTCAGGAAACCAGAACTGGCTTGCAACGCATATGGTGGTAAGCGGAAACACGCCTGACACTACAAAGCCTGCAATCTCTGTCGGCTCACCGACGCAAGGCCAGTCGATAACCTTTGGCTCCACTGTGAGTATCACAGGAACGGCCACGGACAACAAGGCGGTAACCGGCGTCGATGTGAGAGTGACAAATCCGGACGGCTCGGCAGGAACGACCTATGCGCCGGCGACCATGACGGGCGGCGGTAACTCTTGGAGCATAAACCTGACTCTGAACAACAGCCAATACACAAGAATCGTGGCGAGGGCTTCTGACGCTGCGGGCAATCAAGAATGGGCTTTTGTCAACTTTGTGCTTGCAAGCGCGCCTGACATGACAAAGCCGAGTCTTGCAATAACGATGCCTCCAGGGGGCGCGACCGTGACGGCAGGCCAGCAGTTCACCGTCAGCGGCACAGCCTCCGACGCGGAAAGCGGCCTTGCACTTGTCGAAGTGCGCACGGACTCGCTCACCTACAGCAACGCAACGGTCAACGGCTCGACATGGACTAAAGCAATCACCATGACTCAGACAGGGCAGCACACCATAGTAGCTCACGCCATAGACAACGCCGGCAACCAACAATGGGTAGTCCTAACCGTCACCGTGCAGTAGTAGAGTAAGGACAGGGCTTTCATACCTGTCTATGGTTCCAATAGGACAGTTCCGGGCAAAAGCCCAACTGGAACCGGGTAACGCCAAGTCCTACTAAAAAAAGAGAGAGTGTGAAAAAAAGAAATGGGAAATAAATACGTGTGTTGCAAAGTGGGAGATCGTGTAGAGTTGGTTTTTACAAACGACCCATACACCAAGCTCAAGGCCGGCGACAGGGGCACTGTAAAATCAATCGACTTCCTGCCGGAAAGCATGGGCGGAGAGCCGCAGATATGGATAAAGTGGGATTCCGGGTCTGGCCTCGCGCTGATAGAAGGCAAGGACTCGTACAAGGTCGTAAATGAGGAGAAGAGCAAAGAATAATGCCATACAAAGCGCCTAGAACACAAGAAGAAGAGATGGCACTTGCCGCCGCTGAAAAAAGGCAGCCTGTCTGCATGGTGTGCGGGCACATAATAAACAAGATTCAGGAAATGCAACACGACAACATCGAGTGGACATGGAACGAAGAGAGAAAGCAGTTTGAAAAGGGAGAGGACGACGGCGAAAGCGAAGGGGCATACCATGCCTGCAACGAATGCGATGATGGCTGCGAGGCGCAGCCTGACGGCCTAAGCGACAATGAGCTGGTGAGATATTGAGACAGGCAAAGCCAGGAAAAAGGCAGCAGAGGAAGAAACAACAGAAACAGGAAGAGATAGAACTTAACTTTGTGTTCAAGTACATCGCCAAGGCCACCACAGATGAGGAGGCCACCGAGAAGGCGATTCGCAGGTTCCTTGAAGATGTCAAGCTGATAGCTGCAAACGCAAACACGGCAGAGGACATTTACTACATGTCAAGCGATGTCATTGGGTTCTACAAGCGCAACATATCGGCCGAGGTTCAGGAAGCAATAGAGGATGAGGAAGAGGAGCGAGAGAGAAAGAGGCCAGTAGGAACCAGAATACCTGCAAAGAAGCCGAAGTTCAAGAGGATAAAGGCCGAGGACTTTGCCAAGAACAACATACGTCATATAGCAAAGAACATGCGCGTAAGCGACTATTTGCTAGAGAGGGTGGTTTCTGCGGTCTGGAAAAAGGCAAAGAAAAAGGGCGCTTCAATCATGCGTTCGGAGCTTGAAAAGATGGTTGCAGAGGAGTGGCAGTTCTTGCAGCAGCCAAAGAACAAGGATAACAACTACCTGTTTTTGGGCCGGGTAGTAGGAGGAGAGCACGCAGGCAAGATGTGCCTTGTCATGGCAAAGGACTTTCCTTGCTATGAAGTGTACCTGCAAGGAGATGTCGAGACTGTGTTTTTGCCGACCTCGTACGTCGTTGAGTACCGCAAGTGGGAAGAGACGGAGGGGCTAGAGCCTTCGCCGCCGGGCATGGCCGAGGACATGGTGCGGCAAATACTCGAAGGTGTAAAAAAGAAATGGGAATCAAACAAGGACAACAAGGAGAAGCAGCAAGAGTCGTAGTAGAGACGGAAAAGTACCGACCGCGCCGAATAAAGGATCTGGTCGGGAATAGGCAGCACATTGAAGTTTTGGCGGGGTACGTATATGGGAACAGGCCGTTTCCAAGCCTGATAATCCTAAGTGGTCCTCCCGGCCTTGGGAAAACATCTGCCGCAATCGCAACGGCAAACGAGTACTTTATCCAAAAGGCAATTGTCGAAGAAAATAACGACCCCTATTCCGAGATTGCATTTCATGTGCCCCTAAAGATAATGAGGCGCACGGTGACAAAGCAGGACTGCCTTCCCGGTGGCGAGATATACGAGTTTACAAGAAACCTGCCTCCTGCCGGCTGCCAGAAAATCCTGATAATTGACGAGGCCGACCGCATCACGACTGACGCCATGCTAGAGTTTCGGCCACTGATTGAAAAGAGCAAGGACATGTGCATGATTTGGACGACCAACAAAGACCCCGGCCACTGGCTCAGGTGGGGTACGCTCGACACGAGGCTCCATGCAGTCCATGACCGCGCGCTGTGCCTTGAATTTCAACCACTGACAGAGAAGGACATATCAGAAAAACTTGCAGAAATTGCAAAGAAAGAAGGCGCTAGTCTGGCCGATGCAGAGATTGCCAAGATAGCAAAAGAAGTCTTGCAGATAAGCGACAACGACGGGTCGCTCAGGCAGGGAATGATAAGACTGTCGGCTGCAATTGCCGCAGGCATTGGCCGTCAAAAGCTGGCCGAGATAATGCCTGCTAGCAAAGTAAATGAGGAGGTATCTTTCGAGGAGGCCGTGTCAACTGCTGCACCGCAGCCGCAAGAGTTCCTTATGCTGGCCGGCAACATACCGGGAGAGGCGCTGGTTCCTTTCAAAATCGACCTTTCGACGCCTCACAACAGAAAGGTACTGGAAGAAGAAAAACTGCAACTTAACCTGAAACTCAAAAAGATTCGCAAGGACTATGGCGTAAAGGTAAACGCGCAGGTCGAGCTGATGACCATCACGCCGGCGGAGGCGGGCGACTTTTCGCAGAAACTATCCAAGGCGCAGGGCTTTATCGACATGATAGAAAAGGAGGCCAAGGCAAGCGCGCCGCCTGTAGACCTGACAAAGAACGCTCCGGCGAGAGGCCGCAAGAAATACTACCTAGTGATTGTCGAGCACGGAAACAACAAGTACCATGTGGGTCAGGCTTTTGAAGATGAGCCGTCAGCCAACGACTACCTGCAAAACAAGGTCATGCCGGTGCTAGAGCCTGTCATGGTAAAGTCTGTCAGGGTGAGAATTGGAACGCAGGTAAAGGAAGGAGTCGACTTTTTGGAGCAAAACAAGCAGTTCAAAGACCCTGCTGCAATTGCCGAGAGCATACGCGCCGTCGAGGGAATAAGGACGGGCGAGCCGGCATTTACGGTCAAGCCACTACCGGCAAGACCCAAGGTATCAGAGGAGGAGGAAAAGATAGCGCCTGTAGCTGCAAGACACAAGGAAAAGATGAAGATAAAGGGCAAAGAGTACGAGGTCGAGGCATTCCACCCGGAGGCCTTCGAGGAGGGCGCGTTCACAGTAAGATTCCATGAGGTAGGGAAGCCAAGGACTGACCAGTACAGCCGTGACACTATGGTAAAGGCCGACAACATCACTGACGCCATAGACAAGGCCAGGGCCTCGCTTTTCAGTGCTGAATCAATGGAACCGAAGGTGCAGCGGCCGGTGGAACCAATGGCTGCACCGCCAAAGAACAGAGAAGAGGTAGTCGAGCCAAAGCCACATGAGGCGGAAGAGAAAGCAAAGGACGGCTACTGGATTGTAGTCGCTGCTACAAACGGCATCCTTATTCCGTTTGTCGTAACAAAAGACCCTGCCGAGGCGGAAGAAAAGCTCAGGCTTGTCGAGGGCGAGATTTACGCGTACGAAAAGGCAAACAAGGACTCGACCGGCGCTTACGTCAAGACACACATTCAGAGGTTCATAGTGACGCCGGAAGGGGCGCAGGAATACAGGGAAAAACTCGTAAGCATCCCTGACCTTCTAAAGAGGCTCAAGGACGACGCGCTTGCAGATGCTATAAGACGCGCCGCCAAAAAGGGCAAGTCGGTGACAGAGGTTCCGGCTCCGACCAAAGAAGAGATAAAAGAGCAGGCAATCGAGGAGGGCAAGGCTCTTGAGGACAAGTCACTTTCAAAGGAAATAGCCGGCTACAACCAGCTTCTAATCCATTTCAGACAGAAACTTGCAGACAAGGGCGTAAAACTATCAGACCACGCCATGAGCCTCTTTAACAAAGAATGGACTTTGCAGGTAAAACCGCGCAAGCTGTCCACCGAGGAGGCCACCAAGATAATTGACGACCTTGCAATGCAGATTTGCCAGCCAAAGGTCAGGACTGTACCCGTTAGACAATCGCCTAAGACTAGCAAGCCAAAGAAGCAAGAAGAGGCAGATGAGCTAGAGCCTACCGAGAAGCCGACCACAGAGCCAAGGACATTTCGGCCACGCGATGAAAAGTCAAACATCTATTCGCCAAGGACACCCTATGCCTTTACAGGCGCGGGCCGTCGCAACTATTCCGACACGAGGCTGCGGGAACTTGCAAGGAAAAGAACACTGTCGCCGGACAACGCGTTCTTTACCTTTAGGATTGCGTATGACCCGGACTCTGGCCTCGATGTGCAGACGGTGGGAGGGCTTGGCAAGATTGCCGACCTGCTAGGTGTGCGTGCGTCTGTAGACAAGATCCTTTCCTACGACGCATTCAACCTGGTAAAATTCATAGAAAACCGCCTGCTCATACACCCAAGCACTACGTACGACATGAAACAGTGGCTTGTAATCCTCAGAGATGAGGTTTTAAAGCAGGCCGACTACTAAGATGGAGGTAAAAGAGAATGGGAAATGTGGGTCAAGTCTCACCACGCCAGCGCAAGGAGCTCAAAGAGCTTGCGCGCATCTCCTTTGAGGCGCTTGTAGAGACTGACAAGAAATTAAGAAAATCACGGAAATAGCGGTAAAAAAATAATGAAGATGACAAATGAAGTCTACCGCTTTGTCAAGCACAACTCTGCCGAGTTCGGAGTCAGCCTCGACTATGTGGCCTCTGCGCTAAAGTTGCAGCCAAACATTGCCGCTAGGCTTCTCAACAGCCTGGTGGATTCTGGAATGCTTGCAAAGGAGGGCGACGACAAGTACAGAGTCGCTGAAAAACTACAGGTCAGGTGCCCTAGAGACGGCTGCGACGGCATTGCAATCCGAAGGGGGTTCAAGCGAGGCCAGCAGCAGTATTCATGTACAAAGTGCGGAAGCTATTTTTTCAGGTTCAAAAAGCAGAACCTAAAGGGCGATGTCACGGTCAACGTCATTTTAAAGTGCAGTAATTGCGGCAGCTCTAACACGACCGTCAAAAATATACACACGCTTGTCTGTAATGACTGCAAAGAGGAAAGAAGGGTTTGACAATGACAAAAGTTCTCGATGCCGAGGACCTGAAAGAGCTGCGCAGGATTTGGGATTTACTTCACGACAGCCCTGCTAGGCAGTTGGTAAGTCTTACTTCGCCTGAAATCCTGACCGACCAGTGGAACGCAAAGTGCAAATGGCTTGCGGAGAAATACGGGATTGACCAGATGAATTCTAGCTTCAACCTACAGACAGGAGAGATAAATGAAGGTTCCAAATCCTGACTACGGCAAGCCCGGCCAGCCCAAGTATTTCATCTTGGAGAGAAGGCCAGACGGCACGGTAAGGATGCGAACACCGCCGGCCTACCTGGAGAACCCTACCCCGAAGCAGATTGCGGCCAGAATAGCGTTTGGCTTGGCTGCAAAGTCAACTGCTGGCCTTCCAAAAGCCTCTGCGATTGCTAGAAAGATGGTCGCAGAAAAGATGAAGGGCAGGAAATTCACAGGCAAGGTCAGGTCGGAAGAGACAAGCCTTCCTTTTCGGGTTCACTTTTCAGAGGAAAAACAGCAGATAATCCTAAACGTATTGAGCAGGCGCAACCGCACAAAGAAAAAGATTATCCTGCGGCCGCCGTTTGTTTAATCTCTTCTTCCTGATAGAAATGACGCCGGCCAGTGCTTGTTATGGTGTACCTAATTCCGTACTGCTTGGCATATTTTCTGTGACCAAGACATTTTTCACATAGCTTTAGTTTGAAGAAGATAGAGTCTTTATCGGCTATATGTGTCAAAATTCTAATTCCGTCTTTTGGACGGTAGCAGCAACCACATTGACAATCATATTCTGTGCCAAGGTATCTTTCATACATAGTGCATTATCTCCTCATCGCTGTGTTTGTCAAAGCAGTCCTCGGAACAGAACAGTCGGTTGCAAGTATCACACGAACAAATGGAGGCTATCATTTTGCCACAGCCGTCAGGACAGGGTACTTTCTTCGACCAGTCAAGTTCGCTATTGCAAACAAAACATTTGGTAGTAGACTCTATTGTGGCTTTCAGTTCTTGAGCGAATAAATCTGATGGCATTATCCTGCTATCATTGCAATATCTAATAAGGCTTTGTACTGATTTATGTAAATACTATAATCTATGTAAAAGTCATGATATTCATTGAAACCTAAAGTTTAGCTCACTAGCTAAAAGTTTTAAAGTTAGCATGTTTCGTGGCCGTCCAGAAAAAGGAGGAT
>NZ_CAMLDP010000056.1 GCF_946478925.1 uncultured Nitrososphaera sp. | reverse complement strand
GAGTCACCCAAGCTATAATACGCTCACTATCACGAGTAAAGTCGTAAAATGGCCAAGACCCAGACAACAGCCACAGTCCTAAGGACCATTTCAGATGATAGATCCATGGACCTTTTTAGAACTATCGCCCATGGTAGCATAGACAGCGAGAGTCTAAAGAGTAAGACCAAGCTCACACGTAAGCAGTATTATTCTAGGCTCTCAAGGATGACAAAATCTGGTCTTGTAAGGAAAAAGAGTGGCAAATACACCCTCACCGCGTTTGGTAAGGTGGTCTACGACTCGCAGATGACTGTCGACAATGCGCTGACCAACTTTTGGAAACTCAAGGCAATCGACTCGCTCGAAATGTCAAACGAACTTCCAAAGGAAGAGCAGCAAAAGCTTATCGATACCCTCCTGGACAACCAGGAGCTCAAGGGCATCCTCGTAAAGGGGCCCTAGACGTCTCTTTCTAGACCACGCTTTTTTTCATTTCATCTTTTCTCTCTCTAGCGGACAGCTTGTAGTTCTTGTGTATGAGCGAGCCGTACTGCAGGGCCTTTTTTGGCTTGAGCGCCGACTCTTCCGGCACGCCCATGGCAAGAGCAGCCTGGCGCAGGACATGCTTTCTCATCATGTCATTTGCGTCCTTGATCTTTTGGTCCATGGGCACCTTTTCTTTCGCAAACTCGACAAACTTGGCAGACAGAAAGGGCTGGCGCACCTGCACCGAGAACTCGGCTGCGACTGCGGATATTTCCTGCACCAGTACAAGCTCGTTTTCTATCTTGGACTCCATGTACTCCATTATCGCAGACTCGCCTTTGTCATAGACTGCCCGATAGCCGTTGTAGCCGCAGAAAAGCTCGTCGCATCCGTTGGCGCTTGCCACCACGGAAAAGCCAAGCCTGTTTGCGGCCTGGGCAATGTAATAGTAGGCTATGCAGTTTTCGACGTGGGAGGTGTTGCCGCATGTCACTGTCTGCAGGACGTGCGCAAGGTCCTTCTGGAAATCACGGTGGTCAAGCTCGACCACTGTATGCGGCAGGCCGATCTTTGACGCAATCTCTTTTGAAAAAGAGACGTCGTGGGAGCCGGGAAACCCCACCGTCGCAAGCGTCACGTGCTTGCCAAGGTCGCGGCAGATAATTGACAAGAGCGCGCTATCTACCCCGCCGGAAAACGCGACTGCTACGTTTTTTTCCGGCAGAACAGCTCCTACCGCATCGCGCAGAGCGCGCTCTAGCTCTTGCAACATGTGTATATGTCAGGCAGAGGTCTGACCCTGAATAAAACGGTAATTATTAATCACAGGTCTCGGAGGGCCTTGTCGAGCATATCCATCAAAAGTTCGCCCCCACCCTCTCCAAAGGTCTTTTTCAGCGCTTCATCTATTCGCCTCACAGGGCAAGGCTCGCCTCCTGCAAAAGTTATGCCCTGTCTCTGCAGGTCGGTCATTAGGAGGTCCACCACGTTAGATCCGAGCGGCTTGCGCAGGCTATTCATCGCCCTGTAAAGGTCTTTGCCAGGCACAGACCCCACGTTTTTCTGATTATTGGACAAAACGCACGTCTTAGTGTCTATATGTATCTAAAAATAGTTATGTTTGGTTATTACCTAACAAGACTTATGCATCGCAAAAATACCATTTATATAGACTTTAGCTGCTCACGTAGACAGCCAATTAATGCCCACCGAACGGGTCGTTTTAAACAGCGATCTGCGCTACCTTGACAGCAAGGGCAACCTTATGCGCACGAGGGCCGAGCTGTCAGTCGCGCGGATGCTTGACTTTCTAGGCCACGACTACAAGTATGACCAGGCAGTAACGCTGCCAGACGGCACGGTCGTACGCGTTGATTTTATTGTGGCAGGCAGCAACAAGCACATAGAGGTCGTAGACTCGGAATCCGACGCGGCCAAGTTCCGCAGGATAAAGGAGGGGATGTCGGCGCTTGACATCGTCGCGATAGGCCACTCTAAATATTCAAGCAAGGTGGACGAAATTGACTCGATGTTCTTTTATGACGAGTCAGAGAGGACGCAGACGGGCTCTATCTTTATCGAGGACCCGTCACTCGCGTTTGACTATGCGCACATACTTCCGCTCGTGGAAAAATGCTCGGTCCTGCATGGCCACACTTCGACTGTCATGGTAGAGATAATCGGGAGCATGAAGAACAACCTGGTGGTAGACTTTGGCGACGCAAAGCGCATAATCAAAGACACCATCAACATGATAGACCACAAGTTCTTCATCAACAAAAAGTACCTGGAAAAGGAAGACGACATGCACTATTACGTCTCGTTCCAGGGCCCGCGGGGCTATTTCAATCTGCAGCTGCCCAAGATGACGACGTGGCTCATGCCCGGCGAGGCGACGGTTGAAAACCTGTCGACGGAGATAATCAGGCTGCTTGCGCCGCGCATGCCGCCAAACGTGGAGGCGCTTGGTGTCTACATCTACGAGGGCGTCAACAAGGGCGCGCACATCATAGCCGGAGTCAAGAAGGAAGAGAAAAAGGGCTAGATGGACAAGGCCCTGGTGATGCTCTCAGGCGGGCTGGATTCAGCCACTTGCCTCTACTGGGCCAGGGAAAGGTTCGCAGTCTCTGCAATCACGTTCAACTATTTCGGCAGACTTGTACAGGAAAAGCGCGCCACACGCAGCCTCGCAGAGAAGGCCGGCGTAGAGGTCATAGAAGTCGATGTGCCGTTTGTAAAGGAGGCGTCTGACTTTGACGACGGCAAGATGAAGAAGGAAAAAGGTTCCGACCTGCGGTGGGCCTCGTACGTGCCGGCAAGAAACATGATGTTCTACTCCATAGCGGCTCACTACGCAGAATACCTTAACGCCAAGTGGATAATAGGCGGCCACAACAGCCACGACGTGTCATTCTTCAAGGACGCGTCCAGACAGTACATCGAAAAGATGAACTCTCTTTTTGCAGAAAGCTGCCTGCTGTGCGACGGCCGGCCGTACCAGATAGTGCTTCCTTTGGCAGAGATGGACAGAAAGGCAGTCATCACGCTTGCGCGCGGGCTGCACGTTCCCATAGAGATGACGTGGAGCTGCCACCAGGAAGGCGAGATTCCCTGCAGAGAATGCTACGCGTGCAGGCAGCGCCTGGAGGCGTTTTCGGCCCTTGGCATCAGAGACCCTGCGCTGAAAAAGTGAACCTTTCTTCTCGGTTTTTGCGCAGCCGGATCTCGCTTGCATGAATTGTGGAAAAGTCCTTTACTCCCGTCCTTATAGACACCTGCCTGCCGTCCATCGACTCTATCGCGCCAAAACCGGCTATCCTGCGCCGTGAGCCGAGGGCAACGAACATTCCCTCTGGCGCAAGCGCAAGCACTGTACCCCACTGCACGGGCCTGTCCCGGTGCAAAAAGTGGGCCGCGTCGACGCTTTTTGAGACAATCCCCGGCCCGATGTGCCTTTCGTACTGCTCCAACCGGCGCCCCACCCTTTCATAATGGGTTTTTGCCGCCTGCGCGCTCGAAGGCGCCACAGCCAGTTTCCACGGGCCCGAAAGTGCAAGATTGTCCTGCCCCATGCAGACCAGAACGTCGGGCGAGACTGCGTCTGCAAGCATCCGCTTGTACAAAGGGTCAGAATAGCCGTCGGTGTTGACTATTTTCAGGTCAGAAGACATCATTTTTCCAACAAGCGATTTTAGCTTTTTCGCCACCAGCTTTTCTGCGCCGGCGGGAGTCGTCGCGCCGATGAACGCGAAAAGGCCGGCCTCGGCATCCCTCAGGTCGACGACCTGTTCCTTGAGGACTGCCGCACCAAGGGCCGCCGGTGGCGCGAGGTCGCCCTGGCCCATGTCGCCGTCGATGATGCACGGCGCCATGCCGCGGCACAGCGCGAGGTTTGCAAGGTATGTTGAAAATGTGGACTTGCCCGTATCCGTGGCGCCGGCTACCATCACGGTTGTTGCACTGCCAAGCGACAGGATGCTTTCCGCGATTTCCCGCCACATACGGGCGCCGGCATCCTTAGAATCTGCAGTCCACGACTCGCCACCCTGCACGTCGAGCTTGAAGTCGTCGTTATTGTTGTCAGGCTCAAACGGCAGCGTCTTTCCGGTCCTCACGGCAATTGTGCGCAGAGACACATCCATTCCAAGTACCGAACACCTGCCAAGGACGCGCACTGTGGCCGGACCCTTTACCATCTGCACTGTGCCAGCCGACATCATATAATTAGAATACCTAATGTACGTGGCCGAGATAACATTTTTCTCCCTCTCCCCTTATGAGGGTTGTAAACGTTTATTTCCCAAGCCCATGGTGCACTGCTAAGTTGTCTGCACCGGCTGACGGCGCGCAGCGGCCACCGGCGGCTGAAGCTCGTGGCCAGCACCAGTTGGTACGCACCCTTGGCCTCACCGACGTCATAATGGTCGGAATAGCGGCCATGATAGGAGGCGCCATATTCGTGCTTACTGGACCTGCCATTGGGCTTGCAGGAAGCGCTGTGATAATCGCGTTTGTGATAAACGGCATTATCACGCTCTTTACGGCCATGGTGTACGCCGAGCTTGGCTCGGCGATGCCGGAGGCCGGCGGAGGCTATTTGTGGATACGCGAGGGCCTGCCCAGACCAAACGCGTTCATCAGCGGGTGGATGGCGTGGTTTGCCCACATCGTGGCAGGGAGCCTCTATTCCGTGGGCTTTGGCGCGTTTGCGTACAGCCTGCTCCAAGTTGCTGGGGTGCTTTCGTCAGAGTCACTACTCGGCATATTTCCAATTGACAAGCTGATAGCCGTGGCCTCTATAGCGGCGTTTACGTACGTCAACGTCAAGGGCACGTCTGAAACGGGCAAGGCCGGCACAATAGCGACGGTGGTGCAGCTGGGAGCAATAGTTGCCATCATCGCGTTTGGTGTGTGGGGGATCCTGAACAACCCGGGATGGGAGCAGCGGTTTTCCGAACAACTGCTGCCGATGGGGATAAGCGGCATAGTCGCGGCGATGGGTCTCACTTTCATCGCGTTCGAAGGCTACGAGATAATAGTCCAGACGGGCGAAGAGGTCAAGAACCCAAAACGCAACATACCCCGGGCGATATTCATCTCCCTTGCAATCGTAGTCGCCCTGTACTGTCTGATGGCCTTTGTGGCGCTGGCCGCTACAAAGGCGCCTGACGGCACGCCGGCGTGGAAGTTCATAGGAAGCGAGGGTGAACTTGGGATAAGCAAGGCTGTCAACCTTTTCATGCCGTATGGCGCGTTTGTGGTCCTTGCAGGCGGCATCGTGTCCACCCTTGCCGCGCTCAACGCCACCACGTTTTCGTCTTCAAGAGTCGCCTTTGCCATGGGCAGGAACTACAACCTGCCGCACAAGCTCAGCGAAATACATCCGGTGAACAGAACGCCCTACGTCGCCGCCATCGTTTCGGGCATAATAATGGCAGTCATGGCATACGCTCTCCCGCTCAACGACATCGCCCTTGCGGCAGGCGTGATATTCCTTCTCCTTTTTACGCAGGTCAACGTGTCAGTCATAACCATACGCAGGATGTACGGAAGCAAGCTCGACTATGGCTTCAAGACGCCGTTCTTTCCCGTCATACCTGTCATTGGCATCATACTAAAGCTCGGCCTTGCCGTCTACCTCCTTGTCACGCAGCCGCTCAGCTGGGTCATCACCATCCTGTGGATACTCGTCGGCTTTGTGCTGTACCGCATGTACACGTTCAAGAAGGAGGTGGAGCACTATGCGCCCCTTGTCACGCAACAGGGAGCAGAAGAGCGGCGCGGCTACAGGGTGCTCCTTATGTACAGCCCGGAAAACCCCGACAGGCTGGCGAAATACGCGACTAGGATAGCGAGGGAAACGGCTGGCGAGGTGAACGTGCTTCGCATAATCACGGTCCCGCACCAGACCCCGCTTTCCGCCGGCTCGGCCTTTGCGGAAAGCGCCCGGCGCGCGTTCCAGCCGCTTGAGGAGGCGTTTGAGAAAAGAGGCGTGCCAAGCCACTACCTTGTCAGGATATCGCATGACGCGACAGAGGCGATGCTTGCTACCATAGAGGAGCAAAAGATAAACCTGGTGGTGGCCGACCTTGAGACGCTGCGCAGGAACAAAAAGCTGCTGACGCTTGCCACCTGCGACATCTTGGCAATAGCGGCCGAAAGCGACGAATTAGAGATGGAGCCGGCGCGCGAGCAGGTCGAGGCTGATCTTGAGCTGCACGCTGTGCCGGCGGAGGAAAAGAAGAGCCTGGTGGTGATATACGACGGCGGGCCGCACGCAAACCTGGTGCTAAAGATCACAAGCTGGCTTGAGCATTCTGGCAGGTTCAAGGTCAACCTCGTTTCAGTGGGCAAGAAGGAGGAAGAGGCGGCAGAAGGAAGCGTCGCCATGAAGCCCGATTATTTGTCGCAGCTTGGGGTAGACCTGACGGAGGTTCATCTGGGTACAAGCGTGCAAGAGTCTGCCGCAAACGTGTTTTCCGCCGTCGACGCAAACAAGCCGGACATCGTGGTGATGGGTGCAAGCATCGGCAAGTTTTCCGTCCTTGACAGCCCGTACATGCTGCAGATGCTCAAGCGGCTCCGCTGTCCCGTCATGATTGCTAGGGACTTTGGCATCCCAGGCGTCTACCGCGCCACGTCGCTTGTGAGAAGGATGCTTGGAAGGTAGCAACATAGATATCGTTTTTATTTCTCGCGGGACGCAATCTACCGCGTCTTTTGCACCAGCCCGTCTTTCTGAGCATCAGGTCCAAGATCACGTTTATCAGCCTCTTTCTTTCGATAACAACGCTTTTTGCAGTCGCCCTCATCAGCTTCATCTCCGCCGACAATCAGCTGCGCGAAAGAGTCAGCGACCAGCTGATAAGCGAGTCCACCGGCAGGGGCGCGGCCATACGCTCGCTTGTCGACACAAGGATAGAGCAGATACGATTAATGTTCACAAACAGCGCGCTGCAGCAAGCCATCGAGGAATTGAACCAGAACGGCTCGTCGATAAGCGACCAGAGGATGCAGGCATACAGAAACGACTTTACAGCAGGCATCGAGTCTTTCCGGCAGGTCGTCGGGACCACCGCGGGGCTTGAAAACGTCAAGGCGATTGGCTCAAGCGGGCACGTGCTTTTTTCGTCCGACCGGTCCGAGGAAGGCGCGGACCTGTCGCGCGACAGGCGGTTTCTGCGCGGCATGAGCGAGAGCTTTCTAGAGTTTGATCAGATTGACGGCAAGCGCAAGGCCGTAGTCGCCGTCCCGATATACAAGAACGGCCAGATAGGCACGCCGCCGGCAATAGGCGTCATGATTGCCACGATGGATACGGCGAAATTTGACGAGATCCTTCTAAACCGCGAGGGCCTCGGGGAGACCGGCGAGGTGTACCTTGTAAACGCCAACAGGACGCTCATCTCCGAGTCGAGGTTCATCGAAAACGCCGCCTTTCGCACGACAGTCAATACCCTTCCCGCCAACAGGTGCTTTGACGAAGGCGCCAAGATTTTTGCGGTATACCCGGACTACAGGAACATACCCATCGTAGGGGCGTCGTACTGCGCCCGCGACCTTGGGTTCGTGCTCCTTGCCGAGTTTGACGAGGCAGAGATATTCCAGCCCGTGACGCAGCTGCGCGACGCCATCCTCATTGCGGGCGCAATCATCACGGGCGTGGTAGTCGTCATAGCCCTGTACGTGTCAAAGACCATCTCTAGGCCCATAACGCGGCTCAAAGATGCCGCCGACAAGATCTCAAAGGGCGACTATACCCACAGAGTAGAAGTCGAGTCCGGCGACGAGGTAGGCAGGCTTGCATGGCAGTTTGACATGATGCGAAAAAGCGTGCTAGAGACCAACATGAACCTGAACCGGCTGGTGCGCGACAGGACAAAAGAACTCACCGACATGACAAACGCGCTGGACGCTACTGCCATCGTGGCCGTGACTGACAAGGACGGCACGATAACAAAGGTGAACAGCAGGTTCGCGGAAATATCGAAATATTCAGAGGAGGAGCTCATAGGGCAGAACCACCGGCTCTTAAAGTCTGGATACCACTCTCCGACCTTTTTCGAGGAGATGTGGAAGACCATCACCTCCGGCCAGATATGGCAGGGCGAGATAAAGAACAAGGCCAAGGACGGGAGCTTTTACTGGGTCAAGACCACCATCGTGCCGTTCCTCGGCGAAGACGGCCAACCCAAGCAGTACATAGCGATACACAACGACATCACCAACCTAAAGAACACAGAGGAGCGCCTGAACGAGGCGCTTGCGCGCGACAGGGCAAACACCGAGATAATCAAGATGCAAGTCGAGGAGCTGAACGTCACTAACGAGGAGCTCCGGCACAAGGACAAGCTGAAAGACGAGTTTCTCAGCATGGCGTCACACGAGCTAAAGACGCCGCTCACCCCCATCATTGGGTGGTGCGGCGCGCTAAAGTCAAACACAATCCTTGGCAGGCTCTCAGGCGAGCAGCGCGCCGCGGTCGACACGATTGAAAAGAACGCGGTCAAGCTGGAAAAGATGGTGAGCGACATGCTCGACGCGCAAAAGCTAGAGCTGAACGAGTTCAAGTTCAACATCGGAGAGGTGGACGTGGACCGCGTGATAAGAAACGTCGAGCGCGATTTGGAGTTTGTCATGAAGGAAAACAAGATCGAGTTTGTGGTAAATGCGCAGCCGGGCTTGAAGCTGCGGTCGGACGAAGCCAGGATAATGCAGGTGCTAAACGCGCTCCTGTACAACTCGGTCGATTTCGTCCCCAAGACAGGTGGCAGGATAGAGCTCACAGCTGAATCGAGAGGCGGCGACATTGTCTTTGGAGTCAGGGACAACGGGCCGGGGATACCGAAGGACAAGCAGCGGTTCCTGTTCAAGAAATTCTATCAGGTCGATACATCGCTAAAGCGCAAGCACGGCGGGACGGGCCTCGGGCTTGCCATATCAAAGGGCATAGTTACCGGCCTCGGCGGCCAGATATGGGTCGACACCGAAGAGGGCAAGGGCTCTAGTTTTTATTTCAGTCTACCGAGAGAAACAAAAAATGAGAATCCTCATAATTGACGACAGCGACGACATAACAGACCTGCTCGTCAAGGTTCTCACCACCGTCGGGCACGAGGTGACGCCGTCCGACAACGGCAGGGAGGGTCTTGCCATGATAAACAGCGGCAAGTTCGACCTCGTCTTCCTTGACATTGCGATGCCGGACTTTTCCGGCCTTGACGTGATTGACAAACTTGTGCAGTCGGGCAGAATAAGAGACAGCCCAATAGTGCTTTTCACCGCTTCTTCCATCACCGACGCGGAAGTGGCAGAGCTCGTGAAAAAGGGCGTGCACTCGTGTCTGAGAAAGCCGGTAAGAATAGAGACGCTGTTTGAAAAGGTGGAAGAGATTGGCAAGCTGCGGGCCTCGGCGGCCAAGAGCTAGAACGGTGTTTTGATATTGTCCAGTGGCGACCGCGACGACCAGTACAGGACCCACACCGCGGCAGAAGCCGGGGCCGAGCATGACACGAAGGAAAAGCAGCAGATAGACCTCCTGCTCCAGTTCTTTTCGTCCACTAGGAACTATTGCGTCGGCATCGTCGACATGGTGGGCTCTACCGCCGCGACCATGAAGATGGCGCCGGACAAGGTCAGCCGCTTTTACGGCATTTTCCTAAATGGCCTTGCAGAGGTGGTTTCCCGCAACGGCGCAGTCGTGGTCAAGAACATCGGCGACAGCCTGCTGTACTACTTTCCTGCGACGGAGTCCGGCGAGGTCCTGGCGTTTGAGCAGGTGTTGAGGTGCTGTTTTGCCATGATCGAAAAGGGCCCGCAGCTGAACGCGCTCTTGGAAAGCGAGGGCCTGCCGAGAATAAAATACAGGATAAGTTGCGAGTACGGCGCCGTGGTGGTGGCAAGGATGTCCACGTCGTCCGTAAACGACATCTTTGGCTCTCCGGTCAACATGTGCTCCAAGATGAACCCGCTTGCGCCGCCGTGCGGAGTCGTGATAGGTCAAGGGTTGTATGAAATGGCAAAGAACGTCCCCGGCTATGCGTTTTCCGAGGTAAAGGGCGCGCCCATGTTTTCAGAAACGGGCTACAGCCTGTACATTGTTGATATGGCGGCCTAAAAGTCTCTGCGGGCCTCTGCATATTTTTTGCGCAGTCAGCCGTGCGATATTACTATGGCAGTCTTGCAGAAGGGGCATCTGGTCATGTCGGGGTCTACTAGCTCGCCCTTTTTGTCGTACAGCTCGACAGAGCCGTCCGGGGTGACCCTGACCATGTTCTTTTCCTTGGCCCCTGCCATCTTTGTGCAGCACCACGTAAAAGTATAGCGCACGGATTCAGGTTTTTTCGTTATTGCTACGTGCAAGACAAAATCAAGCTCTAGGGTTTTTGCTTATTATCTTTACTATGTAAGAAGATAAACTGTTTTTACAGATGTCTTGGAAATGTACGCATATCATGGAACCGGCATCAATCGCTCAGAGGACTGTTGCCGAACATGCCGTGTCAAGAGAGGTTCCGCCCAACAGGAGAGAAGAGATTCTCGAATACCTAAAGCTGTTTGGCTACAAGCCGGACAGGACCATAATCCAGGTCCACATCACGGGCTTTTTCAACAAGAAAGGCGGCTCTGCCCCAAGAGAAGCCGCAAAAAGGGAAGCCGCTGCAAAAAGGTACGGCGGGACCACGTTTGTAATAGTCGGAAGGACGCACGACCCGGCGATAATGGAGCAGGTGATAAAGCCCAGAAAAAGCGCCAGGGACGCAAGCCCCGGCTACGTAGGCTATTTGTGGCAGAACCGCGACCAACAGCTGAGGCCGCCCCATGAAGTGATACCGCTCGACTTTACGCCCGTGCACATGTCTTATCCGAAGGACTGGAAGGACGCGTTTGCGACAAAGGGGTTCCTGCTTGCGATGCACGTCCCAAGCTCGTTTGCAAAGGAGAAAAATAGCTTGACAAGGGCACTCTACCGCCTTGGCAAGGGTGCGGATGCAAAAGAGCAATGGACGTTTCTAAAAGAGCTGAAAAATTTCGGGTACAAGCAGCAGGAATAAAGCGCTTGTACTACCAGCTAGTTTGGCTTTGGGCAGCCTTCCATCGGCCAGATGAACACTTCTTTTTCGGGAAGCTGCCACAGCTCGTTTGAATAGAGCGAGGTGTCGTCGATGTGGCAGCGCTCGCACATGTTCACCATCAGGTTGCTTGACTGCTTGCCTATCAGCTTCAGGAACTCCTTGGCGTACTCCACCGCCTGGGCGTCCATGTCCTTTGGGACTTGTCCGGCGTTGGACTTGTCTGTCGGGATAAAGACGTCAAAGTGGAGCTTGCCCCCGTCAGCGTACGTGTTGTACACTACGACCTTTTTGCGTCCGCCGTGGTACGGTTCAAGTTGCATATGCCAAGAGTTGGAAGAGACGGCTTTTAATTTTTTGGCCGGCGGTTTTTATCTTGGAAATGCACATATTCTTCATAGTTGGAATGCGGGATATGCGGTAGGTGGGAGGAAGAGAAGCTTTCGTTCCGATGCCGTTACTGCAAGGGCTACTTTTGCTCGGAACACAGGCTCCCCCCCAACCACAACTGCCTGTTCATAAACGACTTTATGCGCCAGCCTGAAAGGGACAGGGAGTTTGTAGAATACGTGAGCGGCATGGGAGGAGGGCTGGGCGAGCGGGCCGCAAACGTCGTGAAAAATACCGTATTTCTCAGGTTCTCAAAGACAGAGATAGCCCACCTTGCCATAGGCATGGCGCTTGTAGCAGCCGTCGGCATGTCGATGTTTGGCTTTCGCTTCCAGCCAGGATACATAGCGATATTTGTCAGTGCGTTTCTTCTCCACGAGCTTGCGCACAAATTCCTTGCCCAGTTCTACAGGGCATGGGCGGAGTTTCGCGTAATATTTTTTAGCGCGCTTTTTACCGCGGTGTCGGCCATGCCGTTCTTCCCGTTCAAGTTCATAGCGCCTGGCGCCGTGTTCATAAGCGGATCCGTGAGCGAGCGGAGAAACGGCAAGATATCGCTCGTGGGCCCGCTCACCAACGTGGCGCTTGGCGCCGGCATGCTGCTTGCGTTCATGTTGTTTTCAGACTCGCAGCTGCTTGCGCTGGGCGCAAGGTTCAACGCGTGGATAGCCATCTTTAACCTGATACCGTTCATGGGCCTTGACGGGCAAAAGATATTCGCGTGGAACAAGATTGTGTGGGTGCTTGCACTGGCCGCATCGGCGCTCCTCTACCTCGCAGTAGGATTTGCATCCGGCAGGGGCCTCGGATTTCCCTAGCCAGAGCATGGAGCTTGCTTAACTCTTTTTAATCGAGCTTGCATCTATAGGGCATGACCACCATCAGGGGCCACAAGATTAACCCTGCCCTAGTAGTAATCGACGTGCAGAACGGCTTTGTAAGCAAGGGAGGCTCGTACGACCTCCTCGGAATGGAGACTGCGCACTACCAGCAGGTCATCCCGAAAATAGCGAGGCTCATCTCCCTGTGCAGGGACGCCGGCGTGCCGGTATTTTACACCCAGGCCGTGAGAGAGAAATCCGGGATAGACCTGCTCACGAGATCGCACAGGATCCTGCCAAAGGCAAGAGAGGAGAGGATACGCAAAAGGCCAATATGCGTCAGGGACACGTGGGATGCCGGGATAGTCGACGAGATAAAGCCGGCGCCGGAAGACCATATCGTAGTAAAGAGGAGGGATTCGGCTTTTCACGACACCGAGATAGGCGTGTGGCTCAAGAGCCTCAATGTTGACACGCTCTTGTTCTGCGGCATCGATACTTCCATCTGCGTCGAGACCTCACTCCGTGACGCGTTCAACAACGGCTATGACGTGGTGCTGGTGTCAGACGCCACCGCATCAGGCAACCGCAAGCATTTCGAGTCGACGCTGGAAATAGTGAAGGACTATTACGGCTTTGTCATGGAAATCGACGAGCTTGCGCGTTCGCTTCCTCCTCAAAAGCAGGTGCAGCAGCAAAAGAGCGAGTAAAGATGGGATGAAAAAAGTGTGGCACGTTGCTTTGGGCAATTGCCACGTTTTTGTTGGTCGTGATTATTGTGCGATTTCTGCTGTGGCGAACCTGTTTCCTACGTTGGTGATCTTTACCTTGACCTTCTGACCGACCTGGCCGCCCGTAACAAAGATCACGAATCCCTGTACTCTGGCAATGCCGTCGCCCTTTCTGCTTGTTTCAGTTATCTGCACTTCGTATTCTTTACCTGTTTCCACAGGCTTTGGACCG
>NZ_CAMLDP010000055.1 GCF_946478925.1 uncultured Nitrososphaera sp. | reverse complement strand
GTCATGTCGTGGCTCGACTTTTTTTCCAATATTGTTGCAGGTCAGTCGCCGGGCCTTCGCGTGAGGACAAACTCGCAGTAGTCGTCGCCGGCAGTCACGCATTTTGTTTCCAGGCAGTTATAGCCCGTTGAAAACGCCCCTTCTGCCAGCCCTGCAAGCAGCCCGGACAAAAAAAAGCAGCCAGGGTTGCCGGTCTCGCTCTTGGCCGCCTTTGCAAAGAAACTATTATAGACTCGGACTGTTGCCTTGCGCGCAGGCGCGCCGTCCTTTAATTTCAGTTCAGACACCTCAAACCTGCCCCAGCCGGACACCATGACATAATAGGTAAAGAGGTCGATGACGTTTCCATGGGCCCCGGTCTGGCTCTTGCCCTGATATCCCATGTCAAAACCGTATTCCAGCCCCAGCTCGTACATTACCAGGGGCCCGGCGTCCTTCAGCAGGTCCAGGATAGAAGAGCGGATCTTGTTCCAGAACCTTTCGTTTACCAGTATTGCACGGCAGTTAAACGCCGAATCTTCTATGACCTTGGTTTTCTTGGAAAAGTGGTAAAAGGGGTTTTCTTCAGACCCTAGACTAATGGGGTCGGCAGGCCCTCCAGACAGACGAGGCTGGCGCACTACTATAATTAAAGTACAGTCTTATATAAGAACCACACTGCGCAAATTCTATTACTTTTTTCAGTTACAAATGATTCAGAATACTGAAATAGCGATATTTGTGTAGATATTTTATATAATCTTCTATATATCCAAATTTACTATAAAGATATTGCTTTAATAATAAGTTAAGACTCTTCTGTAAAGGAGATCAGTATGAAATCTCCTATAGCTCTAAGCGAAATAGACCGCAAGATCCTAAAGAGTCTAGTTGCCCCGGACGGCAGGGCATCATCGTCAAGGATGATGTCGGAGCAGCTAGGGATTCCGCAGACGACCTTGCAACGGCGGAGGAAGAGGCTTGAGGAGTTTACCAGCAAGCAGTGCTTTCTCAACCTGAGCAAGTTTGGCTGGAGAAAGGTGGAATTTCTCCTTTCTACCAACAGCGGCAAGACGATGGACATTGCCAATATCCTACTTCAAAGGGATGAAGTTATGTACGTCAGCAGGAACATAGGCGAGCGCACGATAGACCTGAGGGTCAAGACGATAGTCAGGACAAACGCGGAAATTGCAAGCCTCCTTGAGACGATAAAGGGCATGGAGGGGGTCAAGGACGCCGTGTGGACGGAAACCGTCCAGGTCATCGGAAAAAAGGACCAGATCCCGGACTCCATCATGTCGCAACTGTAGGTCCAGCTGTACGTGCAGCTACGTTTCTTTCTTGGACTTGCCCAGTTCCATCTGAGGAGCCAACGGCTTTTGGCTCAGGTAGAACCTGTATTTGTGGTCGACCATCTTGGCAGCCGATACTATGCTGGAATCCAGCGCGTTCTTGGCCACTGACAGGAACATTTCTGTGTCTTTCGGCAGGCAGTGGCCGCCTATCCCTTCCCGGGCTTCGAGGATCTTGATGTTCCACTTTGTATTGACCGCCTTTCTCAACTCCTCAAAGTCGACGCCGGCAGAGTCGCTCACCATCCTGAGCTCTTCTGCAAATGCGATTTCAAGGAACCTGTAGGAATTTTCCACTATCTTGGTCATCTCAGCGACCTCGATGGAGCTCACTTCGTGGAGAGATATTCCAAGCATCCCGCCGTAGAACTTTTTCCCTTCGGCCACGCAGCAGGGCTCGCACCCGCCGATGACACGTGTCTGGTTCACGCCGTGGTCCTGCCTTTCGGGACCGTAGTACCTGTGGGGCACGTGCACAACGTGCATCCTATGGTTCAGAAGCGCAAGCACCTTTCTCGAAGTGCCTTTCGGAACGGTGCTGTCTATTCCCACGAGCGCGCCCTGCTTGCCTTCCGTTGCTATCCTGTACGCGACTTCCATTATGCCGTCCTGGTACGGTGTGAACATGTCGTTTGGCTGGTGGGTGGAGATGCAGATAACGTAATAATCATAACCGGAAAAGTCTTTGGCTTTTTTGTCGATTATACCAGCGTTCATGGCACGCTCGACTGCTTTTTCCGAAATGTCAAAGCCGTCCACGCGCAGTCCAATCGAGTGCAAGTATTCCGCGTTGCTGTACCCTATTTGCCCTAGACCTATGACGAGTATCTTTTTGTTTTTGTCGTGACCATTGTTGATGTCGTTGTTGTTGCTCTCATGATGCATGTAGCTTCGCGACTACTAGTCGATTTTCGTATGAAAGACTGATGACCGGATTTTCACACAATGGTGCTCTTTGCAGTCAAAGGCGCCCAAGCATGTGACTGTTTTTGTCAGATTGCTATAAAGAAAACCCGAGAAATGCCCAAAGATAAAGCCCAAATGACACATGTTTAACATCGCTCTAGAACAGAAATACGAAAAAAACCGGCGGGATAGTCCGCAAGGGATCGTCTGTCGGGCAGTCGGCCAAGCAGCCGCTGGTTTAACTGCTGGTGTCGTCGTTCAGGATCTGGCTGGCCGCCAGGGACGCCTTGAGGAACGCCTTGCCCTTGTCTGTCGAGACCCATCTCCTGTCTTCTTCCCGTATGAGTTTCTTTTCAAGGAGGTACTTGTGGTAGAACTGCAACTGAGCGTAACTGAGACGGGATTTGTACATTATCGCAGTCCTGCTTTCTGGTTCATCGAGGCCGGAGAGGATCTCCATCAGTATTTCATCTCTGCTGCGGTTTTTCATGTACATGTTTCTAATCAGATTATGAATAGGTCGATTCTAAGTGATATGGTCATTTTTGTCGCCAAGAATTGACGAAATAAACGCCGGTAATACGTATAATGACTGCAGATACCATTTTTGTAGTACAATAATGGACGCGGCTTTTGTAATCAGCGTGCAGTAAAAAGAGCTGCAAGCTGCGGTGTCTTTTTTACTTGCAGAAGGCAAATCGCGGTGTTGCATACAGAGCAGGACTGCACACCACAATCAAGCAGTGTTGAAGCTCGCAGGCCCGTCCAGCCAGACGGTGCCATGGTCAGAGCTGGACGGTCACGTTTGTAGTCAGCCAGTACATCTTGCCTGCGTTGTCCGTGACTCGCACGATCACCTGGTGGGGGCCGTTGGTCGTAAACGTCAGATCGTGCGACCATACGGACCAGTCGCCGGGTGTGTCCGGGGTAGCCTGCTCGTATCCAGAGAGGTCCGTCCTCACTTCCACCGTCTGCACTCCTTGTCCCGTGTTAAATTTAGTGGCAGTGCCTGTCAAGTGAAGGGTGGCTCCGACTACCGCTCCCTCACGCACGCTCGTGCTTATCTTGTCCTCCGTGAACTCGACTGTAAACGTCACCACCTTCCACTTGCTGTTCCCCATGCCATCCGTGGCTTTTACTAGGATGGTTTTCTCTCCCTCGGTGGTGAACTTGATGCCATCGTAGCTCCAGCTAGACCAGTTGTTTGGTTCTGTCGGCGTGGCCATGCGGTAACCGGTCAGGCCCCACGTGGCTGTCCACCTTACCTCGACGCGTGCAATGTTGCTTGCGTCAGAAGCGGTGCCCGTAACCTTGACAAACACGCCTGACGAAGAGCCGGATGCTTTCGGTCCGATTGGAGAGGTGATTTTCAGTTCCGGTCCAATGATATCGCCTCCCGGCGCCGATGACGACCCGGGCATCATGTTTGAACTAGAGTGGATTTTAGTGATTTCAAGAGGCACCGTGCACATGGCTTTGCCGAGGTTTCCGTCAAAGGTCGCGGTGACGTTATATATTCCCGGTGCAATGCCAGACAAGTTGACAGCAGTCGCGGCGGTCCCATCAGTCTGAGTCACGGAAGAAAAAGAATAGCCACCGGGCGACACTTGCCACGCGATTGTCTGACCAGCCGCAGGCTGCAGACTAGAGTCAAGAAGGATTGCCGACCAGTTTAGCTGCGAATCTTGCGGGACGCTTGCCGGCACCGAGCAATCGAGGACCGGCTGAGCAGGCATGATTGTTTTCGGCTCGACGGCAGCGTCTGGATCTGGCTGAGGCGGACTGACTACAGAGCTGTCAACCATGTCGACAAGAGTCAGGCCGTCGTTGATTGCGGGTTCTTTATTCTCCCCTGTCTGCGCAATCGGCGTCGTCGTGCTTTCCTGCGTCATATTGTTCTGCTCACGGGCGGAGCCTTCTTGCGGCACGCCGGGCGTTTCGTTGATGAGAACAGGCGTGGAATTATTATTATTGCTTGAAGATAATACAGGGATCGGTGCCTTGTCCTTCACATAAGGTCCGTATACAATCAGCCCAAGTACGACACCGACAGCCACGACAACCGAGCATATCGCTGCTTTGTCACCATTTGCGAGTGCCATAGTCATATTGTTTCTAGATTCTCATGATAAGCGTTGGAGCCGGAACCACGAAATTGATTGAAATTATGAACCGGATAACATAACAAAGTTTGGTAAAAAACTCATAGAAGCGCACATTTTTTGGTCTTCACGTGCAATAACGATGCAGAAAGACGATTGTGCATGAACAATCAGAAATAGAAACGACAGAAGTACACATGCGCGTGTGGTGTACGCAGCATGTACTTGCCTGTCAGTCAGTCGGCTTCAATAACGCGTTCGGCAAAATCAGTGTTCTTGCCCATCGGCTCTATGAGCTCTATCCAGAATACGTTTCCGACGCCGTTAATGGATTTCATTTTTTCTACCATATTGAGAAGCTCGGCGTTGTTTCGAAAGATTATCTCCACCATCAGGTCAGCCGAGTTCTCGCCGAGGATTCGGTTGACAGACTTGACGCCATCCGATAGCGAAAGTATCTCCTTTCCTACCGCGGCAGTCATCCCATTCCTGGTGGATATGAACAAAGTAGCCGTCCTCCATCCGAACCTTTCCACTTTTAGCGTGTACGACATTTCAAGCAGGTTTGCCTCCAGCCGCTTGCGCCTGCGCTGCACCGTGCTGAGCGGTATGTCCAGCTCTTTTGAGAGTGTGAGCGACGACACGCCGCCGGTGGACGACAGCAGCGCCTTGAGGATTTTCTTGTCCACTGTGGAGAGTATGGGCGCGCTGCCAGGGCTTCCGCTGTGGACTTTGGGGTACCTTTGCTCTGTGGCGGCTGTCTTGATGTTCTCAAGCAGACGCGCCAGTGTATTTGTGGGCACGGAGCTGAATACATTGTCCGTGACGCCCATCTCTCGGAATTCTGCAAGGATCTCATCTCTGGAAGTCTTTTTGTTGTTATTGAATGGCGAAGCCTCGTGCTTTATCATTTCAGCAACATCCTCCTCGCGACTCTCTAGCATCCCCTGGTTCACGAAAGGGTTCTTTAGGATAGCCGACGAGTCGTTTTCACGCTTCATGTCCTACCAGTAGCCGGCTGTAGATAAAAGTCAGACTTCCTTTTCAAGCGGCCTGAATGAGTAAAATAACCAGCATCTTTAATTTTGGCAGAGAAAAAAACCATTTTGTATTTACTTTTATGGTTGTCCAGTAAGTGCTATGTTAAATAGAATTGGTGCATAGACGGGATTATTCATTATGACACTATTTCGCGGGATTTGCCCTCAAAGTATCAACATATAGCGACTAATAAAAACTTGTTCCGGAAAATACAAGCTTGTTCATGCTCCGGAAAACCTGCACGCCTGATGTTTTTGACTGACAGAATAGTTTAACCGCATACCAGCCCAGAATTGATGCGAAATAACCACAAACTTGAGGCTTGATGGGCTACAGGGGAATATACTTTCTATAGAAATACCTTCCGTAATATGATACTAGCCAACAGGTGCCGGCACGAAGCACAGATGCAAATTCAATGCAGAATTGCAGGAGGTTTTGAGCAGAATTGATAGTTCAACATGAAGCACAGGTTGAACCGAGTTCGAGGTTCGAGATATTAGAGAACCTCGAAAAACTTGGCGTAAATCCAGAGATGCTCGACCAGCTGTCGATTCCCGCGCTGAATCACCTGCTAAAGACGCTCCAGAAAGCCGCAAGTTCCAGCCCTACCCAGAGCAGGCCAGGAAGACGCAAGTCGCACGAACTTGCCAGAGTCGTTTCCCCTGCGGACAAGAAAATCCTCAAGGCGCTGCTGTCGTCCACCGGCGGCGTGTCGTCGCTCACACTCTCAAAAGAGCTGGACATACCGCTCAGCACGGTGCAGCGCAGGCGCAAGCGGCTGGAGGCAAACCTGCTTGAAATGTCGTACACGCTAAAAGTGGAAAGGTTCGGATGGAGGACGGCTACTTTGTTCATATCCACCAGGAATGGGATGACTGCCGCGGTAGGAAAGGAGATACTCTCCTGGAAAGACAGCGTTTCATGCGTCAGCCGGACGATGGGCGAGAACTCTATAGACCTCAAGGCGGACATTGTATTCAAAGACAACGAGGAGCTTGTGGAGATGATAGGGCGCATCAAGGCGACAGAGGGCGTCGAAAAAGTATCGTGGAGCGAGCAGATAAGGGCGATAGGCCACAACAGCGGCTTGATCTCGTACATACTCGACAAGATATGAGCAGGCACGGCGGCTGCCCCAAATTTTATCCAACAAAGCGCCCGCCCTAGCACGCTGTTTCGCACAGAAAAAAACTGAAGTAGACGATTTTACTGGAATCTTTTCCCGGGAAACTCTCCACCGATGACCAGTGCGCTGTTATAATTATAGAGAATTTCATGGCTCATGACACACACGTGTAGGGACACGTGCAACGCGCTCTCTGTCAGGAAGGAGAAGAAAAGAGGACGTTATGAGACGGGATGCAAATATTGCATGGTCTGCGCCATCTGGATGAGAGTCGGCGGGAACTTTTGCCCATGCTGCAGGGCTCAACTGCGGACAAAGCCTCGCACGCGCAAAGGAAAAGAGCGCCTCAGGCAGATAATGAGGCCCAGCCCTATTCCGCTGCAGCATATCCCCGGCAACAGCAACCTCATGCTTGTACCCGAGCCAGAATAGCGTGTCAGTTGCGCTGTCCCGGAAATGCACAGACATGGAGGATAATAACGGCATGGGCGGTGCAGAACGGGGGGAGGGAGTAAGTAACACACCGCCTATGCCTTTCTTTCGGCTAAAAGCAATGTAGTATACGTAGTATAAATTCTGCCAAGTAACTTCGTTACCTTAGATTATGTTGTTCTTGTTTCATAGAAAATAATTCGAAAATGCACCGACCTTTCTAGAGGCAAAGCGAGGACATTCATTTTTCTTGCAAACAATGGTTCTCATTGCCGGAAACGCTTGTGCAAAATAGGCAACCTGCTTTAATACCCACAAGGCATAGATGCTTGCGTGCGCGCATCTAGCGAGATAAAGTGTCCAATCTGCAACAGCAAAATGGGCGAAATGAATCTTGATAAAGCACCGCTGTCAAGCACGCTGGTTTACACAATAAACAAAGACAGGCGATTTGCCAGAACCGTCGTCTACATGTGCGCGACGTGCCGGAACATCCAGTCGTTCCTTCTTGAAATACCCAGGCCGGAATAACAGCGCATCGGTGTCGCCGTCTTTGCGACATTTACCCTTTCAATTCTGGTTGCTTAATTTACACGAAAAACCACTGGGTGCAGGTTCGGTTGTAGTAGCAGGAACCATGTTATCTGCAGGAATGGAACCTTTGCTTATCAATCTGACACGCCATGTCCGTACACGTATTGGCCCAGAAAAACTTGTACGTCGTTGCAATAATAGGATCTGTAGCGGCAGTAGCGATTGCGGCGTTTGTTCTAGTGTTTTTCATGCAGGGAGCCAAACCGGCGGTATCGCCGGTTGCCGAACAAGGCGGCAGTAGCAGCGCCGCCGGCAACGTCACGAACACCAGCACCAATACTAGCAGCACCTTCACTGGTTTCAAGACGGCTGCAGTAGCTACCAGCCTTGAATGCCACGACGATTCGTCTTCTGGGACGACGGTAGTAGTTTCTGCCAAGCTTGCCGATCAGTCCAGTGGCAGAGGCATCCCGGGCAAGCAGATGATATTTACAATCCTGCCAGGGAACCCCGTAGGCATACTGCCTACCGACGAGTCAGGGCAGGCCAGCATGTCGCTTGATTTGTCGAAATTTAGCAAAGAAAAGCCGGCAGTATTCGTATTTTTTGACGGCGATGGAGAATACGAGTTCTCGTCGTGCAGGATTGACGTCGTGGCGCCACAGGTTTCAGCTGGCGAGCTTGCGGCAACAAACAGCTGACAGAGAGGCGGGCTGCAGTAGTAATGCATGAATTCCGGATATAGATTTCCAGCCTAGATTAATCATAAACCCCTCATTGCAGAACCGATACGTCATCCCGAGGCGCCAAAGTTGGCGCGTACATTCACCAACATGCACGGCCATGACAGATTAATGCTAGCTAATTATCCCGGTTGAAAACATTGCATTCATAGTACATTATGAGAGTCATACCACATGTGCTCCATACTTGGATACAAGGGAAGCAAAGATGCTGCCTCGCTTCTCGTAAACGGCCTCAAACTCATGGAATATCGCGGGTACGACAGCGTCGGGATAGCGACTCTTCATGACGACAGGATAGACGTTGCAAAGGGAGTCGGCAGGGTCATCGAGGTCAACAAGAGCCTTTCCATGGAAAGTATGCAGGGCACCACAGGCGTGGGGCATACCAGGTGGGCCACGCACGGCGGCGTGACTGACAAAAACGCCCACCCGCATACGTCCTGCGATGGCAGGGTTGCGGTGGTGCATAACGGCATAATAGAGAACTACAAGGAGCTGAAAGAGGAGCTGGTAGCAGCAGGCCACGTCTTCAAGAGCGAGACGGACAGTGAGGTCATTGCCCACCTGTTTGAAGGCACCAAGGGCGACACCAGGCAGGTCATGCTCTCCGTGTGCAGCAGGCTGCGCGGGTCTTATGCTTTTGTCGCGGTGTTCAAGGACGGGACCATAGCTGGAGCAAGGTGGGAGGAGCCCCTGATAGTCGGCATCGCAGATTCCGAATATTTCCTTTCTAGCGACGTCCTTGGATTCATCAAGTTCACGGACAGAGCAGTGTTCCTTGAAAACGGCGACATTGCGGTAATCGACGGCGGCAAGAACCTCCAGCTTTATGATGTCGACGGCAAGCCTGTGAGCAGGGCAGTGTCCCCCATAGCGTGGGAACTAGGCGCAGCAGATAAGGGGATATACGCTCACCATACCCTCAAGGAGATAAACGAGCAGGGCAGGACGATAACCGGCGCGCTGGCTGCAAACAAGCAAAAGCTGCAAGAGTTTGCAGGCATCATCTCTGCTGCTAGGCACGTGTACCTGACTGGAAGCGGCACGAGCAGCCACGCCGCGATGGTCGGCAAGCAGCTGCTTTTGAAATATGCAAAGATAAAGTCCGATGTGATAATCTCTAGCGAGTTCCAGTACGCGCTTGACATGATAGACTCGGGCTCTGTGCTGGTTGCCATTTCGCAGAGCGGCGAGTCCGCGGACGTCCTCCAGTCGGTCAAGAACGCAAGGCAGAGGGGCGCCAAGATCCTTTCAATAGTCAACGTCTCCACATCGTCGCTTGCGCGGGCAAGCGATCTGTTCCTCGAAGTCGGCTGCGGGCCGGAAATAGGCGTGGCAGCAACAAAGAGCTTTACTGCACAGCTTGCAGTGCTCTATTCCATTGCGGGTCAGCTGGCAGAAAGCAAGGAAACATTCCAGAGTGCCAACCTAGCTTCTGCCATAGATAAGGCCCTTGCACTGTACCCTGCGGTGGCGCATGTGGCGGAGGTCCTCGGCGCGGCCAACGACATCTACCTGCTTGGAAGGTTCCTGCATTATCCGATTGCGCTTGAAGGCGCTCTGAAACTGAAAGAGCTTGTCTACGTGCACGCCGAAGGGATTGCCGCCGGTGAGCTCAAGCACGGCCCGCTTGCGCTCATGGACAAGGGGACCCTCGTGGTCCTGATAAACCCTACAGACAACACGTTTTCCGACACGCTTGCCAACGCGCACGAAATGAAGGCAAGAGGAGCCACAATCGTCGGTCTTTCTGACCAGAACAACGAGCTGTACGACTATTGGATACAGCTTCCAAAGGTACAAGACGTGTTCTATCCTATCGTCGAGGCTATTCCACTGCAGATCCTTGCCTACTGCATGGCAGTCGGGAAAAAGGTCGACCCGGACTATCCGCGCAACCTGGCAAAGTCAGTGACGGTTAAGTAAAAGCAGGCGCGTATTGCAAATCAGATCAAATCGAATCCAAACTGCAGCGTAAACGCTGCTGCAAAAAAAGAAGAAGAAAGGTCAGTTTGCCAGCGCAAGGAAATGATCGTTGTGGTCGGTCTTCCAGGAAATCTTGCAGTCCCGCTTGTCAAGAGGGCACGGGTACAGCTCGTTGCAATGCATGCACCTGTGCGCGTGGTCGCCCAGCATCATGTCGGCATGGCATCTATCCGTTCTTCAATGTCAGAGAGCGCTTTTCGAATATAGTCGGCGGTGATAAGCGACGGTATTTTCAGCTGCATTGGTGCAGGAAGCATCGCGTTTGCCCTTATCAGTAAGGAGACCTGCCTGTCGATGTCGTTGTCGTTGCGGCATTCCAAAATGAGGCGCCTTACCGAGTCTGCGAACTCCTGCATGAGATAAAGTAGCCACAAAACGCTCTTTATCATTATGACCGGTTTGCAGTGATAAAATGAGGCGTAATGCCAGAGGCGGCATCAGAGTGAGAGAGGTGTACATTATGGGGATCGAAGGTGATGCAAAGGTTCTGGTATTTCCTGTGCCACTGACGTGTTCATTGATATATTTTGCGTGTGTCTGTGACAACCGGGCGTTGTGCTGCAGGTAAAAGTCTTGGGAAAGAGATGAGATGAAGAAGATAGGGGTACTGCTGTCATTATTGTTGGTTACGGAAGGAGGAGAAGGAGGTGAAGGAAAAAAACGACAAATGCGCAAGCGGCTCATTCTCGCCGCTTTTGCCGCAATCCTAATGCTTTCCCTGGCGGCAGGCGTAGGGGTTCCTCCAAGCGCGGCCCAGTCATCGTCCTGCGCGGCGCTGCCAATAGCAGGGACTGTGGCATCAGGAAACGAGGTCGGAAGCGTCCCAAGCAACGTCGCCGACGGTCAGCCTGTCACGAAGTGGTCGAACTTTGGAAAGGGCTCGTGGGTGTCGGTCGACCTCGGCACGCTTGCAAGCGTCTGCCACGTTGACGTAGCATGGTACAAAGGCGACACGAGGAGGAGCACGTTTTCCATATTATATTCGCAGGATGATGACGGTGCGACGTACACACAGGCTTTTTCCGGCCAGACCTCTGGAAACACGTCCAGTTTTGAGCGGTATGCTCTTGCAGGTGTCGACGCGAGGTACGTCAGGATTACCGTGAACGGCAACACGGACAACGACTGGGCGGCCATTGCAGAGATCAAGGTGTACGGCGACGTTTCTGCAGTCAAGGACAGCACCAGCCCGTCCATATCCATAGACCAGCCTGCAAACAACAGCAAAATAGTCGGCCCTTCTGCGGCCACCGTCAACATCAGAGGCAAGGCGATGGATTTTGGAAGTGGAATAAAGGTAGTTGAGGTCAGGACTGAGGGCACAGAGTACACGCCTGCGACTCCTGCATCCCCGGGAGACTGGTCGACTTGGACCCAGTCCCGCACGCTCTCTGCAGGCACGCACGACATTGTCGCCCGCGCAACTGACAAGGCAGGAAACCAGCAGTGGAGCGTCATGGCCGTCAAAGTTTCCAAGGAGCCAGACTCTACCATACCGGTGTCAAGCCCCCTGACGCCTGCAGACAGGTTTGGAATAACAGAGTTGTACCCGACTGCCACCAGTGGGATTGAATGGTCGTCAAGCTGGGACAACGGGCAGCGCCGGCAGTTTGGCAACACCATCGACCCGGACGACAGCTGGTTCGAGACGACGCACGGCATCGGGACCTACACCGTCGACGGCACGGGCACGCTGACGGCTTCGGGCAACTATACCAGGATGTACGTGCACGATCCTTCCAACGTGAGGCAATGGTCAGAGAACTTGGAGATAACGATGTACGTAAAGAGGGTGAACGAGACCCAGCTTGTGGACTATTCCGGCCTGCAGCTGTTTGCCCGCACGAACCACGGCACGAATGGCAACGAGAACAGGAACTTTTGCGACGACAGGGGTTACGGCGTCCTGGTGCTCACTGACGGCAGGTGGAAGCTTGAAAAAGAGACGGCCCACCACTTGGCCAACGGCTACGTCGACCTGCCAGGCAAAAAGCCCTGGAGCGGGCTTCCAAAGGACACGTGGGTAGGGGTAAAGTTTGTCCTGCGCAACATGGACAACGGCACGAAGGTGAAACTGGAGATATACCACGACATGACTGCCGGCGCAAACGGCGGCAAGTGGGAAAAGCTGTACGAGTTTGTGGACAACGGCACGAACTTTGGCGCAGGTTACGGCCCTTGCAAGCCCGGCGTGAACCCTGCGCTTCCACTCACGCATTCGCAGATAGACTTGACCAGCGAGACAAAGAGGCCGATGCTTTCAGTCTATGCAAGAAACGAGTATGGGACTATGGAATACGCAGACTTTACCATAAGGGAAATCAACCCGCTCCCTTAACACTTTTCAGATATAGTATAAAGATTAAGGATGTGGAGCAGGCATTGCATTTGGAACCTACTAGTAATCCTGTTTCGCAACATCGTGGCAAGAAATTGGTTTTTGCAAGGAGGACATTGCCAGTAAGACTGCACTAGAAAATTACAGAGCAGATGCGCGGAGGACTCCTGAGGAGAAAAGGCTTCAAAAACTCGGCTTTGCTCATCCGTGTGTCTGCTCCAGTACCATGTACAGGTCTTCGGATGCTGAACTGAGTCACAAGGGTGTGTAGACTTGCAGGTACGTGTTTCTGCCGTCGAATGGGTCTGCCGCATCGCGGTCAAGCATCACCGCGACAAAGTTGCTTGCATCCTCTCCGGGCACTGTCAAGTTATCGAATGTTGACGAAAATCTCAAAAAACACAACAACTTAAAGATTGAATAGAACCGAAGCAGAAGATTACTCTATTAAAATTTTATGCTGACTTGAATGATTTAATTATGATATAATCTACAAACGGTATTACATTCCATAAGATATCCTCATAATGACAATCGCGGGTATATCCAAGAGATTCAGTCTCTAACGTGTGGAACGTGTAGATGCAATGATGTCAATAGTAGGAGGCAGGCGACGACGACAGAAAAGTTACAGTAGCAAGAACGCATTTCGATATTCAGTTGCACTTCTTTCCATGGTTATTCTTGTTTCTGGCCTTGCGACAGCCCCGATAAAGGTAAGAGCGGCTCTGCCGGGCGCATGTAACTGTGTGATTCTTCGAGTAGACGACATTCAGGAT
>NZ_CAMLDP010000054.1 GCF_946478925.1 uncultured Nitrososphaera sp. | reverse complement strand
AAATCCTTACTGCGTTTGGCGATGACCTTGCGGTATGTGTGCCCGCACAGTGTGCAGGTAATGCGCACGGCCTTTGTCTCCGACCGGCCCAAGCGCACCCTTGCTGTCCTGCCCGGCACTATGAACGCCTTGCACTTTTTGCAGTACAGCTGCCTTGCACTATAGGGCATCCGCACACGGTGGCGCATCGCCACCTTTTTTGCAAGGTTTGCCTGGCGGCTGGCAAGGGTGATGTCCTGCTCCTTCAGGGCGCCTGCTACCAGGATCTCGATGCGCTCTTTTGCCATTTCCCTGACCTGCTGCTTTTTGCTGTCCGTGAGAGCTCTAGCGCCGGCGCCTGATAAAAAGCAGCTGTCAATATAAGGCCCACAAGGCAAACCGTCCGGCACGGACAAATCAATCCTTGTGATAGCAGAGGCGGCCCTTGAATGCATGCCGGAAGAGATAGCGAGCCACCCGGCGGTATCAAACCGCGCAAGAAAGCTTGGCCACAAACCAGAGGAAACGCTTCTTGACAGAAGCTACCACCACGCCGCCATGAAGCGCCTGCCGGATAGCTGGAAGCGGGGCCGGCCCGACATCGTCCATTTTGCGCTCATGGAGGCGCTTTCGACCCCGCTCTTTATCCAGGGGCACCTGGACGTGTACGTGCACACGTTTGGCGACAGGATAATTTCAGTCGCAGCCGGCCTGCGCATCCCAAAGTCGTATTTCCGCTTTGAGGGCCTAATGCAGGGCCTGTTCCGCGACGGCGTGGTGAAAAGCGACGAAGGGGCTGTCCTCATGGAAATGAAAAAAGGCACGCTTGCAGATCTAGTACGCGATGTCAAGCCGGACAAAGTAGTAGGACTATCGTCGGCGGGTGTGCAGTCAAGCGCCGAGCAGGTCGTCAGCAAAAATGACGTCGATAATTGCATGTTCGTGATAGGCGGCTTTCCAAAGGGCCACTTTGGCGACGACACAAAGGCACTGTTCAACTGCACCTACTCTATCGAGGGCATGGGGCTGGAGGCCCACGTCGTAATTGCCAGGATGCTGTACGAGTGCGAGAAAAAGAAGGCTAGGCAGGCGGCTTGAAGTAATAGGCGTCCACCATGAACGCAATAAAGAGCGCCGTCAGGTACGGACTAGAGAATTTAAAGACTGTCCATGAGGCTTTTTCGGTGGGTTTGACAAGTAGCCACATTGAAAGCGCAAGCATCACCGCGCCAAACACCCCCGCGGTCGCAAGGTAGATGAGCCCAAACTCGCCAAAAAAGAACGGCACGAGGCTGAACACCACCATCATGACAGTCGTCCCGGCAATGACGCGGACCGAGCTCTTTTCGCTCGACACCACGGGGAGCATCGGAACGCTTGCCTTGGTATAGTCCTTCTTTATGTGCAGCGCAAGGCTCCAGATGTGGGTGGGTATCCACAGGAACACGAGGCCGGCCATCACGAGCCCTATCTCCAGGTTCTGCGTCGTCACCGCCACGTAGCCAATGAGCGCCGGCGCGCCTCCCGAAAACCCGCCCAGTATGATGTTTGACTGGCTGCGCCTCTTGAGCCACTTGCTGTAGACTATGACGTTGTCAAAGAGCCCAAAGGCCATGAGCCCAAACGCCCAGATGTTGACAAACCATGACATGACAAGGGATATCGCAGTCAGTATCAGCCCAAATGCAAGGGCGTTTTTCGGGGATATCCTACCCGACGGGATGGGCCGGTCCTTCGTCCTGTCCATCATGGCGTCAATGTCGCGGTCGATGTACCCTGTCAGGGTTTCTGCCGCGGCCGAGCCGGCGGTCACGCCTCCAATGAGCAGGACCCACGTCGAGAGCGATAGTGGCATGTGAAAGTAGAACGACGCCGTGAGGGCCGCGCCAAAGGTAGTGAAAACGAGAAGATACCAGATCTTGGGCTTGGTGACTTCATAGTAGTCCTTGATCTTGTTTCCTACGGAGACCTGCCTCACAGTGTCCAAGCGATCGAGATCCGACCTACAGGGCACATTCTAGTTATTTATAGCTTAAAAACTGCTACTTTTCTATCGAGGACGGGTACGCAAGCTCCCTGACCGTCTTGCGCATCTCGATGAATGTCTCGGTCTTTTGTACTCCTTCGACTCTGCCTATCTTTTCCGAGATCAGCTGGTGCATCTCGTCAAGAGAGTGGGCGTTCATGGTGACAAGGATATCAAACCTGCCCGTCACTTCAGAGACCTCGCGCACCTCCGGGATCTTGAAGAGCTCGTTGAGGACGTTGTCGCGCAGCTTTGAATCCATGTTGATGCCCGTCAGCGCCTTTACGTTAAAGCCGAGCGCCTCGTCGTTTATCACAATCGTGAATTTCTTGATGAGACCCTTTTTCACAAGACGCTTTATCCTGCTGTACACGACGGACGAGTTGATGTTGATTTTTTTGGATAGCTTGGGCACAGAAATGCTGGCATCCTTGGCTAGTTCGCTTAAAATTTTGACGTCGAGATCGTCTATTTTCCCCATGGAAAGCCGAGCATAACTTAAGAGACTGGGTGTTAATAAACGTATAATATGGCCCCAAACGGTGCTTTAATTCAATATTTTACAAGCTTTCAAGTTATGAAAAGGCGTCGGTGAATTATTGCTGGCTGGCGGTAATTTAAGTTCCCCGCCTACCGGGAAAATGCAACAGTAGCCACAAAAGGGCAATGTGCCAGTGCAACCCGGCGACCGGCGCATGCGCCATCATTAATAATAAAAAAAGCCTAGAGGATCTGCTTGTCTTTCAGCAGCTCTGCAAGCAGGACGGCGCCCCTGGCAGAACCCATCTTTTCGTTGTGAGACAGCAAGACATACTTTATCCCGTTGTCAAAGGCCGTATCCTTGCGGAGCCTGCCGACTGCCGTCGTCATGCCGTCGTTGAGCTCGCGGTCAATTCTCGGCTGCGGCCTGGTCGGGTCATCGTGGACCACGATGTACTCCTTTGGCGCGGACGGGAGCTTGCCTATCGACACGTTCTTTGAGAACTTTAGCATCTCCTTTTTCACGTCTTCCGGCTCTGCCGCCTCGGCCGTCTCGACAAAGACCGTTTCAGTGTGGCCGTCAAGGACCGGTACACGGGTGCACGTGCAGCTGACGCGGAAATCCGCCGGCGTGATTGCGTTCTTGGCGAACTTGCCGAGGATCTTTTTCGCCTCTCTCTGCACCTTTTCCTCCTCCTTTGGTATGTACGGGATGACGTTGTCGGTGATGTCCAATGCGATTACGCCCGGCGACCTGCCTGCGCCGGAAAGCGCCTGCATCGAGGTCATTATCACCTTGTTTATGCCGAATTTGTCAAGGACCGGCTTTAACGTGATTGCAAGGCCGGTGGTCGTGCAGTTTGGCAGCGGAGCGACGAACCCCTTCCAGTCCCTATTCTTGCTCTGAGCCTTCAACAGGCCGGCCTGGTCGTCGTTTACGCCCGGGATGAGTATCGGTACGTCCGACTCGTAGCGGAATGCCGCGGCGGTGCTTATGACCGGCGTGGTCTTGGCAAACCTAGGCTCGATTACCATCGCGTCGTCAGACTCTAGCGCGGTGAATATGAGGTCAAAGTTCTCCGGCTTGATGTCGTCGACCTTGCTGACCACCATGTCCTTGACGTACTCGGGTACTTCCTCGCGGTTGTGCCACCTCAGTATCCCCGAGCTTGGGTCACGGAGGGCGTCGACGTATTTCTTGCCTGCCGACCTTTCAGAAGCTGCCACCTGCGTAAGCTGGAACCATTTGTGCTTGTGCAGGGCCACGACGAATTCCTGGCCCACGGCGCCGGTGGCGCCTATCACTGCTACCTTGAGCATATACGGGCGTTTGAGATGTGTCGCAGCTAATAATCGTTATTCCAAACGGAGAGGCGCACATTCTAAATACAGAGAACAATACAAGAACATTGATGACAACCGGCGCCTGCTCTCACGGCGGCATCTACTCGGTGGACCACAAAAAGGTCAGGGTAGACTTTAGCTCAAACGTCAACCCGCTTGGCGCGCCAAAGAAGGCGGTAAGAGTCATCGAGAGGCAGGCGGGCCGCCTTGCTCCTGTATACCCCGATCCAGAGTGCCTTGACCTCAAAAAGGGACTTTCGCGGCGTCTTGGTTTTGACACAGGCCACATAACGGTGGGCAACGGCGCGGCAGAGATAATCTACTGGTTTGCGCAGGCGTTTGCGGGAAAGCGCGTGGTCATCCCGGCGCCCACGTTCTGCGAGTACGAGCTTGCGTCTGAAAAGGCGGGCGCGGAGGTGACGTTCGTTCCGCTGTCTGCGGATTTTGCGCTTGACGCAGAGGCGGTCACTAAAAGCGCCAGGGGCGCGGATGCGGTCTTTCTTTGCAACCCGAACAACCCGACCGGCCTGCTTGCGACCGACGCGGTGAGAAAGGTGGTTGATGGAGTGGACCCATCCACAACAAGGATCTTGCTTGACGAGTGCTTTATCGAGCTTGTCGACAAACCAAAGGAAAACACGCTGGCGGACATGGTGCGCAAGCACGAAAACCTCGTGGTATTGAGGTCGCTGACCAAGTCGTTTGGCATGGCCGGCCTGCGGCTCGGCTATAGCATCTCCAGCCCCGCGCTTGCAAAAGAGATGCAGGCAAGGAAAACGCCGTGGAACGTCAACGGGCTTGCGCAGGCGGCAGGGATAGCGGCGCTTGCAGACAGGGGCCATATCGCAAGGGCAAGGGCGTTGGTGGCAAGGGAGCGCAGGTTCCTCCACGACAGGATAAGAAAAGCAGGGTTTTTGCCGATAAAGTCCGACGCAAACTATTTTCTCGTACAGATAAAGGGCGACTCTACTGAATTTCGCGACCGGCTCTTGAAAAAGACGGGGGTGCTTGTGCGCGACTGCAGCACCTTCACCGGGATGAGAGACAGGCACATCCGCGTCGCGATAAAGACGCACAAAGAAAACGTTGCGCTTGTAAAGGCGCTGGAGGCAATGGTATCAGGTGGCTAGACGCGCAAAACTTTTGATGGTTCAGGGCACGTCGTCTGGAGCAGGCAAGAGCACGCTCGTGGCGGGTCTGTGCAGGCTGTACGCCGACAGGGGCTACAGGGTGGCGCCCTTCAAGTCGCAGAACATGTCGTCCAAGCTGTACCTGACGAAAGACGGCTCAAAAATGGCGCAGGCGCAGGCGGTGCAGGCAGTCGCCGCAAAAAAGCAGCCGGACTCCCGGATGAACCCAATCCTGCTAAAGCCGCTTGGCGACTATCGCAGCGAGGTCATGATAAACGGCAGGTTCTACTCTGAGATGCACGCCCGCGACTATTACGAGAAATTCGCGCTGGAGCACGGCCTGCCTCTTGTACTAAAGGCGCTTGACGGGCTGCGGCGGGAAAACGATTTGATAATCATCGAAGGAGCCGGCTCGCCGGCGGAGATAAACATCGCCAAATACGACATTGCAAACATGCTCCTTGCAGAAAAGGTAGGCGCGCCCGTTGTGATCGTGGCAGACATTGAGCGGGGCGGGTGCTTTGCCAGCATGGTCGGGACGCTCCAGCTTTTAAAGACAAAGCACAGGGCGCTTGTCAAGGGGTTTCTGATAAACAAGTTCAGGGGCGACAAGTCGCTCTTGGAGCCGGCGATAAAAGAGACGCAGAGGCTGACTGGAAAGCGCATCCTTGGAGTCATACCGAAAATCGACCTTGACCTGCCCGAGGAAGACTCGCTTGTGGGCGGCGGCGCAACAAGGGATGACCTGCCACAGGACGCGTGGGACTGGCAGATAGACATACTTGCAAAGGTAATAAAAGACAGCGTGGACGTAAAGAGGCTGGACTGGATAGTGGGCGTCTGATGCTGATTACTCTCATTATTGCAGGTCTTGCCGGCGGCCTTGGCCTTGACGTTGTCGCAGGCGACCCGCCAAACCGCTACCACCCAGTGGCATGGCTTGGCCGGCTCATCGGCTATTTCGTCCCGCGGCTCAAGGCAGAGTCAAGGGCAAAAGAGCGGGCCAAAGGCATCGCTTTTGCGATACTGCTCGTGGCGCTTGTCGGCGCCGGAGTGCACCTTGGCGCAATGGCAAGCCTGTATATTGCAGGCGCAGTCGCACTGGCGATATTTTCCGCGGTAATCCTCAAAGTCACGGTTGCCGTGCGCGGGATGGACAGGCACGCCCGGGCAATAATGGCCTGCCTTGAAAACGGCGACCTGCCCGGCGCAAGGCAGAACCTGTCGATGATAGTGCGCCGGCCGACAGAGGACCTTGACGAGCAGCACGTGCTTTCAGCGACAATAGAATGCGTCAGCGAAAGCACAGTCGACGGCATCACGGGGCCGGTGTTCTACTATTCGCTTCTTGGGCCGGCCGGCGCCTTTGCGTACAGAACGATAAACACGCTTGATTCGATGGTCGCATACAAGGACGACTATTACAGGGACATTGGCTGGATGTCGGCGCGGCTTGACACCCTTGCCAACTATGTGCCAGCTCGAATAACCGCTTTTCTGATGGTTGTTTCAGCAAGGATGCTTGGCGCCGACTGGAAGAACTCGCTGGGGATTCTACAGCGCGACCACGCCAAGACGTTCTCGCCAAACGCAGGCTACCCCATGGCCACGATGGCCGGCGCCCTCCGGATACGGCTTGAGAAGATAGGCCACTACTCGCTTGGCGACAGCCAGGAGCAGGCCACCCTTGAAAAGTGCAGAAAGGCGATCTCGATGATGAAACTCACCACGCTCTTGTTCTTCCTTGCGTTTTGCGTGCCGGCGGTGTCGGTTTTATATCTGGCCGGCTGGTGGAGGCTTTTGCTTGGCCTCCCTTAAGCCCATTCAGTCTGTGCTGGCGTTTCTGACCATAATCCCGGTCGGTAAGGGCGAACACGACATACACTACATCGCCAAGAACATGTACCTGTTCCCGGTGGCCGGCGCCGTAGTCGGCGCCATCGCCGGCGGCATGGCCCTTGGAATATCGCCGTTTCTGCCCCCGCTCCTTGTCGGCCTGCTGGTCGCAGGGGCGCTGGTGATACTGACAGGCGTGCACCACACCGACGCGCTTGCAGACTATGCGGATGGCCTGATGGCCAAGGGCGACAAGGAAAAGAAGCGCAAGGCGATGATGGACCCTGCCGTCGGCTCGGCAGGCGTCGCGGCCCTTGTCATGTACTTTGCCGGCATGATAATCGTGTTCAACACGGGATTTTCTGGCACAAAGATCCTGACGAGCATCGTCGCCGCCGAGGTGATTGCAAAATACATCATGGTCCTTCTGACATACCGGGGCACGTCGGCGTGGGAGGGGTTCAGCTCGCCCTTTACCGCGGCCATGAAGGACGGAAAAAAGATGCTTGCCGCTACTGCGATAATGCTCCCAATCGTGTGGTTTTGCGCCGGCTATGCCGGCATGGCCGCCCTTGGAGTCTCTGTCGCACTCGGGGCGCTGATGAGGCACGCCGCAAAGAGGAGCTTTGGTGGAATTTCCGGCGACGTGCTGGGCGCCTCCAATGAAGTTTCGAGGCTTGCCTCGCTCATCGTCTTTTCGTCGACGGCGGCGATGGTGATCACGCTTTGATAACTGCTGCTGCCGCTGCAATCATGTGCGGGGGGAGGGGCACAAGGATGAAATCAAGGACCGAAAAGCCGATGACAGAACTTGCAGGCAGGCGCTTTGTCGAGCGCGTGGTGCTCGCGCTAAGAGAATCCGGGCGGTTTGAAAGGATAGTCGCAGTAGTTTCGCCAAGCACGCCGGAGACAAAAAAGTTCCTGCAGTCAACAGGCGTCGAGACAATGGATACGCCGGGAGCTGGCTACCCGCAGGACCTTGCAATCCTGCTCGAAAAGCTTGCGCCGGCAAGAGTGCTAGTGGTGCCGGCTGACGTGCCCCTTTTGACCGCAGAGACGGTAAATGAAATCGTCGACAGGCTAGCAGAGGCCGATGCGCCTGCGGCATCCATCGCAGTCGAGAAGAGCTTTGTGGAGGACCTCGGCGTCGTCCCAAGCGTAGCCTTTGGAAACCTGTGCCACTCGGGCATCACACTGTTTGACACGGCACGCGCAAAAAAGGGCGCGGTGGGGGAACGCTATGTCATCATGAACAAGACAGAAATCGCGCTGAATGTGAACACAAGAATGGAAAAAAAGCTTGCAGAGTCACTGGTCAAGAACGCCAATGACCTTGCCGGCGATGAGCGCCTTTGAGCCCGAGCTCGTGGCAAGCGTCTCGCCGCATCCGGAGCACTTGATTTCAGACGTCGTGTGCGAGAATATGACGGCCCTTGCGCCGCACTTTTCGCACTGGACGGAGATAAAGTTGCTCCGCGGCTTTGGAACTAGGATGTTTTCTCTTTTCATGACTATTATCAGATCTCCAGCTTGCGTATCCTGCGTCCTTCCTTCATGGTCTTTCTCTGGCAAGTCTTGCATGTATAGCGTAAAGTAATCTTTTTCGTGGTCTTGGCGGTCCTTTTAAGCTCTGGGAATTTCTGGCCGCCGTATCCCTTCTTGTCCTCGGCGTGCCTGCGAGCGCCTTCTGCCACGGTCCTGTCCTTGCCCTTTTTGTATATTGCAACAGACTGCATGGTGTGCGTCTTGCACTTGGGGCAGAACTTGCGCATCTCCTTCTCCATCTTCATAGCTATCACATGAATCCACGCTAGGGTAATTTAAGGTATGTCTGGGTGCCTTGAGGAGGGCCAGCTTAGAAAATCTAATATACTTGTATTATTATCCTTCAGGCATGTTTGAAGCTCTGTTCAGACAAGTGATCGACCCGGCTGCATTTCCCGTATGGATTCCGTTGGCTTTTGGCCTGATAGTTGGTCTGGCCTATGCTATTGCCTCCGGTATGAGGCGTGCCAAGTAAGAAAGACACAGGGTCGCTTCTCTTTTCTTTCTTTTTCGATTACCTTATAGCGTAGGCTATTATACCATAGCCCGATATATGGGCCTTTTACACCGCGAAAAGAACGAGTGCGAAGACTGCCATACGCGCTTTTCAAGCTACGAAGAGCTCGTGCACCACGCGCATGACGCCCACAAGCACCACATCATAAAATGCACGGACTGCGGCAAGCTTTTCCTCCACGAGAAAGACAGGCTGCACCACGTCAAGGAGGAGAGGGAGCGCAAGTCGGACATCCGCCGGCACAAGTTTTAAGCGAGCCTCTCGTGGAAAACAGGATATTATGAGCATCGATTTTGGGTCCAGGGTAAAAGTGGGCGCGGTAAAAGAGCGCGAAATAACGGTAAGCTCGAACATGACCACAAGCTTTCTCTGGGAGGGCGAGAACGTGTTTTCCACCCCGGCCATGATAATGGAGATGGAAGAGACCTGCCGGCTCCTTCTCAAGGAGCAGGTAATCCCCGAGGCAGAATGGGACTCGGTCGGCACCATAGTCGACGTCAGGCACCTTGCTGCAACGCCAGTGGGCGCCCAGGTGTTCCTGAAGGCAAAAGTGTCCTCTGTAAACGGCAGGCAGGTCATGTTCGATGTGGAAGCGAGGGACAAGCTTGAGAGGATAGGAGAGGGCAGGCACGAGCGCTTTATCATCAACGTTCCGAGGTTCCGGGCCAAGTTTGGCGAGAAGCAAAAGCAGCTTGGCATGTGAAAAATATATAAGAGATGCATGAAAAGTCGTAATTATTCTTAGGTGATACTGTAATGGCATCAATTCAAACAACTCCTGGCGGTATGCCAGTCTTAATCCTGAAGGAAGGGACTAAGGAAAGCAAGGGACGCGAAGCGCAAAAGAACAACCTGACAGCGGCAAAACTGATCGCAGAGATAGTGAAGACGAGCCTTGGCCCACGCGGCATGGACAAGATGCTGGTGGACAACCTCGGCGACGTGACCATAACAAACGACGGTGCTACCATCTTGAAAGAGATAGACGTGCAGCATCCGGCGGCAAAGATGATGGTCGAGGTATCCAAGTCGGTCGACAACGAGGTCGGCGACGGCACCACGTCTTCAGTAGTGTTTGCCGGCGCGCTGCTTGAAAGGGCGGAGGAGCTCCTGAACAAGGACGTCCACCCGTCCGTCATCGTCGACGGCTACAACTCGGCTGCAGAGCAGGCGCTAAAGCTTTTGGAAAAGATAGCGGTGCAGGTCGACATCTCTGACAAGGACATGCTCCTAAAGATAGCAAAGACCAGCATGGACTCCAAGCTTGTATCTGAGGACAGCCCGCTCCTTGGGGCGATAGTTGCAGATGCTGCAAAGCAGGTCGCAGAGAAGGCAGAAGACGGCAGCCTGAGGGTCGACCTTGACAACATCAAGGTGGAAAAGAAGGCTGGAGGCTCGATGCACGACACGAAGCTCATCAAGGGCATCGTCCTTGACAAGGAAGTGGTGCACGCAGGTATGCCAAAGCGCATAGAGGCAGCCAAGATCGCGCTCATCAACTCGGCACTTGAAATCGAAAAGACAGAGATGAGCGCAGAGATACGCATCTCCGACCCGCACCAGATGCAGATGTTCCTCGAAGAAGAGAACAGGATGCTAAAGGCCATGGTCGACAAAATAAAGAGCTCTGGCGCAAACGTAGTGCTTTGCCAGAAGGGAATCGACGACATCGCCCAGCACTACCTCGCAAAGGCAGGAGTACTTGCCGTGCGCAGGGTGAAGGAAAGCGACATGACGAAAATGTCCCGCGCAACGGGCGCAAGGATTGTCAATAACCTTGACGACCTGACCGCAAAAGACCTCGGTTCTGCAGACTTGGTGGAGGAGCGCAAGGTAGAGACAGACAAGTGGGTGTTCATCGAAGGGTGCAAAAACCCGAAAGCTGTCACAATCCTTGTCCGCGGTGGCTCGCAGCGTGTAGTAGACGAGGCTGACAGGTCGTTGCATGACGCACTCATGGTCATGAAGGACGTCCTTGAAAAGCCGGCCATCGTGGCAGGCGGAGGCGCGCCAGAAGCCTATATCGCAAACGAGCTGCGCCAGTGGTCCTCAAGCCAAGAAGGCCGCGCCCAGCTTGCGGTTCAGAAATTCGCAGACGCCCTTGACGCAATCCCGCTCAACCTGGCAGAGAACGCCGGCATGGACCCGATTGACACCATGACGGAACTGCGCGCCAAGCAGAGCAAAGGAAGCAAATGGACGGGAGTCGACGCAAGGAACACCGTGGTAGCCGACATGTACAAGCAGAACGTGCTGGAGCCACTGGTGGTAAAGCAGCAGATAATCAAGTCTGCAACAGAGGTCGCGTCGATGATCCTCAGGATCGACGACGTGATTGCCGCAAGCAAGTCCAGGATGCCAGCGATGCCGCCGGGCGGCGGTATGGGTGGAATGGGCGGCATGGGAATGGAATAAGCAAGCAAGCCCCTCTTCTCCCTCTTTTTCCTTTTTTCTCTTTTTCAACAAACAACAAATACCGCGAGTGTTAACGCTCACGCAAGAAGAAGGAGATAATAATGATTGACAAGCTGAAGCAGCTGCACATCCTCGGCTCGATAGTGGTGATGCCGGACTTTTTCGTCGACAGGATAATCAGGCTCGACGCAAGGGAAAAGCTGGTCAGCGCGCTTGAGGAAAAGGCAAGAAACGGCGGCGGGAGCGTCCGGGGCGTCCCCACGACGGACATCAGGGGTGGAAACGCTGTCAACGTCGCGTACGCGCTTGCCAAGCTCGGAGCCAAGGTGACGCTGTTTACGGTCGCAGACCAGATGGGCGCGGCCATGATAAGGCAGTCGTTTTCGCAGTTTGGCGACAGGGTGACTCTCAGGATCGCGCAAGGGAGGCATGGCTACACCACCGCGTTCGAGTTCCCGCACGGTGACAGCAGGGTGAACGTGATGGTAAGCGACATTGGCGACAACGCAAGCTTTGGCCCAGACAAGGTCGGCTCTAAAGACGACCAGGCGGCTCTAAAGAACGCCGACGCGGTGATGGTGGTCAACTGGGCAAGCAACCAGAAAGGAACAGAGCTTGCAGAGCACGTCTTCAAGGGCTCGCCCAGCGCGCTTCACTTTATCGACCCGGCGGACATTGCAACTCGAAAGCAAGAGTTCCGCGACGCGCTGTTCAAGCTCGGCTCTGTCACCGACTACCTAAGCATCAATGAAAACGAGTGCGACCATCTGGCGTCCGCGCTCGGGCTCGACGCTTCTCTTGGCGCAAGCTATGGGCCTGACGACGTAAAAAAGGCGGCTGGAAAAATAGCGGAAAGCGTCGGAATAACCACCGACCTGCACACCCGCATCGGCTCGGCGTGGTCAAACGGCAAGGAGGCAGAATTTGTGCACGCAATAAAAGTCGAACCAAAGATACTGACGGGCGCCGGCGACGTGTGGGATGCCGCGGACATACTCGGGTACATCGCGGGGCTCGATTCGCGCGAGCGCCTGCTATTTGCAAACGCGGCTTCGTCGCTGTACGTGAGGGAGCAGTCCGGCGAGCCACCTGCCATGAATAGCGTGTTTGAGCTCATAGAGCGCATCAGGTAGGAGCTAGCTCTAAATCACCTGCCCGGCAAGAAGAGAAATGCACATGATAGAGTCAGGCGACGCGGCAAAGGTCGTTGACACGCTTGCAAAGAACCTCGCAGGCGTGGCGATGAACAAGTCGAACTTTGAAAGGCTCCCGGACACGTTCTGGGGGTATTACGCCCGGGGCAACGACGGCAAGAACGGCAAGTTTGCGGTCATTGTCACTTACTCGGAAAAGGGCGACGACGTCGACGACCTCATAAAGATGTACGAGCAGTGGATAGCCAAGAACAAGGCTTCTGCTACTACTAAGTGATCTGCTCCAGAATCCACTCGCGGAATTTTGCGGCTGCAAACTCTTCTGACTGCTTGACAAACGCGGGGTCTCTCACGCGCCACTGGTCCTGCGGTATCCCGTCAAAGAACTCTTGCATACACAGTATGAACCGGAAGCGCAGGTTGCGCGGGTTTTCCACCAGCCCATAGCGGCGCAGTATCGCTGCAACCGCGGAAAACGCCATGTCATAGTCACGCTTGAACGGCTCTATCGCAAACGTCTGCCGGAGAATGTCCGAAATGGCGTCCAGGTCCTGCCCGAGCGTTATCATTTTATCTTTTGGCCTTGAGGGCTTCCAGCTTTTTGGAATACAAAGCCTGCATGTTCGCCGGGACATCAAGGCTGTATTTCGACGCAAGGTAGTGCAGGAGTGCTATCGACTCGGTTATCTCTAGCTTGGCGTGCTCGGCGTTCTGCTTTTCCATCGCAAAGGCTATTTCGCCTATCTCGCGCACCAAGTGTATGAACGCGGCCTGGGCGTTGTCGCCAAACTTTATGTTGTAATATTCTACTGCTGTTGCGCTCATGATATATGCAAGGCTGTGTGCGCATGGACGGTATTAAAACCCATTTTCGAGTGCTGTACCGCATGGCATATAAAATGAATTGCAGCTAATATCGCGCCGTGAAAAGGG
>NZ_CAMLDP010000053.1 GCF_946478925.1 uncultured Nitrososphaera sp. | reverse complement strand
TTGGGCGCTCCTCCATCTCTATCTCGGCTACGCCCGGTCCCATGCCCTTGACGTTGCCGGAGAAAGAGTCCTTTAGCAAATCCTGGCCGGCGCCGTACAGACCCTGCTCCTTGGCTACCTTGGTGCCCTCTGTGAACGCGTCCCATGCAAGCTTGTGGATCTTTTCGTTGTCGACTCCAAGCGTGTGGGTCATTATGATGTGGATGTCGTCGCCGCTAAATCCAATGTAATGATCGATAAGCATCCCCTTTGAGTTCTTGGCCACAAAGCCCTTCACCGCGTTGACGAGCTCGTCGCTTGGGCGGGTGTGGCCGCCGATGCCTCCAATATCTGCCTTGATAGCGCTGATTGTGATCCGCATGTCTGGTGCAAAAAGCGCGGTTCTTGGTTTAAAACTCTTCCGATAGTTCCCTCCCGTGGGAATGAACATTTTTTGCACGCGGGCCTCATACACCTGCACAGGGGCGCCAAAAATCTGCTAACGAGGCGTACAAGAAATCGCAAGAATCGCAGGCGAAATATAAATAAAGCCCATGGAGCGTTCTTGCCCTATGAGCGCTAGCAAAAAGCCACACCTGAACATTGTGGTTACAGGCCACGTCGATAATGGTAAATCTACTACTGTCGGTCACTTGCTCGTCGATCTCGGCGCAATTGACCAGAGGACTATTGATGCATATGCAAAGGAATCCGAGGCAACCGGAAAGGGTGACACTTTCAAGTATGCGTGGGTCATGGACTCTATCAAGGACGAACGCGAAAGAGGTATCACAATCGACCTCGCTTTCCAGAAATTCGAGACCGCAAAGTACTTTTTCACGCTAATCGATGCTCCGGGTCACAAGGACTTTATCAAGAACATGATCACGGGCGCGTCAGAGGCTGACGCAGCCATCCTCGTCATCTCCGTCAAGCCGGGTGAGACAGAGGCATCAATCGAGCCAGGAGGACAGGGCAGGGAGCACGCATTCCTTGCCAAGACTCTCGGTGTCGGCCAGATAGTCGTCGCACTGAACAAGATGGACGACGTCGGCTACCAAGAGGCTCGCTACAAGGAGGTCAAGGACCACGTGGAAAAGATGCTAAAGTCTGTCGGCTTTAACACCGCCAAGGTCAACTTTGTGCCGGTGTCAGGCTGGAAGGGCGACAACCTGGTAAAGAAGAGCGAGAACATGCCGTGGTACAAGGGCGTCACGCTCGCAGAGGCACTCGACGCATTCGAGCCGCCAGAGAAGCCAATCGGCAAGCCGCTCCGTGTCCCGATACAGGACGTTTACACAATCACGGGCGTAGGCACCGTGCCGGTGGGCAGAGTCGAAACAGGCAAGATGAGGCCAAACGACAAGGTCGTAGTCATGCCATCCGGCGCCGTCGGCGAAATCAAGACCATCGAGACACACCATACCATACTCGAATCGGCAGAGGCAGGCGACAACGTCGGCTTTAACCTCAGAGGCGTCGACAAGAAGCAAATAAAGCGCGGCGACATTATTGGCCCTGCAGACAACCCGCCAGCAGTCGCAAAGGAATTCGAGGCACGCATCATCGTCATCTCGCACCCAACCGCAATCGCTCCGGGCTACACGCCAGTGCTGCACGCACACACCGCGCAGGTCGCAGCCACAATCTCTCACTTTGTGAGCAAGATTGACCCAAGGACTGGTGCAACGACAGAGGAGAACCCCAAGTTCCTAAAGACGGGCGACGCAGCAATCGTCAAGATAAAGCCGGTCAGGCCACTTGCAATCGAGACGTTCAAGGACTTTCCGGAGATCGGCAGGTTTGCGCTCCGCGACATGGGAACAACCATCGCCGCAGGTGTCGTCCTGAACATCACCGAGAAGTTCGACCCGAACAAAAAGTAAGTGACCAATAGATATGCCACAGGCAGCAAGAATCAAACTGACAAGCACGAACCTCACCACGCTTGAAGGCGTGTGCACTGAGATAAGGGGCATAGGGGAAAAGAGCGGCATAAAGCTGCGCGGCCCCCACCCGTTGCCGACCAAGCGCATGAAGGTGGTGACGAGAAAGTCGCCGTGCGGCCAGGGTACAAACACGTACGACAAGTACGAGCTACGCATCCACAGGCGGGTAATCGACGTGGGCGCCGACGACAGGGCAATAAGGCAGCTGATGCGCCTGAAAATCCCTGACGATGTCTACATCGAAGTCTCGCTGACCCAGTAGCTCTTTTCTCTCTCTCTACTTACTTTACTACTTTTTTGTAACTGCCCTTTGGCACCTTTATCTTCCTGGATGCTTCGGGGTTGATTATTTTTGCAAGTATTTCCAGACCGACGACGGTCCGGGGGCTGGGCTTGCTGAAATACGCGCCTGACTCGACCGCATAGACGCTTTTTTGTTTCACTGCGCGAAGCGACTCCCACTTTACATTTCCTTTCAGCGCTTTCATCTCCTCAAGCGTCCTCTTTACCCCAAAGCCGCACGGCATCATGACGATGATGTCGGGGTCGAATTTCGCGATTTCTTCAAAATCCATCCTGCGCGACTGCTCGCCCGCACTGCTCAGCCCGTTAATGCCGCCGGCATACTCGACCATCTGCGGAACCCAGTGGCCGGCGGTAAACGGCGGGTCGACCCACTCTATGCACACCACCTTTGGCTTGTTGCTCTTCTTTGCCTTTATCGCGCGCACGGCGTCGATGCGCTTTTGAAGCGCCGAGACCAGCCTGCGGCCCTCCTTTACCCTGCCGACCTTTTCTGCCACGTCCATGATGCTCACAAGCACGTCGTCAAGGTCGTGCGGATCAAGAACCAATACATCGGGCTTGCCGCCAAGGACGCTTACTGCCCTCCCTATCTCCTTTGTAAAGGGCGAGCAGACCTCGCAGAGCCCTTGTGCCACTATCAGCTCCGGGTCGGCCTCTTTCAGCGCTTTTTCGTCGACTATGTAAATGTCGCCACCCGACTGCACGAGCTCGACTATCTTGCCGTCTATTTCTTTTCCAGTCATCCTTGCCGGGTCAAAAGACGGGTGTATCACCTGCGGTTTTTTCCGCGCGGCAGGCGGGTACTTGCACTCGTGGGTCACGCCGACTAGGTCGCTTCCAAGCCCAAGCTCGAACAGGGTCTCTGTCGCGCTGGGCAAAAACGAGACTATGCGCACTAGCCTGTAAAACGGCCCCTTCGTTAAAAACCTGGCTGCATGTGCTTGCGTACAGAACAAAACTCCAAAACTTTTTTAATCCCATCGAGCTCGCAGTTATCAATGAACGCAAAGATAGCACTAGCTGCAGGCATGGCGGCTATTTTTACAGCAATCCTGGTTATTCCAAGCCAGGCAGCCTTTGCAGCCACTGTCAACATCACCCTTGTGCCGGGAGCGTCGACCAAGTCAAACGACGCATTTTCTCCAAACCCGGCCACGGCACAGGTAGGCGACACCGTGATATGGACCAACAAGGATAGCGCTCTGCACACCGTAGAGTCTGGTTCAAACGCGACTCCGGACGGCAAGTTCGGCGTCCAGTCTGACGGCCAGACTCCGGTACTTCTCCCGCCCGGCAAGACTGCTGAATTCAAGCCAACTGCAGCAGGAGACTATCCGTACTTTTGCTCACTCCACCCAGCAATGGTAGGTATGCTCAAGGTGGCAGCAGCAGGCGGCAGCACCGGCGGTAACACAACCGGCGGCGGTAGCACAGGTGGATCCATGATGCAAGGCACGGCTACGGCCCAGCTTGACGGCAAGAGCTACACAGTTACCAGCAGCTCTATGACTTCAAAGGTGACGACTGTCAAGATCAACCAAGGCCAGTCAGTCGATGTAACCTTTGACAAGGCTGGAGAGGTCCAACTGACTCTGCCAAAGGCTATGATTGACGGAATACAGAATAACGCCACTGCAAGCGGCAAATCCGTAACTATCACGCCAGTAAACTCCACAGCTACTGATGCGACAGTCAAGCTCACTGTGCCAGACGGCGCTACTACTGTCACCATCAAGGGAGCTATGGTCGTCCCAGAGTTTGGCGTGGTTGCAGCACTCGTACTTGCGGCGTCGCTCGTGGCAGTGATAGGCATAGCGCGCTTCAAGGGACAGGCTTTTGGGTTTAGGTTCTAAAAACCTCCCATTCCTTTCTTTTCTTTTTCTTCTTCCTCTAGCAACAGTAGCAACAACGACAACACTTTATCTATCAGAACTGGCTGACAAACAATGTCATTATCTGTGCTAGTAGTGCTTTTTGCCGCAGCACTTCTTTTGCTTGTCCCCTTTTTGCAGCCCGCCCTTGCGCAGGCCAACAACAACGACGACACCGGCCCGGTGGCGCAGGAATCCAAAAGCGACCAAGGGACGTTTCTGGTGAGGATGAACTGGACGCAGCAGGCAGACCTTGGCGCTGACAACATCTTCAAACTGAAATTCATAGAGCCAGAGACCGGCAGGGAGCTTGAGGATATCACCTACGACTTTGTCGTGCTCTCGGCAGACGGCCACGAAGAGTTGCAACGCAAGTCGCAGTCTGCAGGCACTCAGGCGGTGGCGTTTTCCGCGGAAGGGCCTTATGTCATCCGGATCGCAAACATCGACGGCCTCGGCGAGGGGGCCGACTTTAATCTGAGGGTGACGCCCGAGTTTGCGCCTGTTGCAATCGTTGCGGGCGCGGGCGTGGCGCTTGCAACGTTTTTCGGCGCAAAGCACCGGAAGGAGCTATAATTTATTACCTTGGCCGGAGAATGAGGTATAACATGATGCCTGCTACAACGCTACTATACCTCGCTATCGCAATTGCTGCAATCATGGCAGCAGCAGGATTTGCATCGATTCCTGTTGTGCACGCACAAGCAGCCGGGGCGGCAACTGGTAACAAGACTCTGGACGTCACAATCGAGCCTGAATGGGCAGACGGCGGAAGCGTCAAGTTCCATGTGAATTTCTATGAACCTGGCACAAAGAACCTTAACCAGCATAATTACTACGACTTCCAGATTCTCCAGAATGGCAATGTCGTATATAGTGCTGCAAAGCAGACCAATCAACAAAATATTCACAATGTTGGAGGGACAATAACCGTGCCGTACAAGTTCCAGCAGAACGGTGATTATACGGCAAGAGTCACGTTGTATGCTACCAATATACCACCAGTCCCGATAAACCCCGAGAACACTGATCTTTCAATCAAGGTGACGCCCGAATTTCCAATAGGCGCTCTGGGTGCAGTTGCCGCGGCGATGATGGCCGGAGCCGTGGTGGCCGCAAGGGTAAAGATGGTAAAGATCTAGGCCGTCCGTAGCCTAGGCTTTGCGGGAAAGTGTGCGGGCCGCAATTGCAATGCCTGCCACTCCAACCCCTATTCCTACCATGCCTACCAAGTAGGCCCTATCTGATTCTGCTTTTATTGTTTGAATGTCCTGTGCTGCCTTTTGCGCCGCGTCGGTTGCGTTCTGCGCGGAGGTGGTGGCATTGTCAATTCGGGTGTTGAGGTCGGATATGGTAGAACCTATCTGGTTGACAAAGTCCTGCGGGATGCCTTGGCTTGAGCCGCCTGACGCGGGGAAGTTGAGAGTCTTGGTATCCACTACATCCTCTATCTGGACCTGGTTGTCGATCTTTTGGCCGGCGATGGTGCCGGTGATGTGAATCGTTATCTGGCCCAGCTGCGTCGGGATTATCTGGCCTGCATAAAGGCCGGATGCCTCTCCCGGCAAGACGTCCAAGTCCTTGCTGTCGCCGCCCTTTATCACGGTCACCTTGGCGTTTGCAAATGCGTTTGCGACCGGCTTGCCGTCAGAGATCTTGTTCACTTGCACGGTTATAGTGTTCAACTGGCCAAGAAGCGGTGGTTCTGTTCCCCAGCCTATCTCCATACTGATATCGCCTGCTTTGGTTGCAGTATGGGCGTACGCGGGGCTGATGGAAGAAGAAAGCGTCGCTGTAAGCAAGATCGGGATTGCAAGTGCAAGAGCAAGGGCGGCTTTTTTCATCATAGAAAAATTATCCTGCAGTGCTTATAATCTTTGATGATCGTTCGGGATTTGTACCACAAAACAAGCAAGAGTCAAATATGGTCCGGCGCGTATTACAAGCATGTCTGGCCGGCCGCTGCTGTACATACTCGTCGTCGCAGCCATAGTGGCAACGCTTGCCTTTACAATCATGCCACCGCAGCAGTCCTTTGCTCACGCGTTTACGGTAAGCACGTCGCCAAAGCCGTTTCAGAGCTTGTCTTCTCCGCCCGCCGAAGTAAAGGCTTCGTTCAGTGAGGCAGTAGAGGTCTCGTACAGCACAATAACGGTGCTTGGCCCTGACGGATCGCGGGTCGACAACAATGATCCGCACAACGTGGATGGCGACACCCAGTCTCTCGCAGTCACATTGAAACCGGGTCTGCCTGACGGCGTCTACACGGTCAGCACAAAGGTGCTTTCTGCAATCGACGGCCACGTGGTTGACGGCGCCTTTACGTTTGGCATAGGAACCGCAGTCACGCCGTCCGAAGGACCTGCCAGCCAGCCTTCGCAGATCTTGTCTCCGCTACAGTCGGCGTCGAGGTTCCCTGGCATGGTCGGACAGGTCATCGTGGTCGGCGCGGCGTTTGGCACGCTGTGGCTGTGGAAGCCGCTTTCGCGCGTGCCGTGGCTTGCAAGCGCAATATCATCTCAGCGAGCCGCGATCGACAGAAATATGGTGAAACTCGTCATGATCGGCGCGGCCATCGTGATTGGCTCGAACTTTGCCATGATAGCCGTGCAGGCGTACGACATCAACGCCGGGATAGCACAGGCGATAGCGACCAAGTTCGGCAATGTCTGGACGACGCGCATGATCGAATCGTCAATACTGATGATAATCGCCGTATTCGTGTACCGCAAGCTGAGCAAGACCGGCACGCTCCCAAGCAAGGCCGAGATACTTGCAATACTCGTGATGGGTCTTGCGGTGCTCGTGACGTCAAGCCTGATAGCGCACGGCGCGGCCACGGGACAGATAACCGCAATCCTGCTCGACTTTTTCCACAACACCGCGGCTAGCATCTGGATAGGCGGCCTGATATTGATGGGCTTTGTGGCGGTGCCAAAAATCCTTTCAATGGCCGACGAGCGCACAAGGGCGGCCGCAATTTCCATCCTGATACCTCGCTTTTCAACCATAGTGGTCACGATACTTGGCATCGCTATCATAACCGGGCCTCTCTTGCTGTTCCTGATAGAGAGCGACCTTTCGCTCACGCTTGCGTCTACGTACGGCAAGGTCCTTGCGATAAAGTTGGGGCTTGCCGGCGTCATGGTCGCAATGGGTGGTTACTCGCAGTTTGTGATACAGAAAAAGGCGATGGTCGCAATGGTCGGAGGCTCTTCCGTCCAGTCAAACGGCTACGGGCGCTTTGCAAAGAGCTTGAAGGCAGAGGCCGGAGTCGGAATAGCCCTGCTCCTGGCGGTGTCGATAATGGCTAACGCCTCGCTTCCAGCCGGCGAGTTTCCGCAGTATGGCAAGCAGCAGCCGGACCAGCAAGCAGCCTTTGCAGCCACACAACAGCAGACCGCAGCAGCTTCGTCCACGAAATTCATGCAGACGCTGTACGGCTCAACTGGCAAGGTGAACCTCACGGTGGACCCGTTTGCCGTTGGCCAGAACAAGTTCACGCTTGCATTCTTTGGCAATGACGGCAAGCCGGCGGCAGACGTCAGTGCCGCGGCGATAAAACTGACGCAGGTCGAAAAGGGCATAGGCCCGATAAACATCAACGCGACGCGCCAGCAGGACGGAACTTTTACCGCGGACGCGGCATTCAGCCTGCCGGGCAAGTGGTCGGTGCAGGTGGAAGGCGTGCGCTCTTCATCGTCAAACATCGTCGCAACTCTGGATACTCAGGTCAGGCCGGCGGTATCTAGCCTCGGTTTTGACGTCAAGGAGTACAAGACGCCAGATAAGACCCTCATGCTGTTCCCGGTGTTTGACGCAAAACGCCAGTCGATATGGGCCGGCGACGAGAACCCCGGCTCCGGGAGGATAATGCAGTTTGACATTGCCACTGGTAAATACGTCGAGCACAAACTGGCCGGCATCGACCTTGTCTCGATAGTGGCGCTTGGCAGCGATGGCACTTTGTGGTACGTCAGCCCGAGGCAGTCGCTGGTAGGGCACTATGATCCCCAGACAAAAGAGAACAAGACCTTCCCTCTGCCTGAAAAAGGCATACCAGGCGGGATTGCAATCGACGGCAGCGGAAACGTGTGGGTGCCCGTGCAGGAGCCAAACAAGGTGTTCAAGTTCGAGCCGGCATCCGGCAAATTTACCGGATTTGATATACCAACTCCGCAGTCTAGCCCCGTAGGGGTGACCGTGGATCGCGACGGCAAGCTATGGATTCCTGAAGCCGCGGTGGGTAAGATAGCCATGATAGACCCTGTCACAGGCAAGGTGACAGAATACGAGCCAAAGGGCCAGAACAAGCTCATAGTGCCTACAGCCATATTCGCCGATCCAAATAGCAATAACCTGCTTATCGCCGAGCATGAAGGGCACACCGTCACGGCGTTCAATCCGCTCTTCAAGACGTTCCGCGAATATCCTCCACTGAACGGCGCCAGCTTGCCCTTTGGCATGGCGGCTGACAGCTATGGCAACATATGGATTGCCGAGCATACGGTGGACAAAGTCGCCGTGTTTGACCCAAGGACGGGAGCAAGCGCCGAGGCCAAGATACCGACGGCCGGCTCGCAAATTCAGTACCTGACCGCCGACGACAAGGGCAAGATCTGGTTTGCAGAGCAGCAGGGCTCAGCCCTCGGGAGCATCACGATAACTGCCAAGCCTTCCGCGCCGCCGGCGCCACCGACACAGCAGCCGGACAACAACAAACCCGAAGCAAGCCCGGTGACCAACATCGGCTTTTCGCTTGCAGATTTGGCTGGCCCCGCAATAGCCGCCGGCATCGTGATAAGCGCCCTGATGTATGCCAAGAGCGCGACGGACCTGAAGCGCAACATCCGCGCAGCGGTAAACAGAGGCTAGCGCCCGGGCATTTTTTTCTTCAGTATAGTACATTTGGCGAATGCTCCACTTTTCTTAAATTTTCTATACCCTCTACTACGCTCATGAAATTAGTGATTATGGCAGGGGCAGTGGCGGTCGCGCTCCTCTTGGCAGGCGCTTTTGCGGCGCCAGCCTACGCGCACCAGCGCCAGCTCTATACGATAGGCGGCAAGGACTATTTGATAGTGATAGGCTCGCTCAACGAGCCGGCGTTTGTCGACGACAAGACGGGCGTGGACCTTCGTGTCCTCAACGCGGATCCAAGCGATCCGATGAACTCCAAAGCGGCGGGGGCTACCCCGGTCAACGGCCTTGAGCAGACGCTTAAAGTTGAGATAGGCGCAGGTGGCAAGACAAAAGAGATGCCGCTAGAGCCCGTGTTCAACTCGCCGGGCCAGTACAGCGCGCCGTTCTACCCGACCATTGCGACCACGTATACGTATCGCATATTTGGAACGATAAACAATACGCCGGTCAACCTCACGTTCACATGCACGCCTGCAGGAGAGGCTGGCGCACAGGCAAACAACTCGACAACCACTGTGTCGGAGGGCGTGGTGAGAAAGGGAGTGACCGGAGGCTATGGCTGCTTTGAGTCGCGCACCGACGCTGGCTTTCCAGAAAAATACGTGCAGAACAACGACGTGAGCAAGGCAATAGCGCAGGTCCAGAGCGACATTGCGTCCGTCAAGGCACCTGCGACTTCTCCAGCAGCGTCAAGTAGCAGCGACGGTAGCGGCGGCATGGTGTGGGCAGGAATCGGCCTTGGCATTGTCGGAATCGCCATAGGCGCGGTGGCAATGACGCGCCGGCGTGGCGGCAACAACAGCAAGTAGGGCCCCTTTTTTTCTACGGCCATGACGTCCTTCTCCGCTCTGCCCGCCCTCGTTATTTTTGCGCTGGCAGCTCTGCTTTTGCTGTCTGCGCTAGCGGCGCCTGCGTTTGCCCACTCTATACCTGCAACATACACCATTATGCCAAACGCGCAGTTTGCTGACAAGTCCGAGGTCCCGCAGCAGCTCGCAATGTCATTTTCAGAGCGGCCCGACCCGAAGGTGAGCTATATCAGAGTCGCAGACGCGCAGGGCCAGCGCATCGACAAGAACGACTTTGCAGTCACCGGCGATAACGGCAGGCAGGCCGCTGTGACAATAGACACGAGCAATGTCAAGGACGGGATATACACCGTGTCCTGGTTCACAATGTCGCTTGACGACGGGCACATCGCGGAAGGCGCATACGTCTTTGGCGTGGGCAAAGCGATGATGCCGGCCGGGGGAGAGTCAAGCGAGACTCGCGCAGTCACGTCGTACGCCGACGCGGCAGCCAAGTGGCCCCTTCTGGTAGCGCAGGCGGCTGTAGTCGGAGGCACAATAACCCACGTCATACTGCACAAAAAAGTTGAAAGCCGCGCAGCCCGCAGGTTTTCGATTATCGTGCTTGCAAGCGCAGGCGCAATTGCCGCGTCTGCGACCGGCATAGTATTCTTGCAGGCCGGCGGCCTTGCCGAGGCGGCAGGAGTGCCGGTCGCACAGGCGCTGCAGTCACTTGTAGCCAGCTCGCCTTCAGGCGCCGTCTGGCTGTACAGGCTTGCGGCGTCGGCAATAGTCGCCGGCTCTGTCGTCGTCTACATGAAAATCGGCAAAAAGCCTCTTTTGTATACCGCGCTTGCGGCAGGCGCATTCTCGCTGTTCTCAAACAGCATGTTGAGCCACAACTCGGCCGCGCCGTTTCTGCCAGAGCTTGCGACGGCGCTTGACTGGGTCCATTTTATGGCCGTGTCCGCTTGGGTGGGCGGGCTGTTCTACCTGGCCGCGGTGTTTGCGCCGGCCACGAGGCGCTCGCCACGCCAGCTTGCGACCGCGCTTCCAAGCTTTTCGCTCGTTGCCACCGTTTCGCTGGGAGTGATAGGCGTGACTGGGATATACATGGCGTGGGTCCACCTGCACACGCTGGACTCGCTCCTTACCACGCCGTACGGGATCAGCCTTGCGATAAAACTTGGGGCCGCCCTTCCGATGGTGCTCCTCGGTGCGTACCATCAGCTGAAACTCTACCGGGAAATTGTCGTGCTTGCAAAATCTGGCGGGCAGGAATACGCCGCGACGAGTCGCTTTGGCAGGACGGTAAAGGCCGAGGCGCTCGTCGGTATAGGGGTGCTTTTTGCCGCGTCCCTTCTCACCATAACGTCGCCTCCCGCAGAATCCATGGATCAGCAGCAGCACCAGGCCGGCCCTCACTACATGAACCACGTGAACGTGGACGGCACCGACGCCATGCTTGAGATAACACCCTTTCAGCCCGGCGTCAACACGTTCACTGTCACCCTGAGCGAGGGAGGCAAGCCTCCGCAAAACATCGCAAGCGTGATATTGCGGTTCACAAACGTTGACGCCGGGGTGGGGCCGCTGATAGCCACACTGCAAAAGACCGGCGACGGCGTTTATTCGGCCGCCGGGGGCTACCTGAGCCAGCCCGGCGAGTGGAAGATGGACCTCATTGCGCAGAGGGTGAACGCGTACGACCTGAACCACAGCTTTACCGAGAAGCTCGAAAGCGGATCGATGTCGGGAATGTCGTCCGGCGGTATGTCTGGAATGTCGTCGATGCCCGGCATGGAAAGCACGGCGGAAACGCCGCCAAGCTTTGACTCGTTTGCCGCCCTCGCTCTGGGTCTTGCGGCAGCAGTGGCTGGCGGGAGCGCGTTCTATGCGAGGCAGAGCCGGCTGCAGATGAAAAAGACGCTTGCGGCGCTGGGCCAGTAGTTCCGGCTTTGTACCAATCCCTTTATTAGGCCAAAGCCACCAATAAATTGGTGGATATGCAGACGGGTAGCAACCAGCCTATGCAAGAAGCCGCGTCAAAGCCTCTGGTGTTTGGGCTGACTGCGGCCATAGTGGTGGGCATCATTGCGCCTCTCGTGCTTCCGCACGTCACGCACCCGTCAATACTGTTTCACATCATACTCCACATGGCGAGCCTCGTGATAGCCACGTTTCTCAGCGTGGTCTCGCTGACTGCATACAGGCGCACAGGCGGGGCAAGGACGCTCTACATGACGCTTGGGTTCATCGCGCTCGGCGTCGCAGAAGTGTTCTACCTGTTCCAGTCAGTCGGGCTCTTGTTCTTTTTGCAGATCCCCAATCTGGATATAGAATTCCCGCACATAATCTTGCTTGGAATGCTTGGCCTGTTCGGGCTGGGAGTGCTCAAGGTGAACAAATAGGCATGGGAGAAGAAAAGGCAATATCAGAGGCACTGAGCACGCCGGAACTTCTCCTGAAACTCATCGAGCGGGAGCCGGGCATACGCTACCGCGAGCTCTTGCGGTCTACGGGCTTTGCAAACGGCGTCCTGACGTACCACCTCTCCGCGCTTGAAAAGGCAAGCGTGATAAGGGTGGACAGGCAGGCGCGAATCACCCGCTATTACCCGGTCAACGTGCCGGAAACCGAGTCGCAGGTCCTCGGCTACATCAGGCACGAGCCAATACGTGAGATAGTGTCATTCATACTGTCGCAGGACATGTGCACTTTTGCAGAAATAGTAGAGCACACGGGCAAGGCGCCTTCCACCGTCTCGGCGCACCTGAAGCGTCTGAAGGACGCCGGCATCCTGTCCGTCAGGTACGGCGAATACCAGCTGTACAGCCTTGCAAACAAGGACCTCGTGGCCGATGTGCTGTCAAAGTACCGCCAGACCTTTGCCGACAAGGTCGTCGACAATTACGTTGAAATGTTGGACGAGCTCTAGCACAGCTGTTGTTGCTGCTGTCAAACAAGTCGCTTGCGTGCGCAGTAGTAGCCCTTGCGGCAATTCTTCTCCTGATGGTTGCGCAGCCGGCTTTTGCCGACCCGCTAAAGAACGCCATGTACAAGCAGAGGATAGGCAACTACGAGTTTGATGTCGCCACCGAGCCGCCTCGGCTTGTGGCCGGCGAGCCGTCAAAGGTGGTGATGAGGATAGCCGGCGTCAACGGCGACGACGTGGTGGACGTGCCGGTAAAGATAAGGCTTGTCAAGGACGGAGCCGATGTCGCAACTGCCGGGCCCATAATAATCCAGTACGGCCACTACGCCTACGATCATACCTTTGCGGCGCCGGGCAAGTACGTGCTTTATGCTGACCTAATAGACAACGTGTACAGCGGCCAAACCCTGACGTTTACGTTCATACTCAACGTGGCAGGGCCATACGACAATTACCTGTACATCGTTGCGCCCGGGATAGGGGCTGCCGGCGCTGCAGCGGTGGGCGCCGTAGTGATAATGCGCAGGAGAAGGGCAAAAGCTTGAGACACGGAAGGGAAGGAAAGGCTCTTCCCTGCCGTGTAATGAACAGGCGTGTGTATTTGTGTATGTTTTTTTTGCAGCAGCGACTTGCCGCAGAATGGATAAACATAATTTGCATATTAGGAATTGTGGTTCATCCGGCAGATGTACTACCACATCACCAATAGTTGAAATATGCAAAGCGCCAAAACAGGGCGATGCTGTTGCTGCGCCTCCTTGCGGCCGCGCTGTTCTTCTTCATGTTCTTCTCCATTTTTGCAGGCACATCCTTTTTTGCGCCGGC
>NZ_CAMLDP010000052.1 GCF_946478925.1 uncultured Nitrososphaera sp. | reverse complement strand
CGTACAAATAGAGATAATCGTGGGAAACGACGTCTATGAGATAAGCGGCGCCGGCGACGAGCGCCTGACGCTAGCTAACAAGCACGACATCGTTATCCGCAAGACAAACTTTGTCTGCCCCCGGACTCTCTCTGTCCGGTGTGACAGGGCGTCGTCTGACATACCGCGGGACATGATAAAGGCGCTGCAGGACCCAAGCACAAAGGGCATTTTCCGTATAACGGTCGAATAGTTACTTTTTCTGTCCTGCCTGTTCCTTGGACTCTGGCCTTTCCATCGCTTTTGCAAGAGCCGCATTGATGATTTCAAGGGCAAGGAAATCCCTGCACTTGCCGTCCTTGTCAAGCGCCAAAAAGCGCTTGTCATCGTGCACACTCTTTAGCACCTTTGCAAGCTTGTTGCTGGTATCGTCAATCAGCCGCAAAGCCCTGATGTCAAGGTCCGCCGGCGCCTGACAGTCAAACACTTTGAGCGTGGCAGAATAGTACTTCATCACGGCGCCCCTGACTTCGACTATCCTTGCCGGCTCTATCAGGCCCGCCTCCTTGAGCGTGTCGAGGTGGTGTCTGACCGTGGTCGTGGCTTTTTTGATGCCTGCGCTCCCAAGCGCCTTTGCGATTTCCTCCGCGTTCATGGGCTTGTGGCTCAAAAGCTCTAGTATCTTTATCCTTGCAGGGTCGCTAAGACCCTGCGCGGCAACGTGGTTTAGGGTGGTCACGCGCCTTACTTTTACGTCTTTTTGGAACAGCGCATCTGCCATGTATGCATACAAGATGCTGTCGTGCATAGTAAGCGCGCTTGTCTGATTGTTTTGCCCTGTTGGTTAATTACAATCATGTTTACGGTTACAATATTATACATATGATGCAGTTATCGTTTTAACTGTATCTATTCTATTTTAATTGAATAATATCACCAACATAGTAATGCTATGATAAACTATGTAGGCAGGCGCGCGAAAACCGACCCGCCAAACAACCGGCCGCCTGCAAGCACGCGGCATGCACAAAAAGACACAGAAACAAGTCGCGGATTGAGCGATTAAAGCGTCTTGCCACTTATGCGCTCGTACGCAAGTATGTAGCGCCTTGAAAGCTCTTCTGCGATTTCAGGTGTAACCACGGGCGGATCGGGCTTTTCACCTTCCTTGGCGAGCCTGTCAATTTCTGCCTTGAACCCTGTTTTGATGAGCCAGTCACGCAAAAGCTGCTTGTCGTACGCCTCCTGAATCCTGCCCGGCTGATAATCAACCTTGAGCCATAGGCGGTATTCGTCCGGCCCAAGCGAGTCGCCAAGGATTATTCTGCCGGTTTCGTCGCGGCCAAACTCAAACTTGACATCCGCGATAATGAAGCCTGCCTTTTCGACGATTGCACTCATCTTTTCATAGAGTAAAATCGATGTCTTTTCGAGGTATTCATAATCATTCTTAGAGACCAAGCCCATAGAGATTGCCTGCTCTTTGCTGACTGGCATGTCGTGCTCCTCGGATTTGGTCGTCGGGTCAAATATCGGCCTTGGTAGTTTACCTGCCATAACCGGTTTGAAATCCGCCGGCAGGCCCTTGCCGAGATGGTCCTTGTAGCGGTCTGCAAAACTGCCATAGAAATACCCGCGCACCACGCACTCCACAGGTATCATTCTCAGCTTTTTCACAACCATCTTGTCTTTTTCTTGCACGCGCAGCATGTGGTGTGGCGTGCCAAGGGCGTTGAACCAGAACTCGCCAAACCTGCACAGCACCTCTCCCTTTCTCGGTATTGGAGTCGCCATCTTGACGTCAAACGCCGATACCCTGTCGGAGAAATGGAAGAGGATGCTGTTGCCATCGTCAAGCTCGTAAATGTCCTTGACCTTGCCCTTGCGGATGAGCCTCAACGCCGGACAGTTGAGTGCTATGGCATATCTGCTTATCTGTTGATATGTTGTTGAAAGGCTTTTAACGGCGCCTGTACGAACCAACGTCGGCTTGTACAAGAGTGGCGCGCTTTCGATGGAGCGGCCGACCTGCGTCGGTATAATTGGCGGCGGGCAGCTCGGCAAGATGATAGCACACGAGGCAAGGCGCATGTCGTTCAAGGTTATAGTCCTTGATCCGACAGAAGGCTGCCCTGCTTCAAAGATAGCCGACGAGCAGATTGTTGCCGATTTCAAGGACGAGTCTGCGATTATGAGGCTGGCAGAAAAATCCGATGTCCTTACATACGAGATCGAGCTGACAAACTCTAGCGCGTTAAAGCAATTAGAGGAAAAGAACTATCCCGTGAGGCCGGCTCCTGAAACCCTGCGCATAATCCAGAACAAGCACCGCCAAAAGTCGTTTCTAAAAGAGCACGGAATAGCAGTCCCTGACTTTGAGCTTGTGAAATCAGAAGAACATTTACGTGAATTATGCGGCAAATTCGGACTTCCTGCTGTCTTGAAGGCGACCGAGGACTCGTACGATGGCCGTGGCAACTTTGTGATAAAATCCAAGGGTGACGTGCGGCAAGCCTACGAGTATTTCAAGGGCAGAGAAGTCATGCTAGAAAAGTTTGTCCCCTTTGCAAAGGAGGTATCGATAATGGTAGCGAGAAACCCCTCTGGACAGATAGAGTCGTTTCCTGTGGTTGAAAACATGCACAAAAACAGCATCCTTGACACCACGATTGCGCCGGCACAGATTAGCCGCAAGGTCGAGCATAAGGCGATAATGCTTGCCAAAAGGACGATGCAGGTGCTGCACGGCGCAGGCATCTTTGGCATCGAGATGTTTGTGACGAAAAAAGGCGACGTGCTGATAAACGAGATTGCGCCCCGCGTCCATAACTCGGGCCACTACACCAACGAGGCGTGCTCTGTTTCGCAGTTTGAGCAGCATCTGAGGGCGGTGCTCGACCTGCCCCTTGCAAAACCTGAACTGCTGTCGCCGGCAGCCATGATAAACATTCTGGGCCCCGAGGGCTTTGACGGCGTATATTCAGTTACGGGTCTTGACAAGATGATGAAGGTGCCCGGGGCGGAACTGTACATCTATGGCAAAAAGGTATCCAAGCCGCGCAGAAAACTGGGACATGTCACGGCGACCGGCAGGACCGTGAAGGAGGCCTTAGCAAGGGCTAAAAAGGCGCGCAATGCTATCACGCTCGTGCAGGCCACCACAGGAGAGGCAGAAAGACAGTGAAGCCGCTTGTAGGAATCATCATGGGAAGCGACTCTGACCTGCCAATTATGAAGGAGGCGGCTGAATTTCTCGACTCGTTTGGTGTCTCAAACGAAGTGACCATAGTGTCCGCGCACCGCACCACAAAGCGCATGTACGACTATGCCAAGAGCGCCAAGAAGAGAGGGATTGAAGTGATAATCGCAGGCGCAGGAGGCGCCGCGCACCTACCCGGCATGACTGCGTCGCTCACTCCCCTACCCGTGATAGGCGTCCCGATAAAGACAAAGAGCCTCGACGGCATCGACTCGCTGCTTTCAATAGCCCAGATGCCGCCTGGCGTCCCAGTCGCCACAGTGGCGATAAACGGCGCAAAAAACGCCGGCATACTTGCGTGCCAGATCCTCGCAACCAAGCACCCTGCCATTGCAAAAAAGGTAGAGGAATTCAAGCGCGAAATGGAAGGCTCGGTGCTCGAAAAGGCGCAATCCCTTGAAGAAATGGGCTTTACGAAATACTTGACAAAAGATCGTCGATTGCAGCAGTAGAATTTATTTGGCCGCTCCCGATACCTCTTGGCGTGGAGCACGAATATTCCCACGAATCGCATGAAGAAGAGGAGCACGGACACGGCGACGGCGAACCCGTAATAATCAGAAGGATGGCGCCAAACGAGATGCTGGCAAACGACCTGAACGAGCACGGCATTATCGCAGAGCACGTTGCGCAGGGCACGCATCCCATCGAAAGCGGGCCATGCTACAGCCACATGTTTGGCATGAATTCCAAGCTCACAACCAACAAGGGCGTCATTCGAGTCAGGGGCAAGAACTTTGACCTTGTCCAGGTGCTCCAGAAACACTAGGTGATATATTGATGAAACAGGATGCCACGCCACTACCATACGGGGCGCTTGACTATTACCAGGTGCACTACATCGTTGAAACAGGTGATGAAACAAACACGCAAAAGTTCCTTGCAAAATGCGAGCCGATTACAAAGGGCCACTTTTCAGAGAAACGGGTCGTTGCGGTCAAGTGGACCGGGGCAAGCGCGTTTGCAGACAAACTGCAGCAGGATGAGCATCTTACGGAGCTTTTGAAACAAGTGCTCCTGCACGAACGCGAGGTCCGAGTTGACCCTCTTGACGGGCACGTCAGGATCTACGGCCGGTGGAACCACGAGGAGAACCTGAAGGCAAATCCAACAATGGTCGAGATAGCAGACATTATCGCTGGTCACATCAAGGCTGCCCTCTAATTTTCTAACCTCTTTAGTTTTTTTGTTGCAGTTTTGTTTACTTCTGTCTACCACTTTGAACATTGTCGGATTTTACTTGGATTCAAGCTCAAACAGTAATCTCCGTACCGACCGGAAATACCTTTAATAATCGTGTACAGGTTTCCTGCACTCTGAAGAATATTGAGTGGTTTAAAATTTGACGGTAAAACCGTAGTTGTTACTGGGAGCGGCACCGGCATCGGCCAGGCCATTGCCAAGAGGTTTGCCGAGGCAGGCGCCAACATCGTCATCATGGGCAGGCGCAAGGAGCCTCTCGACCAGACCGCCGAGATACTAAACGACATCATAAAGAAGGCCGGCTCCAAAGGCAGGGTCGCCACCTTTCCCGGGGTTGACGTCTCTGACGAAGACGGCATCAACACGTTGTTTGAAGGAGTCAAGAGCCAGTTTGGCAAGGTGGATATTATCGTCAACAACGCCGGCGTATCTGGGCCGGTCAAGACATTCACGAATGCAAGCGTCAAAGAGTTCCGCGAGTGCGTGGCAATACACTTGACCGGCACCTTCTGGACCTCTGCCGCAGGATTGAAGGCGATGGAAAAGGGAGGCAAGATAATCACCATATCCACGTTCTTTGCAGAGGAAAACAGGTACGAGCAGCGCCCGTACCGCTTCAGGACGCCGTACACCGCTTCCCAGGGCGCAAAAAACAGGCTTGCCGAGTGCCTCGCATGGGAGCTTGCAGAAAGGGGCATACGTTCTATCGCCACGAACCCGGGGCCGGTGCACTCTGACAGGATATACAAGACCGTGTATCCAAAGGCGGCCGCAGAGTTTCTGCGCGTCGGAGGCTATCCCGGCCTTTCGTCAACAGAGGTCGAGGTAGTCACCGCAAAGGCGCTCCCGTACCTTGGCGACGCTGACGACGTTGTGAAAAAGGCGTGCCATGATGCGGCTAGCGAAATCGCGGCAAAGCGCGGCCAGACCGACGAAGCAACCGTTTCAAAACTTGCCGAGACTGTGGCCGGCGCGCTGGCCAAGATGCAGGAAATCGCCGAGAAAATCCAGGGCAACACCAGCAAGATGATAGTGGACAGCGAGTTCCTAGCGCAAGACGAGGTCGCCGAGATGGTGCTCAATCTCTCTGACGAAAAGATAAGCAAACTGATAAACGGCAGAGTGATACCAAACGACCGCGTCTTTTACCCCGTCAAGCCGATTGTGGGCACAGGAGTCGACATACTGCCCGGCTCTGAACTAAAGGGCAAGGTAATAGTGCTGACTACGACATCATCTGCCGCCAAGGACATTGACAGGGTGAAAAAGGTCGCAGGCATCGCTCAGGTCGCAGGGGCCAAGCAGGTAATCGTCCTGTACCGCAACAAGGCCGACGAAGCGCACTTTAAGGAATTCCACAGCCACGCAATCGATTTCCTTGACGAGACCGCGGTGAGGCGCATATTCAACACCGCCAAGACGCACTTTGGGCCGGTTGACGCGGTGATACACTTCACCGGCGACTATGACTACAACTCTGCGTTCAGCACGATGCCAAGGAGCCAGTGGGAGGCGCTCATCGACAACTTTCTCTACGTGCCCGGCTTGATAGTAAAAGAGTCGGTAATCGCGATGGCCCCAGAAGGAGCGCTCACAGAACCAGTCAAGTTCAAGGGAACAAAGGGCACGATAACTCTAGTCGGCCCGGACGCGCCCGTCGGCAAGAAAATATCTGGCACCGTTCGCGCACGCTCTGACGTGTTCCGCGGAGCACTTCGGCCGTACACGGCGACTGCGAACCAAGAGCTTGGCGACGTGCTTGGCTCAAACATCAAATTGCACCTTGTGCTTGCGGGAAACAGCGAAGGGGCAGAGCCAAACGCGGACAGGCTGCACGCGTCGATACTGAGCCTTGCGGCAGGCGCGGCGTTAAAGCGCAACGAGGCCATATTCTACGTCGACGAGGCAAGGAGCTAGCTAACTCCTCTTCATTTTTTTGATTATAGTTTTACTCCGAATCCTTCTAGGATGAACGTCACGGCTACTACCATGAGCACTATGCCGAGCATCTTTCGAAGCAGAGATTCCTTGGTGTTTTTCGACCACCTGGCCCCAAGCTGCGCGCCTACAAACGCGCCGGCAGAGAGCGCTATTGCGTAAAGGTAGTTTGGGTTGCCCACTAAGGCGTGCGTAAAAATCCCTGCAAACGACGTTATCATGAGCGCCAGCTGCGATGTCGCCGCGGCATTGTGCATCGTCATGCGATAAATTAGGAGCATCACCGGCACGAATATCGTGCCTCCGCCGACGCCAAAGAGGCTCGATATTATGCCTGCCCCAAACGTTATCGCAAACACCGCCGCGTGCTGAACGATGGACATCTTGCGCTGTCCTTTTTCCTTCAGTATGGAGCTTTTGAACATGACGTACGCGCCCACTGCCATCAGCATTATACCAAAGCCCAGCTTGAACTGCGCATCCGATATGCCTGTCGAGATGAACACCCCAAGCACCGCACCCGGCACAGCCGCAATCGCAAGCTGGACTGCGCGCCTGTAGTCAATCCTCTTTTGGCGCGAGTACGCCACGGTCGATGATACGCTTGTCGACGTGACTGCAAACAGGCTCGTGGCCGCCGCAGGAGCGTGTGCAAGCCCCATGAACGTGAGCGCCGGAACCATGAGTATGCCCCCGCCTACCCCGAGCATAGAGCCCAGGGTGCCGGCCCCAAGGCCGACTGCCACAAGCACTATGACGGTGGTGATAATGTCAAACAAAGGCTAGAACCTGATTGTAGACCTCGATTCCTTAAAACTCTAACTCTTCTAGGCGACGTCCTTCCACGCGTTGAGGACGGTTATCACCTGCGTGCCGGCGACGCCCGGCACTGCCTTTATCCTGCTTGCGACAATATCCGCAAGGTCGCTTGGGCTCTTTGCCCTAACCTTTAGAAGCAGGTCGCCGTACGTGTGCGTCTCGTGCACCTCTGCCACTGCGTCAAGCGCGGCGAGCCTCTTTGCAACCTCTGTGACCCTTCCCGGAGCCGCGTTGAGAAGTACGAACGCAATCGCGCCCTGGCCAAGGACCATCGGGTCTACCGAGACTGTAAACCTGCGTATTATGCCGAGCCGGCGCAGTCTGTTCACCCTGTTCCTCACGGTTCCTTCCGTGACCTTTAGCATTCCTGCAATCTTGACCGCCGGAGTAGAACTGTCCTTTTGCAGGATGTCTATCAACCCAAGGTCAATCTCGTCAATAATGTCTGCAGGCCTCACAAAACAAGCGTTGTGTCTGCTTGCGCTTTATAGTTTTGTCGTCGTTGTCGTAAACATATTAACCCGACCACTTTAAGCAAATGGGTAGAAATTGCGCGTAATCCTCGTGGGCTTTGGCGTCGTCGGCCAGAGTTTTGCCAAGCTGTTGCTCTCCCGCTCTGCAGACCTGTACAGCCAGCACGGGATAAAGCCCCGGATAGTGGCGTGCGTCGACAACGGAGGCTCTGCCGTTTCGCCTGCCGGCCTGGACCTGGAGCGCCTGCTTGTGGCAAAAAAGTCCAAGGGCACCGTCGGCGCCTACGAAAAAAAATCTGCAAAATTCGACCCGTTGCAGGTAATTGAAAACGTCGAGGCAGAAGTGGTTATAGAGTGCACGCCAACAGATCTCTCGACGGGCGAGCCGGGGACATCTCACATAATATCTGCGATGAGGACCGGCAAGAACGTCATCAGCATCAACAAGGGTCCCCTTGCGCTTGCGTTTCCGTCGCTGATAGAACTGGCAAACTATAACGGAGTCATGTTCAGGTTCAGCGGCACTGTCGGCGGTGGCACGCCGATACTGGAATTTGCAAAGCGCTGCCTAAAGGGCGACAGGATAACCTCGTTCCAGGGCATACTGAACGGCACTACGAACTATATCCTCAGCAAGATGGAGGAAGGGCTGACGTACCAGAGCGCTTTGCAGGACGCCAAGGAAAAGGGCTACGCCGAGGCCAAGCCAGAACTTGACACGGATGGCTACGACGCGGCGGCAAAACTTGTCATCATGGCCAACTGGATAATGGGCATGAAAGTCACCATGAAAGACGTGGCAAGGACCGGGATAGCTAAAGTCAGCGTCGCAGACGTGGAAAAGGCGCAGTCGCGTGGAAACGCGATAAAACTGATAGCGGCTTGCGACAGCAGGCGCCTTGAAGTCAAACCGACTGAAGTGTCCAAGAAGGACCCGATATGCGTCAACGGCACGCTAAACGCAGTCACGTTCTCGTCCGAGCACTCGGGCTCCCAGACCATCATAGGGCGCGGGGCGGGCGGCATGGAGACTGCAAGCGCAGTGCTTCGCGACCTCATAGAAATTAGAGACACCATTTTTGAGCGCTAGATAGCGTTCTGCACCCGAAAAGGGGGACTTACCGAGCTATGTTAAAACCCTTGACCTGAACTGTCAAGCAGCAGAAACAAATTACCTATAAATATCCGATTTGCATTAAAATTCCTATAACACCATCATGCAGATTTTAGATACTGACACAGAGAAAAATGAGGAAATTGCAGGCGGCGAGATTTCCTGCAATCATTGCGGCAAGAGGCCTGCCGAGATATTCCAAGTGACGGGCGACTATTGCGTCGAGTGCTGGCAGGCCATAACGCACACCAACGCCTAGCTACCATTATCCTATCCTATCCTGAACCCGCCAAACGAGACGCCCGTGTTATTTGACGTTGTTTCTGCGCGCTGGTTTATCCCCAGTATGTCTATGAGCTCGCGCAGGTTCTTTGTCTGGAACAGGACCGGGCCGGGACCTGTGCACTGGGTTACAAAGCCTTCTCCGCCGAGTATGTTTGTCTTTAGGCCGCCTATCTGCGTGACGTTGTACTGCACGCGCTCACCAAGCGCGACTAGGTGGTAGTTGTCTACGCTCATCTTTTCTCCCGGCAGCAGGTCCTTTTGTATGATGCCACCGTACGCGTTTGCAAAGAGGTCGCCCTCTCCCGTTGCTTTCAGCATGAAAAATTCAGAGCCAAAAAGCCCCTTTGTGAATCCCTGCCACTGGGTGTCAAGTAGCACGCCTGAAGTAGACGCGACATACGAGCCGGACTGGACTATGAACCCGCTTCCCTGCCTTACCTGAAGCTGAACAATGTCGCCGATAGGCGGGCCGGTCAGGCCGAGAGAGCAGTCGCTTTTTGCGATAAAGTCGTTTACAAAGAACGACTCGCCTCCAAGCGCCGTGACCTTTAGCTTTTTCAGAAAGCCACCTTCTCTCGTCCTCGTCTTTATCTCGATGTCGCCTTTCATGTAGACCATCGCTCCGGATTCCGCGGTTATCTTTTCGCCTGCAGACATCTGGACCTCAAGGAGCGCCATGGGCGCCTTGACTATGCTGAATTGCATGTCCTTGGCACGGCTCGTGTGCGTATAAAGTTGCCTGCAAAAGAAAATGAATGTAAACGATAATAACGATGGGATACCTAGTCTGCGTGAGTAAAACTGAAGATCTCTGTCCTTTCAAAAAGCGAAACCTCTGACCTCGTCGACAGGATGAGGGCGCGCTGGCCCGCCGGCACGGTCCCAAAGGTCAAGACGTTCAAGGTCTACGAGGTCGACGAAAGCAAGCGCCTGCTCGTGTCCGACGAAATCACATGCGCACAGGTCAAAGACGATATCATTCCGTTCCTTGGCAAGCCGGAAACGCTCGCACAGTTTCCGTCGGTCAAGGTGGACATGGGGGCAGTCAAGTTCGTCTGCAATGGCGCCAAGGTACTCAGGCCGGGAATAGTCGAGCTTGGCAGTTTTAAAAAGGGCGACATCGTGACCGTGCAGGACCAGACGCACGGCAAGATGCTTGCAGTGGGCATCGCGCTGGAAGACAGTGAGGCTGCAAAGGCGATGCAAAAGGGCTATGTCGTTGACAACCTTCACTATATCAGCGACAAGATATGGGAGGCGCACAAGGAAATATGAGACCTGCAAATTCAAGACAAGAAAGCGCTATTTTAAACGTCTGTATTCAGTAATGGCAAAGATTTAAAGATAGATTTAAATCATACCTATTCTGTAGGAGGGCTGTGTCTAACGGCGTCAAGGCTTCATCAATCGTCGAAATACAGACATCAATACCCGCATCCACGCATAATGTATCCAGACAAGCCATAATGACAGAATTGGGGAACATGGGTGTCAATGCAGGTCTTTTTGAGTTGCTTACAGTAGACCAACTTTCGGACCTCATGTACGGTCTCATCAAGGTAATAAATAATTCAAATGGCAATCCTGCAAACCATCAAAGTACGGAAAGAGCCATTCTTTCTGCATTAGACAAGAAAATATTAAAGGCGTTACTAGAATGCGGTGGAAATCCATCTTCTTTGCAGCTGTCAAAGGACCTAAACATACCGCTAAGCACTATTCAAAGAAGGCGGAAACGACTTGAAGAAGAATTCATCAGTGAATCATATAGCCTGAGATACGAGAAATTCGGCAAAAAGCACGTTACATTTATCGTATCACTTGGCGTCGGAGATACATCTGAAGTCGCAAGAGAAATTCTTGCTCTTGAAAAAGTAAGTGCCCTTACGCGTACGTTTGGGGATGGAGCGGACCTGAAGATTGAAGCAATACTGGACAGCAATCAAGAATTCATAGAAACATCTGAGAAAATCAAGTCTATTTCCGGTGTTCAGAAGATCTCGTGGTTTGAGTCGATTGAAGTCTTGGGAAGAAAGAAAGATGCGGATCTCTTGATAATAGGACCCGAGTAAGAGGAAAGCCTAGTTTCTTATCGGAACAGTCTCTTCCCTTGTGCCGTTACGAGTCACAACCAACACGTCTATTCCGTCGCCTGAAGCGGCATCGCGCTGCGTTGCTGACTTGATCGCCTTTATTGCCAGTTCCCTAGCGTTTTCCTCGCTCATGCCTTGCTTGAACTCGGCATCCATGATGCCTAGCGCCATTTCAGCACCTGTGCCAACGGCCGCGTACTTATCTGGAAGGACGGAGCCAAGCGGGTCAAGGGTGTAGATCTCTGGCTTGTCGTTTACGCCGCCGACTATGACCTGAGTGAGAAGCGGGAAATACCTGCGCTCAAACATTATTACCGACATCAGTTTCGCCACAGAGTTCGGGGCGACCTCGCGCCTTGTCTCAAGTTTGCGGATTTTCGCCAATGCCTCGACCTGCCTGACAAGGACTGTCATGTCTGCCACCATGCCTGCGCAGGCAGCGCCTACGTGCTGTGTGACGGGGAACGTCTTTTTCATGTTCTTGTTCACGACAAAGTTGCCAAACGAAATCCTCTTTTCTGCGGCCAGGACCACGCCATCGTTATACGAGATTCCTACCACGGTAGCGCCCGGCATGAATTCAAAGGCCATATGTCTATCGCTCTAATTCGCGCTGGCAGTTAGATATAGTCGTTTCCGTCCGCCTAGGCGTGTTTTAGGACGGAATAGTCGTGTATCCTGATTGCTTCTGATACGAGGCGGTTCTGGAGCTCTAGAGCTTCTTTGCCCTCTGGGTGCTTGGCGCTTGCTATCGATTCTGCGACCATGTTGATGATGTGCCTCAGCAAAAACTCGTCGCCCCTTGAAGATTCTGCCTTGTACGTCGAGTTGGCCTTGTTCACGAAAACGACGTTGTCGCTTGTGAAACTGTACCTTGAATCAGACTCGTCCTCGTACGGGATTACCTTAAAGCCAATCCTCTTTAGCGCAAACGTCTTTTTCACTATCGGCTTGCGGATCTTTTTCGTCCTTATGACCGTGCCATCGACCTGTTTTTCATCGACGACGTCGACTACCTCGCCCTGGACGCCTGCTGCCGCCTCCTCGACAGGCACGGACCTGTACGACTGCGGTTCGGTTGTAGTTTCTTGCCTTGCGTGCTCGGCTTTGCTCATACCGCTGCTTTCCGGTGCAAGCGGCTTGACCTCCTCGTATTCCTGCACCTGCGCGCCAGCAGAAGACCTTGTCGGACGCTCATCCTCTTCTTGCTCCTCTGACTTGGTCGTCCTGACTACCTCCTTTACATCGACCATCTCGTAGCCCTGCACCTCCTCCTGCGTTTCCAGAGTCTCCACCATAGCCTGGCCGAGGACCTTGTCTATCTCCCTGTATATCTTGGACTCTTCCCTAGTAATGAGCACGTCTTCGTACTCTGTCAAGCTTGGGATTACGGTGTCAATTACAAACGTCTTCATGGCCTGGTTGAATTTTACGTATTCCTCGTCCTCTATCAACGCCGACTTGTCGGCAAACCTCGAAGTGAGGGTGTCGCACCTGACGTAGCCCGTGACGCGGCTGAGCTTTGTGTCAAAGCCAAAGTTGCTGCGAGTCACGATGTGGTTTCCAACCATGACTGCTATACCGCGTTCCTCGTCTGAAAGTGGCCTGCGCGCTATCACTATCTCGCCGGTTATTCTGCCGCCGTCAAGGCTTACCGGGACCTTGTGGCCCTGTATGTCCGGCGCCGTTACCTTTTGCGCATTGGAAAAGTCCCATTCTGAGAACGAATCTGCAGACTTTATCCATACCTCGAACATCGGCTGCCTCAGGATTGCCAGCTTGCGGATTTCCTTTGACAGCTTGAATACGTCGCTTTCGACCTTTGACCCAGACATCACGAGCTCTGTGCCGTCGCGCTTTAGCGCCGGCTCGTTCAGGTCGTCTAGTGCGGCGTTTCCGGTGAAAAGTCTGTCAAGCACGTTTCCATCTATCATGAACGCCTTGTGGAACGGGCCGCGCTTTGTCCTTATCTTCATGCTCTCAAAAGACGTGAGAAACGATAGCCTGCCGGTGCCGTACCTGCCCGTCCTGAGCCTCTTTAATCTTGGCGAAATAGACTCGACCTTTTTGTGAGGCGAGCCGAGAAGCAGGAATTTTTCCATGCCATTCTGGTCCATTCCTGCGTCATCCTCAATCGATATGCCGTTCTTCAGGATCGTGACGAGAACCTTTGTCGCGTCTTCGTCAAAGGCGTTTTCAATCAGCTCCTTGACGATTTCCGTAGGGGAAACCCACGTCTTGGTTGCGAATTCCTTGAAAAACGACGGGTGAACCTTGAGTTGAGTGGCCATCTCATGAGAGGTAAGCTGTCTACCTTTATTAAATATGCGCACGGTGCAACGATTAACAATCTGCTCTAACGGTTCTGACCTGAAAATGAGGGCAAGCTTGCACGCACTTTAGTTTCCCTGCGCATAAAAAGGCAGCCTGACCGTGGAAAGACAAAAACCGGTCAGTCAGTTTTTCTCTG
>NZ_CAMLDP010000051.1 GCF_946478925.1 uncultured Nitrososphaera sp. | reverse complement strand
CAGTCTTTGAGGTCGTGTACGCGGGCAGGGACTACAGGGTGTGCTCTGCGTCCGTCCACCTGTACGGGGTTTCCGACAGGACAAAGAACAGGAGCATCTATCCCGTGCTCGACTTGGAATGGGCGCCCATAGATGAAAAAAAGGGCAAGGGTGTAAGGGCTGCAAGATTCATCAGTGCGATATCCTCGCTTGCCAGAAACGCCGATTCGTTCATCCACGCGTGCGACTATGACCAGGAGGGCGAGGTGATAGGCCACAGCATACTGGAATACGCGTGCGGCGGCAAATATGAAAAATCATTGAGGGCCAAGTTCTCGACCCTCACTGACGACGAAGTGAAAGAGGCGTTTGCGGCGCTTGCAAGGCCGAGCAGAGGGCTTGCGGAGGCCGGCCGGTCGCGGCACATGCTCGACTTTATCTACGGCGTCAATTTGTCAAGGGCGCTTGCGCAGTCGTTCAAAGCCGGCAGCAATAACAAAGGTTACAGGAATCTGTCGATAGGCAGGGTGCAGGGACCCACGCTTGCGTTTGCGGCCGACAGAGAGACGGAAATCCGGCTGCACGTGCCTGACCCCTACTGGGTGCTGACTGCGGATTTTGAGAAAAACGGGCAGGTTGTGCACGCCCGCTATGAAAAGCCAAGGGTAGAAAAGCTTGCAGAGGCGCGCGTAATAGTTGACGCGTGCACCGGCAGAGACGGCACCGTTGACAAAATATCTGCGAGAAAATCTACGCTCAGGCCCCCAACACCGTTTAACACCGGCGACCTGCAGCGCGAGGCATACAGGCTGTTCCGGCTCTCGCCGGGATATACCCTTGCCATTGCAGAAAAGCTGTACCTGCGCGCCCTCATCTCGTACCCCAGGACGTCGAGCCAGAAACTTCCGCCGTCCATAAACTATGCCAAGATACTCTCCGGGCTTGCAGGGATCTCCCTGTATAGCCAACCGGCGTCGATGCTCCTCTCAAGGGGCCGGCTTGTGCCAAGCGAGGGGTTGATGTCGGACCCTGCGCACCCGGCGATTTATCCCACCGGCGTCGTGCCCCGGCTTTCTGGCCTGGAATTCAAGGTGTACGACCTGATTGCAAAAAGGTTCCTTGCGACCTTTGGCGACCCGGCAGTTACAGAGCGCACGGACGTTTCCATAAATGTCAACAGCCACGTGTTCCTTGCAGAGGGCAGGACGACCATCTACGACGGCTGGACGGCGCTGTACAGGCCGTACGTCAGCCTGGAGCAGTCGGCGCTGCCAGCGCTGCAACAAGGCGACGTCCTTGCAAACAGTCAGGTCATGATGGAGGAGAAATTCATGCAGCCGCCGTGGCGCTACAGCCAGGCATCGCTCCTTGCCAAGATGGAGGAGGAAAAGATAGGGACAAAGGCGACAAGGGCTGACACCATCGCAACGCTGTTCAAGCGCAACTACATCGCAGCTGCAAAAAAGGGCGGGGGAATCGAAGCGACCGACCTTGGCTTTGCCGTGGTCGAGTCGATGAGGGAGCACGCGCCGGCGATAGTGTCGACGGAACTGACGCGCTCGATGGAGGAGCAGCTGGAAGGCGTGGAGCGAGGGGAAAAAGAGCCTGCCGACGTGATAGGGTACGCGGTGGAAAGGCTGGTCGAGTCGCTTGCGACGTTCCGGGAGCAGGGTGCTACGATTGGAAAGCAGATTGGAAGCGCAGCTGCGGCTGCGCAGTCTAACGTCGTCGTCATTGGCGGCTGCCCCGTATGCAAAAAGGGCCAGCTGCGCATCATAAAGTCAAGGACGACAAAAAAACGGTTTGTAGGCTGCTCAGACTATGCATCAGGCTGTAGGGCGAGCGCGCCGCTTCCGCAGCGTGGCGGAATCAGGGTTTCAAAAACCTGCAAATGCGGCTGGCCGATAATTTCTGTCGCGTTTGGCAGGAGGGGCAGGCGGTGGAACACCTGCGTCAACATGCAGTGCCCCTACAAGGAAGAAAGAAAAAAGGGATAGAGCGAGCCTCGCTAGACGCATTGCGCAGCCTTGATAAGAAAAACAGAGCTTTTTACACGCATGAGCTTTGCAAGCGACCATTCACACATGTGCGAGCACTGCGGCGAGCGCTTTTCATGTCCTGTCGAAAAGCACGACTGCAAGATAGAATGGCGCACGAGCCATAACGACCACTACCTTGCGCTGAGCTGCTAACCCTTTTTCAAGAGCTCCTCTTTCATCCGCAGGAATTCCTCTTCCGACAATACGCCTTGCTCCTTCAGTTTTGCAAGCTTGGCAAGTTCGTCGGCGACCGAAGCTTCGTTGACTATGGTAGTTGGAGCCCGGGATCTCTGTATCCCCTTGTTTATCGCCTCGACTATTTTTTCGGCCTTGTCCTTCGGTATAGCCTCTATCTGCCCTTCGTTGCTGTCTCTGCCCATTACGACCCCGTCAATCTTTTTCTCGGCAATCGTGCTGAGCCCGGGGGCGCGCAGGATGATGCTCGACGAAAGCACGCCCTGATCGAGCCTTGCGCTCGTTATCCTGTCGTAGCTGATGTCCTCGATGCTCTGCCTGAACCCCAGTGAGCTCGGGTCGCGGATTATCAGCCTCCTATCGGTCGCGAATATTATGTTCGGCGTGGTCAGCGAACCGCCTGGTTTTATCCGTGACTGCCTTGCGACCACCAGAACCGTCTCGTCTTTGTCAAGATGATCCGCTATTTTCTTTATTTCGTCCAGTTCACCCTTGTCTGTCAGGACCGTGTTGAACTTTTTGTCCTTGCCAAACATTTACAACGACAGCATATTATTGCAGAAAATGCCTCTTAACCTTTCTTGCTAGAGAGGGAATAGACGTCGGTCCTGCGGTTCTTCAACAGCGGGAGCGACTGCCTTACCTGTGCCACCTTGGCCATGTCAAGCTCTACTATCTCCATGCCCTCGCGCTGGCCCATGTCCAAGAGTACTGTTCCAAACGGGTCGACGACCATGCTCCTGCCGGCGTAGATGTTGCCCACCTGGTCGGGCGCAACCACGTACGAGCCGTTTTCAATCGCGCGGGCCTTTAGCATCGTCTGCCAGTGCTCTTCCTTCATCGGACCCTGCACCCACCCCGAGGGCGCGACGAGTACGCTTGCCCCCTTTATCGTAAGGAGCCTCGACAGCTCTGGAAACCTGATGTCGTAGCATATCATGACGCCGATTTTGCCTGCCGCAGTCTTGGCCGGACTGACAAGCTTTTTGCCGGGCATGAGCTTTTTCGATTCCTTGAACCCTAGCGCGTCGTACAGGTGCAATTTGCGGTACACTGATGTTACTGCGCCGTCTCTGCCAATCACGGCTGCCGTATCATAGACCCTGTTGCCGGCGCCCTTTTCGTACATCGCGGCCACCACCTCTATCTTGCCGGCCTTTGCAGCCTTTCTCAAGGTAGTGACAAAGTTGCCCTGCACTGTCTCTGCGAGTCTTGACAGCTCGGCCGCGGTCTGGGTGCCGGGCGAAAATGCCATCTGGAACTCGGGAAAGCACACCATGTGTGCCTTGCCGGCCGCGGCCTGCTCGATGTACGCGACTGACCGGCGCAGGTTGTCCTGCTTGTCCTCCGATGACTTCATCTGCACTACGGCAACCGATATCATCAATTTTGCTTACACTCGCGCTGCGGGGGATAAAAGGCTAGAGCTGCTTGCCGGCCTGGAACCAGTTTTCTCTCGGGTTGTCTTCATACACCACGATGACGTGCTCTGCTTTCGTCTTTAGGATGCTGACTGCCGCGTCGGTTATCGCCTTGGCAAACTCGTCTTTCTGCTCTTTTGTCCTGCCGGGGTACATTGACACCTGGATGAGGGGCATATCTACGGCAAGAAAAATAGCCTACGGCTGATTTATAGTTACAGCGGCGTCTGCCGTCATTGGCGATTGAGTCGCTGCTGCTGTTGTTGTTGTTGCCTCTTCCTGCACAGGTCTTGCGCCGGACTGCGCCAGCTCGTACAGCGCCTGAAGGTAGCGCTTGATGAAGTTGGCGCCGGGCGACGGCCTCCTGCCCTTCTCGTAGTCGCTCAGGACCGAGGGGGTGATGGCCATCCTTTTTGCAAGGTCGGCCTGCTTTACTCCAAACTTTTTGCGCCAGAACTTTAGCTGCTGCGGCGGGTTGTCGCTCAGGACCACCGCGCCGGCGATCCACGTCAGTTCGCTTCTTCCGTTGGCAATGCCGTTATCGGAACTGGACAAACGTGAACGAAGGTTTCGATGGGTGATAAAAAGATTATTCGGGGGTTGTTTGCAACCGGTCTCTGTGAATAATAACGCCGCTGGTGACGAGCTTGAGCTTTTGAACAGCAGGGTCGTTGCCTGCAAAAAATGCCCGAGGCTTGCGAAATACATCCGCAAGGTCGGCAGCGAAAAAGTAAAGCGATTTTCTGGCGAAACCTACTGGGCAAGGCCGCTTCCAAGCTGGGGCGACCCTGACGCAAGGCTCCTGATAGTCGGCCTTGCGCCGGCCGCGCACGGCGGCAACAGGACCGGCAGGATGTTCACCGGCGACAGCTCGGGCGACTGGCTCGCAAAGGCGATGCACGGAGCGGGGTTTGCAAGCAAGCCGACAAGCCGTGCGCTGGACGACGGGCTGGTACTCACTGGCGCATACATCACCGCCGCTGCAAGGTGCGCGCCGCCGGACAACAAGCCCACGCCGCAAGAGCTGTCAAATTGTGCATCGTATCTGGAGGCAGAGCTTGCTGTTTTGAAAAACGTGAAGGTGGTACTTGCGCTTGGCAGGATAGCGTTTGATGCCTACTGCAGGACGGTTGGCGCAAGGGGTCTAGCGTTTTCGCACGGTGCCCAGCACAGGGTCGCAGGCAGAGTGCTTCTTGCCTCGTACCACCCAAGCAGGCAGAACACCAACACAGGCAGGCTCACTTGGGAGATGTGGGCAGAAATATTTGCGACCGCAAGGTCGTTGCTCGTCTAGTCACTTACTTTTTCTTTTTTGGTTTTGGCGCGGCGGCCTTTTTGCTATCGCTGGCGACAGGCGCCTTGGCCTTTGTCTTGCTGTTGCTCTTTTTTGCCTTTGCAGCGGCTGCCTTTTCCTGCGCCTCTTGTTCCTCTTTGGCTGCTTCCTCCGCTTCCTTGTTTGCAGCAGCGTTGGCCCGGGAGTTGATGATGTCGGTGGTTATCTGGTCTATCTTGTAGCGCAAGGCCTCCTTGACCCTGCTGTTGTCGACCATGTTGAGCGGGCCCTTGCAGTTGGGGCACTTGAAGAACAGCTCGACTGCCACGTCGAATTTCACACGCGGGCAGTCGTGGTTGCCGCAGTGGTAGAACTCGGTCGAGTCCTCGTGCTCCAGGCGCTTGTGCAGCCTGTCGAGGATCTTTTTCTTTTGGTTTTCAATGAAATTGTCGACGTGGTCCTGCTTGGCGCGCCAGCGGTAGACGAACCAGCCCTTCTTTTCGTCCTTGACCCTGATGCCGGTTATCAGCGCCTTTCCAAACAGGTCGTACAGGACCTTGCGCACGATGTTTATCTTTAGACCCGTTGCGCTTGCTATCTCCTCGTCGGTGACGTCCTCGGTGTTGAGTAGGGCGCGTGACACCTTGACGTATTCCTCGCCCCCTATGAGGCCGGCTATCTTGACGAAAGAGTCCTCGTAATCCATCGCGTGCATTTAGAGGAATAATTGCGCAAATTTCTGATATATAGTTTCTGAAATTTATTGAGATTGGCGTGGTTTTCGGTTGTTATTCTACCGCGAAAGCAGGATATATAGGCAGACGGCTTGCTGAAAAACTAGCCGGGCAGCCGCTTTTTAAACAAAAGCCGTGCAATTTACACTGCTTGGACTCGCACAGAGGCCAGTGGAGGCAGAACGGGCGTTTTTCCTAGATCCTCAAGTTTTTGCAGGAAAACCAGTACGGTATAATCGGCTTTATGGTCCGGCTTCCAGTACGTTTCAACCGTCATGTTGCCGGCCTGACCTGCAAAATTTGTCTTGACACTGGAAAGAGCCGCAGTTTCAGAAGTGTCGTCATTGCGCACCTCGATGACAACCTGATAATAATCACCGGCTGGGTCTCCCTGATTTGTAAAGTTTGCCTCGATGAACACCGGCTCCCCGGCCTTGAAAACAATGCCATCGACTTTGCCCAGATAATCGTGGTTGGAATCATACGCGGACAGAGACGCGAGCTTGATGCTATCCTGCGTCATCATCTCGCCGGCCGCAGAGGAATTAGAAGGTAGATACGCCGCATATGCTATTGCCATTGCTGCCAGCAGGCAGCAGGCTAAACTACCACTACTACTATGTCGTATCGTGCTGCCCATTTTTTGCGGCACGAACGCGCAAATAATAAACAAGGTGGACTTTTGATCTATCAAATATTCTTTTTACCAGAACTGGTGCCCGTTTTTCGTGGTAGCCCCTTCATACCCGATCTTGAATCTGCCGGTGCTGCCCAGGTACGTTACGCCGTAGTTGCTGTTGGCCGGCGAGCAGTTCATGAGCAGATACCCGCCTGTCCAGGCGCTCAGCTCAACCTTGCTGTCGCTGCCGGCTGCCTTGGTGGCGTACTGGATGTTCAGCACCTCCACCAGCCCCAGCCTCTGCGTGTTGGTGTTGGGAGCAAAGCTTCCCGCCTCGACGAACGTAAAGTAGTCGCTCTTGACCTTCATCGACGGACGCCCAATGTCCACCGTCTGGGCCGGCCTGGAATCGTCAAGGTCGTCCATACGCACCTGCCACTTTTTGTCCGGTCCGTACAGTATCGAGAGCTCTAGCGTGTGGCCGGCGACCACCGGGGCACTTGAAGTCCCCCTCAGAATCCCGCCTATACCCCACGCCATCTGGAACCGGGTGGCATTGTACCCAATGCCAGAGTCCCTCGACCAGTCGCCGTAATAGATCCCCACCTCGTAGTACAGGCCGTCGTCCCCCTCGAACGCGATGTGGTAGTTGGCAGGCTTATCCGGCTCGCCGGCGCGCACGACATCGGCCACTCCCGGCGGGACCTTGAACGTCACGGACTCGCCCCACTTGTCGGGGCTTGCCGCGGGAAGCTCGATGTTGCAGTTGCTGTACGATGTCGAGAGCATGGACATGCCCACTATTCCCATGCCTGCGTTGTGCGGGTTTCCTAGCAAGGGATGCGGGTACGCGGATGCGCTGCTGCCGCCACTACCGATAAAACTCAGAAACACGCTGCTTACTGCCAGCAGAGCTGCTGCAAAAAAGAAGACGATGATAATGATGATGCTTGATCTCATACGGCGTGTTGCGCAGCTGTTGTAAAGCCGGAATTGTACATAAGGGCGCTTGCTTGCCACTCTATAAACTTGACAGGTGCGCTTTTTCGCTGCTCAGCTGACTGTGCTCAGGTTACTTGCTCCCGTACAGCTTGTAGATCTTGCCGGTATAGTCGCTGACATAGTCCCACTTGTCCGGGTCCACTTGCACCGGGAAAAACGCCTCCTTTGTCTCGTCGCACAGCGCCTCGTACACGAACTGGCCTATCACTATCTGGTCCGGCTTGGCAATCCCGGTCATCTTGGTTGTCACGTTTATCGTGTAGCCGAGGATGTCAAAGTGCGGGTGCCTGACCTGCCGGCCGTCCTCAAGCGTCATGGTGTCCCACCCGTACTGCACCACGACGTTGTCACCCACGTCAATTCCGACGCGCACCTTCAGCTCGGGATAATCGTACTGGTTGAGGATCGGGTTTATGCCCTGCCGCATCACCTTTATCATCGCCTGCGCGCACGACACCGCGTTTGCGCACGGCACGCGCAGGTTGCTCCAGTCGGCAAGAAAGAACGCCAAGATAGCATCGCCCACGTATTTCAGCACGTACCCGCCGTAGGCGGAAACAAGCATGGACATTTCCTGCGTGAACGCCTGCACTATGGTGGCAAGCCTGTCCGCCGGGGTGGTCATCGAAAGTTTCGTCGACCCCACGATGTCGATGTGCAGGATTACGAATCCGACCTTGGACTTGGCGAACCTTTCCAGGATGCTGTTTGTCTCCTCCGTCGAGAGGTTGAACTGCGACTCAAAGCGCAGCGCGCGCCACACCCGCTCCTGTGCGAGCTTGATTGCCTGTTCGGTATCCACCACCTGGGCAAGCTCAAACGACGAAAACGACGGCGCCCCGGCAGTCGCGCTTGCAGCACTGCGCTTTCTTTCCTCCTCCGCTACAAACTCGGCTATCGTCCTGTCCACCTGCTCCCTGTCGATGTCAAGCTGCAGGGCGATTATGTCCGGCTCTATCCCGGAGCTGTGGAGGTTTATTATTATCTGCCGCTGCGAGTTTGGCGCGGGCGGGTCAGAAGAAGAAGACATGTATTTATGCCGCATTTGGAGCGCAGTGCGGCTATTAAACTCATTTGTACGGGCGTGATGATTAATAACGAGTGCCACGCATATACCGGCGGGATGGGCGGAAAACAAAAGGAGGAAGAGCGTGTGCTTTTGACGCTTCCGAACATAAAGTACCTGGTGGAGGGCTTGGAGGCGCTTTTGATGACGGACTTGGACGGCGAAAAGCGCGCCAAGGTGATAAAGCTGCGCGACGATCTGGCTTCGTACGTGAACAGCATCTTTAGCGACTATTCGTGAACGCGGCGCGCACCTTGCGTATCACCTCGTTCATCGACAGCGGCTCTTTCTTTATGACGTCGCTTCTCTCCAGTGACCCCATGAGCCGGAGGACGTCGGCTGACAGGACCAGCATGAACACAAAGCGCACCTGCACGTCGCGGGACCTTATCTTTTGGTACAGGTCGATGCCAGACATCCCTCTCATGACAAGGTCAGTCACCACGACTCCGTACTGCGACCTGCTTGCGTATTCCAGCGCCTCTGAAGGGTCGGGCGTGTGGTCGACTTCATAGCCGTCGGCGGACAGGTATGTCTTGACCAGCCCGGCAGTCGACTGCTTCTGGTCGACGAGGAGGACCGACCTCATTCGACATATTTTCGCATAATTTTCCTTTAAGCATTCAGGTCAAAAGATCTAGAGCGCAGGTACGTGTGTGTGCGTGCGTGGTGGCAAGGTTAATAATTGGACAGGGGCCAAAAACGCCGCAGCAGTGACAGAAAAAACAGCGGCCGAGGAACCCCGGCTAAAGAGGTCGGTCATCGTCCTTGCGTTCATCTCGCTAGGTCTTGTCTATTCGGTCATGCTCATAGGCGTGTTTTTGAGCTCCGGCCCCATAACTGAAAAGGGCCTTGCCTGCACCGACTGGCCGCTTTGCCCAAACGGGTTCTTTGGCGCACCCGAAGACCGCTACCTTGTAGAGTACGTGCACAGGCTGGTTGCGGTCATCACCGCCGGCTTTATCTACGCGACTGCAATAATCGTCCCTTCAGGAGTAAAGAGGGCCAAAAAGGCGGCGATAATCGCAGCAGGCATCGTCTCATGGCAGATTGCGCTTGGCTTTATCACTGTGGCGACTCACCTGTACCCGATAGCAGTGGCAAGCCACCTTTCGACCGGCATCAGCGTGTTTGCGTTTGCCCTGCTGACGTTTCTGTGGGTCGGGGTATGGAGAAAGCAGAGCTAGCAACTCTAGCGCCAGTGCACGCGCGAATTTTCAAAAAACTCCCTGTCGTCCTCTACCAGCGCGACTTTTTTGTGGCAGTCGCCGCAAAGTAGGTATTTCGAGTCTGCAGGGAGCTCTTTTCTGCACCTGCCGCAGAACTTTTTCATCGCCTTGTTTTTTATCCGGTGGCATTGCATAAAAAACTTGTTGCGGTGGCGCTGTCAGGCGGCGTCGATTTTGGAATAAAGCATGTCGTCGTTCTTTCCTATCAATTCTATCGACTCTGTCCAAAAGACCTCTCTGACCCCGGGCATCATTTTCACCTTCTCGGAAAAATCGATGATCTCCTTGTTCGTCTTTAGGACCACGTCCGCCCTTATGTCGATGTTGTTGTTGCTCAGCGTCCTTGCCACCGACATTACGCTCGGCCAAGTCAGGATTTCCTTGGCGACGTTTGACGACGACCCGTTTTCGGCCGCGATAAAGAAAGTGATCGAGCGCAGGTCGAATCTCTTTAATGCAAGGGAGAAAGAGATGTCCAGGAACCCTGCGAGCCGCTTGCGCCTCCTCTGGATAGTCGTGAGCGGGACTCCCAGTTCTTTGGACAAAGTCATCGACGAGACCTCGCCGTTTGACGCAAGCAGGAGCTTTAGCATACGCTTGTCGATGGGTGACAGAACGGCAGCAGAGTCGCCGCCTATGTGCAAAGGATGATGATATCTTTCCTTCTGGTCGTCGGAGGAGGAATTATTATTGTTGTTGGAAGAAGAAGTCAGCTTGTTCAACCTGCCAAAGAGGTCGTGTAGCTGTTCGAGCGTGAGTGGCTCCAGTGACTTGGTGTTAATGCCCAGCTTTTCCATCGCCTGCAAAAGCCCGCGCCGGGAAGAAGAGGAGATTGATTCAATCTCGGGACTGTTATCCTGCTGCTGCCTAGGCGGGCAGACAACATCGTTCTGCCTTTCTTGAAAAGAGGAGGAGGACGAGGACAAGCGCTGACGTATATTCATATGTATATTTAAATTTTATAGGGGCGATCTCCTATCGTTCAGGTTGCATGTGATATTAACAGCTCGTCAGAGAAAATTTTGTAATATTTGCATGTCTGTGTAAAACCTTTTATTCTATTTCTCCCCTATTAAGGGAATCTTTGGTAGCCGCCAAAGACGTTGCACAGGACATCATTTTGCGCCTAAGGGAGGTTTTTGGAGAGAGTACGTTTGCCATTTTCCAAGATGAGCTGGAGGCAAACTATCTGGGCAACGAGCTGTCCCTGCAGGATGCCATAGCGAGCAGGCCGGAGCTGTTTGAAAGGGCGCTAGAAACCATACTGGGGCCAGAGGGCCTGGTGGTTCTTGCAATCGTGCTGGAAGATACGAGGGCGCAATTCCACATCAGAAAGGATTTTTCCTATTCAAAGATGGGCGACCTTTCAAGGTGCGTGGCTTTGCTGGTACGGAATTCCTGAGCGAGTCCTCTGTTGCTGTGTGTGTGCGTGCCTGACCCGCAGGAAAGAGGAGAGAGAAATGTAATTAAGGACCGGGGCTGAAAGGAAAACGGTTTCTTGGTACTGCAAAGTGAGATTAAAAGCGCCCTGTCGTATGCCACCAGCAAGGGCTACCAGATCCACCCCGACGCGTTTGCCATGCTAAAGGGGCTAGAGACGGACGCGCTCAAGGCAATCCAGGAGATAATCAAGCAGAAAAAGCAGACCAAGATGATAGTTGTAGACGACATCAAGAGCATCGTCAACCCGGGGAGGCAGCAGGAGCTTGCGCCGGCCGAGCAGGTCGCCAAGGTGCTAGTCGACCCGACTGCCAACGTCAACACCGGCGAGGGAGTCGACGGCTATGCGTCTCTGTTCAAGAGCAGGTTCGAGAAGACGATGCGCATCCTTGCGCAGAGGCCGGACAGCAAGAGGATGACCAAGATTTCCACCGTCAAGCAGATGGAAAGAGGGGGGGGTGGCAGCGGAGGCCCAAAGCAGGCGGCGGCTGCTGGCGAACGCAGCCTCGGAAGCGCTGGCACGTACGTCGTGTCGGGCCTCTTGATGTCAAGGCGCACCAAGAAAAACGGCATAGAGCTAGAGATTGACGACTACACTGGCAGGATGCCGGTGACTGCCATGTCGGAGGACGCAAAAAAGCAGGCGGCAAACCTCGCTCTCGACCAGGTGGTCATGCTGGAACTGGAAAACGCAAAGGGGACGCCTGGCCTTGCCATAAAAAACGTCTTTTCGCCGGACATACCGGACCACCTGCCTAACAAGAGCAGGTCGGAGGCATACGCGGTTTTGATATCGGACCTGCACGTCGGAAGCAAGTATTTCATGCAGCAAGAGTTCCTGCGCTTCCTCGACTGGCTGGCTTCTGATGACGACGATGAAATCGTCCGCAAGATAAAGTTCCTCTGCATCGGTGGCGACCTGATAGACGGCATCGGCATATTCCCAAACCAAGACAAGGAGCTTCTCATGATGAACGCAGAGGCCCAGATGGCGCATACCACGAAACTGCTTTCAAAGATCCCAAAAAGCATCAAGACCTTCATAATCCCGGGCAACCACGACCCCGGCCGAAGGGCGCTGCCGCAGCCGATATTTCCCGAGGCGACGTCCGGCGGCCTGTACGGCCTGGAGAACTGCACGATGCTTGGCAACCCGGCGTACGTGGAACTCAACGGGGTCAAGGTGCTGATGTTCCACGGTCAGAGCCTCGACGACGTGATTGCGACCACGCCGGGCATGAGCTACCAGCGGCCGGCGGAGGCAATGAAAGTTTTGCTGAAAGCGCGCCATTTGTCGCCAACGTACGGCGGGCGCACGCCGGTCGCGCCTGAAAGCGAGGACATGATGGTTATGACAGAGATCCCCGACATATTCCACGCGGGGCACGTGCATGTGACAGATGTTGATAGTTACCGCGGGACGCTCGTCGTGAATTCCGGCGCTTGGCAGGCGCAGACAAAGTTCCAGCAGACGATGGGCATCACGCCGTCGCCAGGCATCGCAATCGTCGTTAATTTAGCGACGATGCAACCGTTCAAGCAGGATTTCAATAATCTTTTATGATTATAACAAAAGGTCTGAAAACGTCGGGTCGTCCTTAAGCGCGTCCCTTACCGTCGCAAGCGGCACGGCGACTTTGATCTTTTGCGACCGGCCATAGCGCCCTTGGCTCACCACATCCGTCGAAACCAGGCCCAGCTGGTCAAGCTCGCTTATTATCTGGGTGACCCTGCGCTGGGTGAGAGGCTCCTGCTCGGCCTGCCGGCACAGCGACGAATAGACCTCGTACACCTCGCCGGTGTTGCCGTTCTTTGACTTTGTGATGGCAAGCACCACGAACTTGGTGTGAGTCGTGGCGTTTTTTATGACTTCGAGGTTGGTGTCCTTCTCTATCTTTTCCTGCGCGGCCCGCACGTGCTTTTCCTCCACCTTGGCAGAGTGTTCCCGCTCGGCAAGCTCTGCCGCCACGCGCAAAAGGTCGATTGCCTTGCGCGCATCACCGTGCTCCCTGCCGGCCATGGCCGCGCACAGGTTGATTGCCGCTTCCGTTATTGCGCCTTCAGTAAACGCCAGTTTTGCGCGCTCTGACAGTATCTGCCTCAGCTGCTCCACGGTGTACGGGTTGAACACGGTCTCTTCCTCGGAGAGACTGCTTCTCACGCGTGGGTCCAGCTTGTCCTTGAAGGTCAGGCTGTTTGAAATGCCTATCAGGCTGACAAAGCCTCCTTTGCCCATGCGTTCGTTGGCCCTCGTGAAGGAATAGAGCACGTCGTCGCCGTTTCTGTCCACCAGCGAATCTATTTCGTCGATGACAAGTATGACATGCATCTTTTTCTTTTGTATGAACTGCAGTATCCTGTCAGTGGCTTCGCCCATCGAAAGCCCGGTAAAGTGGACCTTCTTTTCCTCCTTGTTCAGGCCGAGGTTTTCCGCGATTTCAAAGAGCAGTTTGTACGCGCTGTTGGCAAGTTTTGCGTTGATTATAGGGACGTTGACGGTGATCCCAAGCTCGCCGGATTTTTTGACCAGCCTGTCGACCACGGTTTTCACGACCGCAGTTTTTCCGGTCCCTGGTTTTCCAAACAGGAGCAAATTTGACGGGCGTGCCCCTTTGAACACGGTCGACAGTACCTGCGCAAGCGCCGCCGCTTCTTGGTCGCGAAACGGCAGTTTTTCCGGCACATAGTCGATGGTGAGCGTCTCCCTCTTTTTGACGAGCGACTTGCCGCTTGCAGCCCTGTCAAATATGT
>NZ_CAMLDP010000050.1 GCF_946478925.1 uncultured Nitrososphaera sp. | reverse complement strand
ATATAATATCTGAAAGACGATCTTGATTGCATGGCACGAACACTATCATCTCCGCAGGTCCTAAAAACGGGCTCAAGCGCGCCTGATTTCCAGTTAAAGGGCGTCGACGGCAAGATGCACTCGCTGTCAGAGTACAAAAGCAGGGCGACGCTTGTAGTTTTCATCTGCAACCACTGCCCCTTTGTCAAGGCAAGGATTGGCGACATTGTCGCGCTCCAGTCCAAGTTCAAGCCCTCCGAACTGCAAGTGATCGGCATCAATAGCAACGACCCGAGCTATCAGGACGAGGGCTTTGACAACATGGTCAAGTTTTCCAAAGAATATGGCCTGAACTTTCACTACCTCATTGACGACAGCCAAGAAGTAGCGCGGGCGTATGGCGCGGTGTGCACGCCCGACCCGTTCCTCTTTGTCGACGGCAAGCTGGCATTCCACGGCAGGATAAACGACGCAATGGAGCCGGAGGCCAAACCAACCGTGCCGGTGATGGAAAACAACGTGCGTACGCTCCTTTCTGGCAAAAAGCTGGAAAAGGATTTCGACCCATCTATCGGCTGCTCGATCAAGTGGAAGAACTAGCCATACTGGTAGACTACTCCCTTTTCCCCTCTTGGGTGGCGCCACTCGGTTTCTTTGGCGCACGTCCCGCACTCTATGCAAGCTTCGTGCTGCAGCACCACCTTGCCGTCTTCTAGACTGTAGCACTTTGTCGGGCAAAGAGTGACGAGCTTTTTCATGAATTCTGACTCGGGGTGTGTGACTTTGATGTGCGACTGCCTGTCGTCGTCGTACTTTAATTTCGCAACACGCTCTGCTACGCTTGGTATGGTGGGCGCGTACGACGCCGTAACCTGCTTGCCGAGCCTTTCTGCGATTTCTACTGGCACCTGCACGTACGTCTCCTCCGACTCGACCAGCGGCAAGAGCTTGTCGTAGCCGAGCATGTTGGCAAGGCCCACCGCAAGACCCCGGAACGTGCTTGACGACATCAGCCGAAATATCATGCCGTAGCGCTGGCCCACGATGTCCTTTGGAACGTCCTTTGCCGCATCGAGGAACGTTTTCAAATAGTCCTTGTCGATTTCGCGCATGTCCCGCGTGTACGGGCTTGCCTCCACCTGCTGCGAGTAGTATTCGCCCATGTATTCGCCGGAAAAGTCGTTGCGGTCGATTGCGCGAGACACCGACTCGGCGGCCCTCACGGCGTCGTCTATCCCGACGTTAAGCCCCTCTATCCGGGGCCCGATAAAGACGCCCCTTCCGGCCGCGTCTCCCACGAACAGGATGTTCTTGTGGTACGGCTTTTTCATCATGCAGCGCTTGCCGTCCGGCACGAGTTTTGCAGAGTATTCCAGCTCCACATAGTCGGTTTCAAACCTTGCGCCGTACTTGGACTGCAGGTCGGCCTTTATCGATTCAAGCCGCGATTTTATCTCGTCGTCAGACTTGTATTTTCCAGACTCTACCAATTTTTTGCGCGCAGAAGGCGAGTAGTAGGCGTCGCGAAGTTCGCTCCACGTCTTTATCAGCTTGCTGACTGCGAATTTTATGCGCAGCTGCTCCTCCTTTGGCAGGTTGCGGTCTATCTCCTTCTTGACTGCCACCTCGTCCCTGACAAATTCGGACACCAGCGGGTTCCGCAAGAGCGCGTCGACGAGCGCGCTGGGCTCTGCGGGTTTTTCCACCAGCGAGTCGAAATGGTAGACGGCGCCGACAGACAGCGTGTCGCGGTTCGTGTAAGCAAAGCCGCCGCCGATGTGTCCTAGCGTGACGTCTCCCGCAAACAGGTGGGCGGCGCCTTCATCAGAGCCTATGCCAAAGCGCTCCTCCAGTATCTGTTCTGGAAGCTTGGCAATCACCTTGACGCCCTGGTACGTCTGCGCCGGCGAAAACTTTGGTCTTGCCCCTGTCATCTCGGCTATTTCCGAGTTGACGCCGTCTGCGGCAATGACTGCCTTTACCTCAAAGGGCTCTAATTCGTCAGTCTCTATAACCGCATGTCCATTGTTCCAGCCAATCGACCGCACATGGACGCCGGACACTATTCCTCCGCCAGACTTTTCTGCGGCCTCTGCGGCCTGTTTTGCAAACCAGGCGTTCAGCCTTCCAAGGAGCACAGAATAACCGAAATTTGCCTGGTACTCGTGTGCTGCAGTCAGGTCTATCGCATAGTCCTTGTCTTTTGAGACTGCGTGCAGGATGTATTTGGTAATCTGGCGCTCCACCGGCGCCTCGGAAAAGTTGCCATAGACGTCCTCTACGTTGTGCACCTTGCCGTGCCTTGGCTTTTTCGAATACAGGATGCCACCGGAGACATTCTTTGTCCCCACCTGCCTGCCGGCCTCGATGAGCACGGCCTGCCTGCCGAGGTCTGCCAGTTTCTTTAGCGCGGCAAGCCCGGCAGAGCCTCCGCCGATGACTGCCACGTCATAGCGCTCTGTCATTTTATTTTCTCCTTGCCTCCAATGCGGGCTTTATCACCCGCAGTTCTTCGATTAGTGCGGGAATCACGTCTTCCATCCTGCCTTGGATGAACACGTCGCATTCGTCCTTTATCGGCGACTCGACGTCTGGGTTTATCGCAATGACAAAGCCTGACTCTTTCATGCCGGCGATGTGCTGCATCGCGCCGCTGATGCCGGCGGCTATGTAGAGAAGAGGCATTACCTTCCTGCCGCTTGTGCCTATAACCCTGTCAGGTATCATGTAGGCAGAGCTGATGCCCTCACTCACAGGGTACGGCTTTTTCGATATGGGAAGCGAGACTCCGACCTCGGCGTCGATTTCTTTTGCAAGCTCTATCACCAGCTTTATGTTCTGCTCCGGCGCGTCCTTTATCCCCCGGCCGAAACTGACCACTGCCTTTTTGCTGTCATAGTCGACCGCGCTTTTCACAGGCTTTCTTGCCAGCACCTTCACCTTCAGGTCTTCAGGGTCAAACGTCGGAGTATAGTCGATTATGACGCCTTTCCTCGATTCGTCGCGCGCTATGGGTTCAAAGACTCCAGGGATTATGCTGCACGCCTGTGGATGGTAGTCCCTTGCGATTGCCGGGTTGCGGTTGTCAAGGCACAGAATAGTGGTCCAGAGAAAGCCGGAAAAGTCGGGCCGGTACATTTCAAGTGTCCTTTCGTAGACCATGGGCTGGCCCTTGGTCTTGTGCTCATGCCTTATCTCAAGGTCGCTTATGACCAGCTTGTTGATGTCAGACGCAAGGCCCGAGTCGAGCTGCGCCATCACGGTCGAGGACAGCTGCCTGCCAACGCTGTCTGCCGCAAAGAACATGTAACGCGGGCGTTCAAAATCCGAAGAATTTGAAAATTTTGCGACAAGCGACCGGTCGAGCGCTATCTGCGAGATAACCTTGGTGTCGACCAGGTTGCGCGAGTATTTCAGCTCCGGGCTGTCGGCGTATATCACGGCGTCCGCGCCATGATACACAAGCTCGTCGCATATTTTCCGAACGCCGCTTCCAAGGACCAGTGCAACCACCTTTTCGTCGGCGGAATATTTCCTGTTGTAGCCGTCCATGAGGCGCCTTGCCTCGCCAAGCATCTCCAGGCTGACCGGCACTAATTGGCCCTCCTCGTGCTCTATTATCATGTACAGGTGCTCGTACTTTGTCGTCATTTTATGACCATGCCTCCAAGTACTTCGTGTATCTTGGCCGCGACCTTGCGCAGCTGCTCCCGGTCAGAGCCATCTATTACCTCGGCCTTTCTGCTAGCCTTGGCCCGGGGTATCTTTTCTACCTTGTACACGATTGTGGGCGAGCCGGGAAGGCCCACCGTTTTTGGGTCGACTTCCAGCTGCTGCGCGTTGAACGTCTTTAGGTATCGCTTGTAGTCAGACGATCTTTCTTTTGCCTCCTTTTGGTATTTTTCAAGCGCAAGCCTCTGCGATACCGTGTCAAACGACGGCTTGTATGACGGATCTATTGCGATAAACACTGGAAGCGGGGCCTCCACCTCCTCCTCGACGTCGTAAACGCCCTGCAGCGATATGAGGCGCCTTGCCCTCACCACCCGCCTTTCCACGTCAATATCATAGTCTATGACGTGTCCAAGAAACGTAAATCCAAGCTTCCACGCAGTCTGCGGCCCAGTCTGGCCAGTCTCGCCGTCGGATGCGCGGTGGCCGGAAAAGACGATGTCCATCTTGCCGACATCCATCTTTGCCACTCCTGCTCGGAGGACCTCGGCGGTGGCAAGCGTGTCTGCTCCTGCAAATAGCCTGTCGCTGTACAGGTGCAACTCCTCCGCGTCGCAAATCAATTGCGCCTGCGCAAGGGCGGCGTCTGCGTTTGGTGGGCCCATCGTTCCGACCGACACTCTGGCCCCGAACTTTACGCGGGCGTAAAACGCGGCCTGGCAGGCAATTGCGCTGTGCGGCCCCAGAATGCTCTTTGTTTCTGCCCTATTGAGGGTTCCGTCGGCGTTGTAGCTTACGTTTCCTTCGGAAAAATCAGGCTCTAGTTTCACAATAACGGCGACGTTAAGGTTCGGCATACTTTACACTCCCCTTTATTTCCATTGTTTTCCTTTAAATGGTTTTGCCATGTATTACACGGTGGCAGCAGCCACTTGCTTTTGCGAACGCAGAGCCTCGTACGCCTTGCGAAGCCTCGCGTAAAACTGCGGCATGCTAGGCGCAAGCATCGCGTAGGCGAGGTAAAAGTCCTCCGCCTCGCGCACGTAGCGCTTTTGCTTTTCGTGCCCTGGCAGGCTTTGATAGGCAAACGCCATGTTGTTGAGCCGGTCTGCGAGTTTTATCACCTTGACATCATAGTCTGCCTTTGCAAGGAGGTTGCAATAGTCCCAGAACCGCGCGGCCCTGCGGTCGTCTTCGGTCCAGCCGGTAAAGATTTCAAGCGGCTTTATCTTCAGGTCGCTTGCTATTCTCTGCACTTTTGCCCCAAAGCGGTATGCAAGGTACGCTTCAAACCCGTACGCCTTGGACTCGTGCAGGTTGAGGATGCGCTCGTCGTCTTCCATCACGTCGTGCAGTATCGCCGACGCGACTTCGACTCCGGTTATGCCCCTGTTGTTTGACCGGTAGTGCGCCACCACGTCCATGGCGACGGGCCAAGTATGTGTTTCAAGAAACAGCGACCGGCCGTCCTCCCTGACAAGGCCGGCGTGTACCTCTTCTGCAATTTCTATCGCGCCTTCTATCAGGCTGTCTGGCCGGAGCCTGCCCTCGTTTTCAAGGAACGAAAGGAACTCACTCCTGCTTGCCGTAGTAGTTGGGGCCATGATGGTACCCTCTAGAGCGTAGAACTGCAAGAAAAGATTTTCTAGGAAGATCTAGATGATTTGTTCATAACTCTTTAAAATTATTGTTTCGTCGATATTCTACAGCGACCGGCGCTTGCCGCACCGTTGTTGAGGCTCGGGTGGTGGTGTCCTTGACGCAGGCAAGCGTTGGCGCTCCTTTGAGTATATGACTGATGTGAAAAGATATGGCAAAGATGGTGACAACAACAAACAGAGAGCAAAGGCCGTGGGGATGGTTTGAGCAGTTCAACGAAAACGACCCATGCACGGTGAAACTCATCCACGTCAAAGCAGGAAGCAGGCTTTCTTTGCAGTACCATGAAAAGCGCAGGGAGTTCTGGAAGGTGGTAAAAGGGCCGGCAATCGTTCAGATAGACGGCAAGACGTTTACGGGCAAGGCCGGTGACGAGTTTGAGATACCTACTCGCGCCAAGCACAGGCTTGCCGCAAAAAAAAGTTCAGATGCCCTCGTTCTAGAGATATCGTACGGCCATTTCGACGAAGACGATATTGTCAGGATAGAGGACGACTTTGGAAGGACGAAAGACGTCCTTTATGCCTAGTTTTATTCGGTCAGTCGTCGTCAGAGTCTTTTCCGGTTATAGCCCCTGCGAGGTGCTTGAAGAATATCGCCCTGCGGAGCTTGCCAAACTTGTTGCTTGTCGCATATAGTTTGACAGGCGTGTCACAGTGGGTGCACACCTTTTTCTTTTTCAATATCACAAGGTCGGTCAGCGGATGCGTCCCTGAGCAGGTCGAGCACCAGTAGTACATCAGACCCCGCGTTTGGTGGAGCGTAAGCGACTCAAAATCAAGGCCTTCCTTTGAACACACTTCCCGTGCTATCTCCACCAGCACGGGGTCGCAGTTGTTTGGAATCTGTTGTGCCATACCTGTTAAAGAGGCGGAGCGGTTAGATAAGTCTAATGGTCATATGTTAGCTAATTACATACAAGCACTAAGGTTATATCTTGAATAGAAATAACCCATGCGGTCCATGAAAGCGGTATATGTGGTCAGAGATCCGCAGGTCGCAAAGGTGCTTGTAGATCCGATGCGCAGGGCGATACTGAGCTTGTTGCGCGAAAAGCCAATGACCCAGGCGCAGCTTGCCGACGAGCTCGGGCTGTCTGACGCGTCGCTCAATTACCACATGAAGATACTTAAGGAATACGATCTTGTCATGCTGACCAAAAAGGTCGCAGAGGAGCACGGCATAATCCAAAAGTTCTTTTCGCCGGCGGCCTGCCTTTTCGTGTATGACATTGACGCGCTTCCAAAGGACATCGCGCGCTACTTTTACCCGCAGAGCCTAGAACGCGCAAGGTCGGTCATCTCGATGCACGACTTGGGGATAGACGCCCACGACTCGCAGTCAGTCGACGCGATATCTGACAACCTGTCGCGCCTTTTGGTGAGCGCTGCCAAGGCGTACGAGAAGAAAAAAGTCCCGTACGGAAGCGACGAGACCATCCACGAGATCTACGGCAAGGCCATAGCTGCCCTTGGCGGCAAGAGCGCGATTGGTGTGCGCCAAAAGCGCAAGTAGGCTCAGGCGAGCACCAGTAGTACTATTGACGACGACACCAGGGCGCACGCGATTATTATTGCGATATAGAGTTTTTTGTTGGTGTTGCGCAGGGTCAGTCGCCTCGAAGCAGCCGGCGCCAATTTCAGGATGCCTTGTGCACGATGCTGTCGAGGTACATCTGCACGTGCGGCTCTGCGACCCACAGCTTGCTTTCTTTTTCAAACAGGTATCCATACCGCTGCGAGCTTCCCATCTTTTCTTTGGACTGCAGTTCCGTCAGGTAGTGCGCCGTTATCGCCTCTTCGTCAAAGCCGTTCTTCCTGGCGACTGCTTCAAGCATGTCGTGCATACCCGAGCCATGCTGCGCGGCCTCTTTGACCCTGAAGGCGACATCGTGCGGGATGCCCAGCTTCTCCGCAAGCCTCCTGTGGACGCGCTTGCCAAACTTGTCGTTCGGCCTGACGTTTAGACGCAGGTCCATTTCCATCGACGCCTTTATCACGTACATGTCAAGGTATGGCTCGCGCAGTTCTATGCTGTGCGCCATCGTTATCTTGTCCTCGCGCTCAAGTGTCTCCTTGTACAGAAGTGAGAGGTCCTGCGCCATGCGCGTTCTCAGCTTGCGGTAGCCTTCGCGCTCTGCCACGCACGAGTACCAGTTGTAGCCGGCGAAAAGCTCGTCTGCGCCCTGGCCTGTCAGCATTATCCTTATCCCGTCCTTCTTTGCTAGCTCTACCGCGCCGTACACCGGCAGGGCGACTTCAATTTGGCCCGCGTTGCTTTCCTCTATTACGCGAATTATCTCCGGCACCAGCTGCTCGACTCTGTCCTGCGAAAGCTCGTTTGCGCGCAGCTCAAGGCCGAGCGTGTCTGCAATCTGGCGCGCAAACTCTAGGTCGCTTGAACCCTCTACTCCGCATGTGTAGCAAATGACTTTGGGCACCATCTTGCTTGCAAGGTACGCCACAAGCACGCTGTCGATTCCACCGGAAAATATTATCCCGATGCGATCTACGTCCTGCGTGCGCTTTTTCATCGCGGCGACAAGAGTGTCTTCATAGGCCGCCACAGCGGAAGCCATCGTCCTGTGCACTACCTGCGCTTTCAGCAGGCCGGCAATCTGCACCTGCGGCTTGGTCCGTGCACCCTCGATTATCAGGGCGTGGCCGGGAAGAACGCGCAGAGTTGGCTCCTTCAGGCCCACTGCCCAGAGCGCCTTGCGCTCTGACGCAAACGCCACCATCTGCTCGTTTTCCGCATAGTACATTGGCCTGACCCCTAGCCTGTCACGCACAAGCACTGTTGTGTCAGCGGCCTCGTCCCGTATCGCAAGGGCATAGACGCCGTCAAGTTCTGCCACGGTCCTCTTGACTGCCTCAAGGAGGTCGCCATTGCATGAATTGTAATGCTCTTCAAGCAGGTGCACAATGACTTCGCTGTCAGTCTCTGTCGTAAAGGTGTGGCGCCCCGAAAGGCGCGCCTTTAGCTCTTTGTAGTTGTAAATCTCGCCGTTGTGCTCCAGAGTCAGCCTGCCGTCGCAGCTCCGGAACGGCTGCGTTCCACATGTCCCCCCCACGATTGCAAGCCTCGAATGGCCGATGACGCTCTGGGCGCGCATCGTGCCGAGATCGAGGTCTGCAACTGACTGCGAACGCACCACCTGCCCTTCAAAGGATACGCCGGCGCCGTCCGGCCCGCGGCTTGCCATGCTAAAAAGCATCGAGCCAACAAGCGGCGCGACGTTCCCTCCACGTTTGCTCAATACACCTGCAATTCCACACATTTTTCTTTAACCAAAACCTGACACGCTGTCAGGCATCTGCCAAAAAGTACCCGTACATAATTTAAAAGAGTTTGCAGGGATTGTGCCGCATCGTCTTTTTTATGACGAGTACTGGTCTTCGCCGCCAAGCGACTCTAGGTATGCCGCATGGCAGTCCTTGCACTGGTTTCCAACGAAATTGCTTTCGTCCACTTCTTGCTTGCAGCTGACGCACCTTTTGTTTGCCATAACGTCTGACAGGTGCAAATGTGCCGGCGGATAAGTGTTTGTGTTTGCGTGCGTGAGTCATTAACAATATATGCTCGAAGTGGAAATCTACTGCCCCTTGCTCTCATCCACGGGAAGATTCACCCTCGCAAACGTGTTTGCCCCTAGCGGCGACCAGCCGGAGGCCATAGAAAAGCTTGCCCAGAGTGTGAAAAAGGGCGGAAGGCAGACGCTCCTTGGAGTGACTGGAAGCGGCAAGACATTTACAATCGCAAACGTCGTCGCAAAGACGAACAAAAACACGCTTGTAATATCGCACAACAAGACCCTTGCGGCGCAATTGTACGCCGAGTTTAAAGAGTTCTTTCCTGAAAACAACGTCGGTTATTTCGTCAGTTTCTACGACTATTACCAGCCGGAAAGCTACATCCCGCAGACAGACACTTACATCGAAAAGGACACCGAGGTCAACGAAAAAATCGAAAAGATGCGACTGGAGGCGACTGCGATGCTCATGTCAGGCCAGCCCACGATAATAATCGCGACCGTTTCGTGCATCTACTCGCTAGGCTCGCCAGAGGAATGGGAGGGAAGCAGCATAGCCCTTTCAAGGGGCGACGTAATCGACAGAAAGGCGATAATAAAGAGCCTCATTGATGCGCGCTACGAGCGAAACGACCTTGCGCTAGTACCGGGCACGTTTCGCGCAAAGGGCGACACGATTGACATAATCCCGGGCTACTCTGACGACGTCATCCGCGTGTCCATGTTCGGCGACGAGATAGAGAGGATAAGCATACACGACCACGTCAGCATGAAGAAACTTCGCGACACGGGCGCAGTAAGGATATTTCCTGCAAAGCACTACATCACCGCGGAGGAGGCCCGCGAGCAGGCCGTCAGGTCGATAAAGGGTGAGTTGCAAGAGTGGCTGCCGCAGCTGCCCTCGGAACTAGAGAGGCAGCGCCTCGCCTCAAGGACGAAATACGACCTGGAGATGATAGAGGAGCTTGGCTATTGCTCAGGGATTGAAAACTATTCCCGCCACTTTGACGGAAGAAAGCAGGGCGAGCCTCCGTCCTGCCTGCTGGACTTTTTCGGCGATGACTTTCTCCTTGTAATAGACGAGTCGCACGTCACGCTTCCACAGCTGCACGGTATGCACGCCGGCGACCACACGCGCAAAAAGTCGCTTGTGGACTTTGGCTTTCGCCTGCCGAGCGCGTTTGACAACCGCCCCCTGAAATTTGAAGAGTTTGAGAAATACCTGAAAAACACGGTGTTTGTTTCCGCGACTCCGGGCCCGTACGAGCTAAAGACCAGCAGGCAGGTCGTCGAGCAACTAGTAAGGCCAACCGGACTTGTGGACCCCCAGGTGGAGGTCAGGCCGACAAAGGATCAGATGGACGACCTCATACGCGAGATAAAGGCAAGGGCAAAGCACGGCCAGCGCACGCTCGTGACCACCCTGACAAAGAGGATGGCAGAGGACCTTGCAGAGTTTTTGGCGAAAAACGAGGTGCGCGTGCGCTATCTCCACTCCGAGATAGAGGGACTAGAGCGTACAGAGCTTATCAGGCAATTGCGCCTCGGCGAATTCGACGTCATCGTGGGCATCAACCTTTTGAGGGAGGGTCTTGACATCCCAGAAGTCTCGCTAGTTGCGATTCTGGACGCCGACAAGGAGGGCTTTTTGCGCAACACTACCAGCCTAATACAGACCTTTGGCAGGGCGGCAAGGAACCTAGACGGCACGGTGATAATGTATTCTGACAGGATGACAGAGTCTATGGAGGAAGCGATTGAGGAGACGGAGCGCAGGCGCAAGCGCCAGCTCGACTACAACAGGCGCCACAAGATAACTCCAAAGACGATTGTCAAGCCGGTGCCCGAAAGCACCGCGCCGGAAGAGGTCGCAGAGGCGGCAGAGACAAAGTCGATGACTCGGCGCGACCTGCTAAAGCTTGCGATAGAGACAGAGGCTACCATGAAGAAATACGCAGAGGAGCTGGAATTTGAAAAGGCCATAGAGTTCAGGGAAAAGTTGGCAAGGATAAAAAGGGCGATTGGCGACGCGACTCCTATCACGGAGGTGTCATGATTACTATATGATGGCTCACGACAAGATAATCATAAGAGGCGCGCGGCAGCACAACCTGAAAAATATCAACGTCGAGATACCAAAGAACAAGCTCGTCGTGATTACCGGGTTGTCAGGCTCGGGAAAATCTACGCTTGCGTTTGACACGATATACGCGGAAGGCCAGCGCAGGTATGTTGAATCATTGTCGGCGTACGCAAGGCAGTTTCTGGAGCTCATGGACAAGCCCGACGTCGACTCGATAGACGGGCTTTCGCCGGCCATATCCATCCAGCAAAAGACCACCAGCAAGAACCCTCGCTCGACCGTCGGCACCGTGACTGAAATCTATGACTATTTGCGCCTGCTCTTTGCAAGGATTGGGATACCGCACTGCCCAAAATGCGGCAGGCGCATCGCAAGCCAGTCTGTTGATTCAATAACAGAGTCGGTGCTAAAGACGGCAGAGGGCAAGAGCGTGATGGTGCTTGGGCCCGTGGTGCAGGCAAAAAAAGGCACCTACGAAAAGCTGTTCGACGACTTGAAACAAGAGGGCTACTCACGCATAAGGCTCGACGGCGAGGTCACGAACCTCGAAGAGGAGGAAAAACCCAAGACGCCGAGGCTTGACAAGCAGAAAAAGCACACGATAGAGGTAATCGTAGACAGGCTAAAGCCGTCGATGGAAGAAAAGAGCAGGCTGTTTGAATCTATACAGTCGGCCCTCAAGGTCGGAGGTGGGACCGCCGTCGTGTCAGTCGACGGCAAGGACACGATGTACTCGCAGAAAAACGCGTGCCCCCACTGCGAGATAAGCATAGGCGACATAGAGCCCCGCACGTTTTCGTTCAACTCGCCCTTTGGGGCCTGCCAGGGATGCAACGGCCTCGGCATGAAAATCGAGTTCGACCCCGAACTGATAATACCTGACAAGCAAAAGAGCATCTTGGAGGGCGCGATAAAGCCGTGGACGGGCCACTTTGCCACTTTCCGCTCCTCGATGCTAAAGGACGTTGGCAGAAAATACGGCTTTGACCTTTCGGTGCCTGTCGCCAAGATGACTCCGCGACAGCTCAGCGTCATCCTGTACGGCACCGACGAGAACATCCACTTCAAGTACGAGTCAAAGTATTCCGACAGCCGCTGGGAGTACAATGGCACGTTCGAGGGAGTGATACCGAACCTAGAGCGCACGTACAGGCAGACCGAGTCGGAGAGCAAACGCGAGGACCTCTTGCAGTTCATGCGCGAGCGGCCCTGCGAGCGCTGCGGAGGCAGGCGCCTGCGCGAAGAGGCACTTGCTGTCAAGATAGGCGACAGGTCGATAATGCAGGTCTGCGATTTGTCGATAGACTCTTGCTATAGTTTCTTTCAGAACATAGAGCTGTCAGAGACAGAGCGCTACATTGCCCGGACTATACTGAAGGAGATAATGTCGAGGCTAGAGTTTCTGCGAAACGTCGGCCTGAACTACCTCACGCTCAACAGGATGAGCGCGACTCTATCCGGAGGCGAGTCGCAGAGGATAAGGCTTGCGACGCAGATAGGCTCTAACCTCACCGGCGTGCTTTACGTCCTTGACGAGCCGACAATCGGCCTGCACCAGCGCGACAATTCGCGGCTGATAGACACGCTAAAGAAACTGCGCGACCTTGATAACACACTCGTGGTTGTAGAGCATGACGAGGAGGTGATACGCAGCTCCGACTGGATTATAGACATCGGGCCAGGGGCAGGAATACACGGAGGACAGATAGTGGCGTCTGGGACGCTTGCTGACATTATCTCTAGCGGCGATTCTGTCACAGGCGCTTTTCTGCGTGGCGAGCAGACTGCGGCGCACATGCACGAGCGCAAGAAACCAAGCAAGTGGATCACCGTGCACGGCGCTCAGGAAAACAACTTGAAAAAGATCGACGTGAGGTTCCCGCTCGGCTGCATGTCAGTCGTCACCGGCGTTTCCGGCTCGGGCAAGTCGACCCTTGTAAACGACATACTGTTCAAGGCACTTGCAGGTCACTTTTTTGGCGCAAAGGACAGGCCGGGCGGGCACGACAGGATTTCAGGGCTTGAAAACGTCGACAAGGTGATTGGAATCGACCAGTCGCCAATCGGCAGGACTCCTAGGTCCAACGCCGCGACGTACGTCAACGCCTTTACTCCTATTCGCGAGCTGTTTGCAAGGACGCCGCACGCTAGGGAGATGGGTTACACCGCCGGCAGGTTCTCATTCAACGTATCAGAGGGCAGGTGCGAGGCGTGCGAGGGAGGAGGCGTCAAAAAGATAGAGATGCAGTTCTTGCCCGACGTGTACGTGACATGCGACGAGTGCAAGGGCAGGCGATACAATTCGGAGACTCTATTGATAAAATACAAAGGCAAGACGATTTCAGATGTGCTCGACATGACGATAGAAGAGGCGCTGTCGTTCTTTGAAAACATACCTGCCATAACAAAGAAGCTGCAGACCCTGAACGACGTGGGCCTTGGGTACCTGCGCCTCGGCCAGCCGGCGACCACGATGTCCGGAGGAGAGGCGCAGAGGATCAAGCTTGCGGCAGAACTATCGAGGCGCGACACGGGCAAGACCATCTACATACTCGACGAGCCGACCACCGGCCTTCACTTTGCTGACGTGAGCAAGCTTTTGCATGTATTGAAGAGGCTGGTGGAGCTTGGCAACACGGCCATCATAATAGAGCACAACCTCGACGTCATCGCCTCGGCTGACTGGCTGGTGGACCTCGGGCCGGAGGGAGGAGAGGGTGGAGGCACGGTAGTCGCCGAGGGCACGCCCGAGCAGGTCAGCGAAAACACCGCAAGCTACACTGGCCAGTACCTGAAGCAGAAACTTGCTATGGACCAGAGGCTGGTGCGGCGCAGGCAATGACGACGATGATAACTACAACTGTCCTTCGGGAAAAGCGCATCCCAAAAAACCCGGGCGTCTATCTTATGAAAGACGCAAAGGGGCAGATAATCTACATCGGCAAGGCCAAAGACCTAAGCAAGCGCGTCGCCTCTTATTTCACAAAACGCGACCACGACGACAAGACGGCAAGGCTCGTGCTAGAGATAGCCGACATCGAGTTCATGGTCACTGACAACGAGACAGAGGCGTTCCTGCTAGAATCGAACCTGATAAAGCGCTATCGGCCGGCGTTCAACATCGCGCTCAAGGACAACAGCGGGTATTCGTACTTGAAGATAACCGACGAGCCGTTTCCCCGGCTGCTTGTTGCCCGGAGGAACAGAAACGGCGAGTTCTCAGGCCCAAGGGGGAGGATCTACGG